>JAUNBX010000010.1:0-34298 GCA_030526875.1 Clostridium perfringens | reverse complement strand
AAGAAAAACCGTAACCTCCTATTTACTTTAGATGTAATTATATTTTTATTTTAAAATCGTTGTTATTAATTTTAAAACTCATCTAAATTAATAATATATTAAATAAAAATTAAACTATATTATTTAGAGTCAAAAAATTTTTATTCTTATTATAATATAATTTACAACTAAAAGAAATAAGTAAACTAATCCCTATAATAAGTATTGCACATAGCATAAAGAAGTCTTCAGGAAGAATTAATATTATTGAGTCCTTAATAGGATTAAAAATCCAATAATTATTGTTAAAAAGTATGTGATGAAATAAGATGAAAATTGCAGAAAAATTAAGAAATATAAGTCCTAGAAAAATAGAGATAAGGGATATATTCAAATAAAAATAAAAATTAAGACTTTTAATTACATTTATTAGAAATAATCTACCATAAAAATAATAAAAAATAATTCCTATAAGTAAAGTTATTATAAATAATATAAATATTAAGGAAAAAATATTTTTTACTTCTTGAAAGTGTAGTCTAGCGATAGAACCTACAGAAAAATACTTTGTATTTAAATTATTTACCCAAGGAAATCTTAAGTAATTTATTACACTATTATAATCTCTTTGTATATTTTCAGGAGAGAGGTTTGTTATTAAGTCCAAATTTGTAGATTTAACAAATAATTTATGAATAGGTATAGAAAAATTTATTACTAATATAATAGAAAAAGATATTGATAATACAAATAAATATAATGAAAGTATTATTTTTTTAATCAAAATTAAAATCTCCTTTTATAGTTTTTTATATTTTTAAGAATAAAATTTCTTATTTTTAATATACATAATTGTGGTAATATTAGTTAATAATAAAAAGGTTAGTTTATAAAATTACTTTATTAGTTAAAATTATCATTATTTGAGATGAAGTATAACTATTTATAAAGACATATCAAAAATTAAAATAAACAATACTTTAAGTATTGACATAATTTAAAATATGTAAAATGATTTTTTATATATTTTTTAAAATTAGAAAATAAGAGGAAAAATGAGATAACTAAAGATATTTAATAATAAACAAAAGAAATAGAGATTTAATTTAATAAAATGGTAATCTTTACTGTTGAAATTAATTCATAAATTGTCTATTATAATATTAATATTAGCACTCTAAAGTAGTGAGTGCTAACTAAATAATACTAAAATATTAGTTTTATATTTAAGGAGGAGTTCTTAATGAATATTAAACCACTTGGAGACAGAGTCGTTATAAAGAAATTAGAGGCTGAGGAAACAACAAAAAGCGGTATTGTTTTAACTGGAGCAGCTAAAGAAAGACCACAAGAAGCACAAGTTGTAGCAGTAGGACCTGGAGCTATATCTGACGGAAAAAGAATAGACATGGAAGTAAAAGTAGGGGATAAGGTTTTATACTCAAAATATTCAGGAACAGAAGTTAAAGTTGAAGGTAACGAATACACTATTTTAAGACAAGACGATATATTAGCAGTTGTAGACTAATTAAGTCATAGAAATTGAAATAATAATTGAAGATTAGAATATATAATTAAAGTATTTGGGAGGTTTTTTATTTATGGCTAAAACAATATTATTTGGTGAAGAATCAAGAAGAGCTATGCAAGAAGGTGTTGATAAGCTTGCTAATACTGTTAAGGTGACTTTAGGGCCAAAGGGACGTAATGTTATATTAGACAAAAAATTTGGGTCACCACTTATAACTAATGATGGTGTAACTATAGCAAGAGAAATAGAACTTGAAGACCCATATGAAAACATGGGAGCTCAACTTGTTAAAGAAGTTGCAACAAAGACTAATGATGTAGCAGGAGACGGAACAACTACAGCTACACTTTTAGCTCAAGCTATAATGAGAGAAGGATTAAAAAATGTTACTGCTGGTGCAAATCCAATGCTTATAAGAAATGGTATAAAGATGGCTGTAGATAAAGCAGTAGATGGAATCCAAAATATTTCAAAACCTATAGAGGGCAAAGAGGATATTGCAAGAGTTGCAGCAATTTCAGCAGCAGATGAAAATGTAGGTAGATTAATTGCAGATGCTATGGAAAGAGTAGGCAATGAAGGAGTTATTACTGTAGAAGAATCAAAATCTATGGAAACAGAACTTGATGTTGTTGAAGGTATGCAATTTGATAGAGGGTATGTTTCAGCTTATATGGTAACAGATACAGAAAAAATGGAAGCTGAATTAGATAATCCATATATTTTAATAACAGACAAGAAAATAACTAACATACAAGATATATTACCAATCTTAGAACAAATAGTTCAAGGTGGAAGAAAGCTTTTAATAATAGCCGAAGACATTGAAGGTGAGGCTATGGCAACATTAGTTGTTAACAAGTTAAGAGGAACATTTACATGTGTTGCAGTTAAGGCTCCAGGATTTGGTGATAGAAGAAAAGAAATGTTACAAGATATAGCAATTCTTACAGGTGGAACAGTAATATCTGAAGAACTTGGAAGAGATTTAAAAGAAACCACTATAGAAATGCTAGGTCAAGCTGAAAGTGTTAAAGTAACTAAAGAAAATACTACTGTTGTAAATGGCAGAGGAAATAAAGAAGAAATAAAGAATAGAGTTCATCAAATAAAAATGCAAATAGAAGAAACATCTTCTGAATTTGATAGAGAAAAGTTACAAGAAAGATTAGCTAAATTAGCAGGTGGTGTAGCTGTAGTAAAAGTTGGAGCTGCAACTGAGACTGAGCTTAAAGAAAGAAAATTAAGAATAGAAGATGCTTTAGCTGCCACAAAAGCTGCTATAGAAGAAGGAATAGTTCCAGGTGGTGGAACAGCTTACGTAAATGTTATAAATGAAGTAGCTAAATTAACTTCAGATGTAGCTGATATTCAAGTAGGTATAAATATAATAGTTAGAGCTTTAGAAGAACCAATGAGACAAATAGCTCATAATGCAGGAGTTGAAGGTTCTGTTATAATAGAGAGAATAAAAGATGGTGAAGATGGAATAGGATATGATGCTTTAAGAAATGAATATAAAAACATGATTAAAGCAGGAATTGTTGACCCAACAAAGGTTACAAGGTCAGCTCTTCAAAATGCTGCATCAGTTGCATCAACATTCTTAACAACAGAAGCTGCTGTTGTAGATATTCCTGAAAAAAATCCTCCAATGCCAAATCCAGGAATGGGTGGAATGGAAGGAATGTACTAAAATATAAATACTAAAAAATGTATTTTATAAAGTAAATATTAATCCTAAATTTGTTTTAAAGGACACACCTTAAAGGTATTAGAATTAACCTAGTACTTAAAGGTGTGTTTTTTATTAATATTTTAGATTAGATTTTTTTATAATATTTGAGTATAATTAACAATTATTAACTATTAAAAGTAAAATAATAGTTAATTTTAATGAATAATATAAATAAATATATTTTGTGAAATATTTGTCGACAAAAAAATATGTAAATGTTTTTAAAAATATAATATAATTTACTTATAAGGATTAAATATGAAAATAGAAAGGGGATTAAAAGATAAATATTTAACATATTACCTTGAAAATAAAACTCAATACCTGATGTAAAGGTTGACAAATGATATTTAAAAAACAACTGGGATAAACATATCTTTAATTATTAAATTAAATGATATTAAGGAATTAAAAAATAAAATATTGTTTATGAAGGGGAAAGTTATGAAAAAGAAAGGTTTAATAGCTAGATTATTAGTTGTTAGCATTGTTAGTACATTTTCATTAGGATTTATAGGTTGTGGAACTTCTAGCACCAGTGCTGAAAGTAGTGGCTCTAAAAGAGTTGTTAGAATAGCCCATGCACAAAATGAAAATCATCCAGAGCATCAAGCTTTACTTAAATTAGAGGAGTATGTAGAAGAAAAAACTAATAATGAAATAGATATTCAAATATTTCCTAATGAGCTATTAGGAGCACAAACACAAACAGTTGAACTTGCACAAACAGGAGCAGTGGATATTGCATTAGTTGGTCTTGGAGTTTTAGAAGCTTTTAATGATGCATATACAGTATTTAATTTACCATATATGATGGATAGTGTTGAACATTACCATGCAGTTATGAATGATGAAAACATCATAGGACCTGTATTTGAAGCAACAGAAAGCAGCGGATTTGTAGGTTTAACTTGGTTTGATGCAGGTGTTAGAAATATATATACCACTAATAAACCAATTATGGAACCAGATGATTTAAAAGGATTAAAAGTAAGGGTTCAAACAAGTCCAACAAACGTTAAAATGTTACAAGCTTTAGGAGCATCTCCAACACCAATGTCCTTTGGTGAAGTTTATACAGGACTACAACAGGGTGTTATAGATGGAGCTGAAAATAATGAATTAGCTCTTGTTAATAATAAACATGGGGAAGTTGCAAAAGCTTATTCTTATAATATGCATGCTATGTTACCAGATATTTTAGTTATTAGTACAAGCTTATTAGACAGGCTTACAGATGAAGAGGAACAAATATTTAGAGATGCAGCAGCCCTTGCAAATGAATGGGAAGTTAAAGAGTGGGAACAAAGTGCAGAAGAGGCAAAGGCTACAGCAGCAGAAATGGGAGTTGAGTTTTACTATCCTGATATAAAACCATTCCAAGATAAAATGGCTGACTTACATGCAGAGTATACTCAAGATCCAGATATGAAAGCTATATATAATAAAATAAAAGCAAAAGGTGTTGAGGTTGCACAAGTTCAAGATCAGGTAAATGTTTCAGAAGAAACTACTTCACAAGAGGTATCAAGTGAAACAGTAACTGATTAAGGGAATTATAAATAAATTTTCAATTATTATTAAGGGAGAAATAAAAATGGGTGTTTTAAGAAAAATTCTTGATAAATTTTTAGAAGCTATTTGTTGTACATTATTAGTTTTCATGACACTTACTGCATCATGGCAGGTAATATCACGTTATGTTTTAAATAATCCAAGTACTGCTACAGAGGAGTTAACTCTTATATCCTTTGTTTGGACATCCTTGTTTGCAGCAGCTTATGTTTTTGGGAAACAAGACCACATGAAGGTTACTTTTATTCTTGATAAGTTTAATGAAAGTAACAAGATAAAGATAAAGATGTTCACTGAAATTGTAATTTTAGGATTTGCAGCATTAGTATTGATTTTTGGTGGATTTAAAATGTGTGGCTTATCAATGGCACAGGCTTCATCATCATTACAGATTCCAATGGGTTATATATACCTAGCATTACCGTTCTCTGGATTGTTTACGTGTGCATACAATCTTTTAAATTTATCAAGTTTAAAAGAAGAACTTAACAATCTTAAAAATAATAAGTCCAATTTAATAAACTTAAAGTCAACAAAAGAAGTTAAAAGCAAATCAGTAGCAGGAGGTAGAAAGTAATGAGTTTAGCATTAACAACGGGAGTATTACTTTTAGTAGTCTTTGTAGCATTACTTATTATAGGTGTTCCAATAGCTGTAACAATAGGAATATCATCAGTTGTAGGTGTTTTAGCAGCACTTCCATGGGAAAACGCAGTATTTACAGCATCACAACGTATATTTACAGGGATAAATTCATTTTCCCTTCTTGCAATCCCATTCTTTGTTCTTGCAGGGAATATAATGAACTCAGGTGGAATAGCAATAAGACTTGTAAATCTAGCTAAGTTAGTTGCTGGAAAACTTCCAGGGTCTTTAGCACATACTAATGTTGTTGGAAATATGTTATTTGGTTCTATAAGTGGTTCAGGTGTTGCAGCATGTGCAGCAATTGGTGGAACTATGGCTCCTATTGAAGAGGAAGCTGGATATGATAAAAACTATAGTGCAGCTGTTAATATAGCATCAGCCCCTACAGGTCTTTTAATACCTCCAAGTAATTCTTTAATAGTATACTCTTTAGTTAGTGGAGGAACATCAGTAGCAGCTTTATTTATGGCTGGATATATTCCAGGTATTTTATGGGGACTTAGTGTTATGGTTGTTGCATTTATCTTAGCTAAGAAAAATAACTATACAGTTCAAGGTGATAGATTAACAGCAAAAATAGCATTAAAAGTTATTTGGGATGCAATTCCTAGCTTATCTTTAATAGTTATAATTTTAGGTGGAATCTTAGGTGGAATATTTACAGCTACAGAAGCTGCAGCTATTGCAGTTGTGTATTCATTTTTATTAGCTTTTATATTCTATAGAACAATAAAATTAAAAGATGTAAAAGGAATACTTATGTCAACAGTTCAAATGACAGGAACAATAATATTTTTAATAGCAGCTTCTTCTATAATGTCATGGGTTCTTGCCTTTACAAATATTCCTACTATAATAACAGAGTTTATTTTAGGAATATCAAGTAGTAAGGTATTAATATTACTAGCTATGAATATTCTATTATTAATAGTTGGAACATTTATGGATTTAACTCCTGCTATATTAATATTTACGCCTATATTACTTCCAATAGCTCAAAACTTTGGAATGAGTACAGTACAATTTGGTATAATGCTTGTATTTAACCTTTGTATAGGGAATATTACACCACCAGTTGGAAATACATTATTTGTAGGATGTAAAGTTGGAAAGACCAAGATAGAAAATGTAATAAAGCATATGTTACCTTTCTATGTAGCTATAGTTACGGTGCTTCTTTTAGTAACATTTATACCACAAATAAGTTTATTCATACCTAATCTTTTAGGATTATAATTAATAAAAATAAAACTTGTAAGTTCAAACTTACAAGTTTTATTTTTATGTATGTGAATAAGAAAGGATGTACATGTTAAGATTTATTATAAAAAGATAATTAAGGAGAATTTTTTTGAAATATATATTTGTATTTTGTTTTGGAATAATCTTAGGAAGTTTTTATAGTCTTTGTGTGGACAGGATACCAAAAGAAGAAAGTATACTACATCCTAATTCTCATTGTAATAATTGTAATATTAGGTTAAAGTGGTATGATTTAATCCCTTTATTAAGCTTTATAAATTTAAAGGGTAAATGTAGATATTGTAATAAAAGAATAGGTATAGAAAACATTGCAATAGAAGTTTTAACTGGAATAGTATTTGTTATATTATTTAAATATTTTAATTTTTCATTAAGTTTTATAAAATATCTAGTTTTATTTTCAATCCTTATAGTATCAGCATTTATAGATTATAATACACAGTATATTTTTTTCAAGGTTTCAATAGTTGGAGTAACTAGTGGCTTCTTATTTTTAATTTTAGATATTTTAAATAATGAAAAAATACAGGATATAATTTTAAGAGTGTTAGTTCCATTATTAATAGTAGGTATCATTATGTTTATAGTTAAAAAGATAAGAGGAATAGATGGAATAGGTTACGGTGATTTGGAAGTGTTTTTATTTCTAAGTTTGTATTTAAGTTTAAAGGTAATGTTTTTAAGTATGTACTTATCAGTAGTATTAGTAAGTTTAATAGGCATTATAAGATATATCAGAGGGGATAGGAGAAAGTATGTTGCATTTGTTCCATACATATCAGTAGCTACGTTCATATCAGTAGTTTTTTATGAGGATATCATTAATTATTATTTACTTTTAATTAGAGTATAATGAAAATGGTATATAAATTTTTGGTTTTATAATATATTTATTTAAGAAAAAGTATTTATGTAAAAAGCGTTGGATCGGATAAAATAGATATATTTAATTTTATAGTGATGAATATTATAGTTAATAAGTGTCAAATATTCCTATATAAATGTTTAATGTTAAAGGATTAGTAACGTTAAACTGTTTTAAGTATAGGAGGCATATATGAAAAATAATAAAATTAATTTAGCTAAAGTTAAAGGAAATTTAATTAGGGAAAAGAAAGGTTTTACTTTAATTGAGCTTATGGTGGTTTTAGCAATAATTGCTACAATGACATTTATAGCAGTTCCCAATTTTGCATCTATAAAAGATAGTGTAAATGAAAAGGTAGATAAACAAAGCTGTGAAGCTATAAAAAGAATTATAAGTACATTTGTTATAGATGAAACTATTGATATAGCAAAAATAACAGGAAATTCATTCACTTATGATGCTAATAGCGGAGTTTTTAGTAATTCAAGTATAAATGATAGTGTTAGAAGTGCCTTAAGTGATGTTAAACCTCCTAGAACAGATAATACAAAATTATATGAAATATCAATTGATGGAAGCAATGCTACAGAGGACGCTAATACAGTAAATAAAGAAGTTGTTAGTGTTATGGTTAGTGGAAATATTAATACAAAAACTGAGTAACACATTTTAAAATTAGTAATTTAAAGTAAAAGATTATTAATAAAAAATACTCCATTTAATATACATTATAATATTTAATATACAAGGAATTATTTATTATATTATATATATTTTAAATTTTTATTAATTTTATAAAAAAGCAAGTACTTAAAAAATAAATTTATAGAAATTTTTATGATTATTAATGAATACAATTACAATCGTTGACAACTATATTATGATGAATTATAATTAAAAAAATTAATGATAAAACAAATCGCTCGTATAAACCCTGAATATGGCAGGGTGTCTCTACCGGAAACCTTAAAATTCCGTCTATGAGTGAATTTAATATAGTTTAAAGTAATTTAAAGGTACTTTAGGCGTATTAACTTCACTATAGAGTTAATACGTCTTTTTTCTTACATAAATTTATTTACTTTAATATTTTTTATAATTAAAAAGTAAATATTCGCTAAATAATTCAAAGATAATTAACTTGAGATAGAGCTTTATAATTTTATTAAAAATCGGTAATATTAAATTTATTCCTTTAACAATATGGATATTAAAAATAGTGATGGAGAGTGAAAAATAATGGCAAGAATCTTAAAACAAGCTTATACCTTTGATGATGTATTATTAGTTCCTAACAAATCTGAGGTTTTACCTAACGAAGTAAGTTTAAAAACTAAATTAACAAAAACTATAACATTAAATATACCTCTTATGAGTGCTAGTATGGATACTGTAACAGAATCTAAAATGGCTATAGCAATTGCAAGAGAAGGTGGTATAGGTATAATCCACAAAAATATGACTATAGAAGAACAAGCTAAAGAAGTTGATAGAGTTAAAAGACAAGAAAACGGAGTTATAACAGACCCAATATCATTAACAGCTAATCATACAGTTAATGAAGCTTTAGAACTTATGGCTCAATATAGAATTTCAGGAGTACCTGTAACTGAAGGAACTCAATTAGTTGGAATCATAACTAACAGAGATATTGTTTTTGAAACAGATTATACTAAAAAGATTTCTGAAGTAATGACAAAATCACCTTTAGTAACTTCAAAAGAAGGAACTAGTTTAGAAGAAGCCCTACAAATACTTAGACAACATAAAATAGAAAAATTACCTTTAGTTGACGATAACAATAACTTAAAGGGACTTATAACTATAAAAGATATAGAAAAAGCAAAAGCTTTCCCAAATGCAGCAAAAGATGCTAAGGGTAGATTATTATGTGGAGCATCAGTTGGTATAACTAAAGATATGATGGAAAGAGTTGATGCATTAGCTAAAGCTCAAGTTGATGTTATAACTTTAGATACAGCTCATGGACACAGTAAAGGTGTTATAGAAGGTGTTAAAAAGATAAAAGCTAAATATCCAGATCTTCAAATAATAGCTGGAAACATTGCTACTGCAGAAGCTGTTAGAGATTTAGTGGAAGCTGGAGCTGACTGCGTAAAAGTTGGTATAGGACCTGGATCAATCTGCACTACAAGAATAGTTGCGGGTGTTGGTGTACCTCAATTAACAGCTGTTATGGACTGTGTTGAAGAAGGAAGAAAAACAGGGACTCCAGTAATAGCTGATGGTGGTTTGAAATATTCAGGAGATATAGTTAAAGCATTAGCAGCCGGAGCTTCAGTTGCAATGATGGGTTCATTATTTGCAGGATGCGAAGAAGCACCAGGAGAAATGGAAATTTATCAAGGAAGAAGCTATAAAGTTTACAGAGGAATGGGTTCTTTAGGAGCTATGGAAAAAGGTTCAAGTGATAGATACTTCCAAAATGGAACTAAGAAGTTTGTTCCAGAAGGAGTTGAAGGAAGAATAGCCTACAAAGGACATGTTGCAGATACAATATATCAATTACTTGGTGGTATAAGATCAGGTATGGGATATTTAGGAGCTGCGACTTTAAATGATTTATATGAAACAGCTACTTTTGTTACTCAAACATCTTCAGGAATAAGAGAAAGTCATCCTCATGACATAAATATAACTAAAGAAGCACCAAACTATAGTGTAAATCAATAGACAGTGTGGTAATATATATTAGATAAAATTTTAAATTAACGGAGGATACACTTTGAGAGATTTAGTATTAGTACTTGACTTTGGTGGGCAATATAACCAATTAATTGCAAGAAGAGTTAGAGAATGCAATGTATATTGTGAGGTTCATCCTTATAATTTAAGCGTTGAAAAAATAAGAGAAATGAATCCAAAAGGAATCATCTTCACCGGAGGACCAAATAGTGTATATGGTGAAAATTCTCCTTTATGTGATAAATCTATATTTGAATTAGGAATACCTGTACTTGGTATTTGTTATGGTTCACAGCTTATGGCACATGTTCTTGGAGGTAGTGTTGCTACTGCTCCAGTAAGTGAATATGGAAAAACAGAGGTTGCTGTAGATGTAGAATCAAAATTATTTAAGGATATTAATTCATCAACAATTTGTTGGATGAGTCACACTGATTATATAGAAAGATCCCCAGAAGGATTCAAAGTTATAGGTCATACTCCAGTTTGTCCAGTTGCAGCTATGGAGTATGAAGGTAAAAATCTTTATGCAGTTCAATTCCATCCAGAAGTTATGCATACTCAAGAAGGAACTAAGATGTTATCAAACTTTGTTTATAATATTTGTAACTGTTCTGGAGATTGGAAGATGGATTCATTTGTTGAAAAAACAATTGAAGAAATCAGAGAAAAAGTAGGAAATGGTAAAGCTTTATGTGCATTATCAGGTGGGGTTGATTCATCTGTTGCAGCAGTACTTTTATCAAAAGCTATTGGAAAGCAATTAACTTGTGTATTTGTAGATCATGGTTTACTTAGAAAAAATGAAGGTGATGAAGTAGAAGCTATATTTGGACCAGAAGGACAATATGACTTAAACTTCATAAGAGTAAATGCTCAAGAAAGATTCTATGAAGCTCTTGCTGGAGTAGAAGATCCAGAAACTAAGAGAAAAATTATAGGAGAAGAATTTATCAGAGTATTTGAAGAAGAAGCTAAGAAAATTGGTACTGTAGACTTCTTAGTTCAAGGTACAATTTATCCAGATATAATTGAAAGTGGATTAGGTGATTCTGCAGTTATCAAATCTCATCATAATGTTGGAGGGCTTCCTGAATATGTTGACTTTAAAGAAATAATCGAACCATTAAGATTATTATTTAAAGATGAAGTTAGAAAAGCTGGATTAGAGCTTAATATACCAGAACATTTAGTATTCAGACAACCATTTCCAGGGCCAGGACTTGGTATAAGAATAATTGGTGAAGTAACTGCTGAAAAGGTAAGAATAGTTCAAGATGCAGATGCCATTTATAGAGAAGAGATAGCTAAGGCTGGAATTGATAAAGAAATTGGTCAATACTTTGCAGCTTTAACTAATATGAGATCTGTTGGTGTTATGGGTGATGAAAGAACTTATGACTATGCAATTGCTTTAAGAGCTGTAACAACAAGTGATTTTATGACAGCAGAATCAGCTGACCTTCCATGGGAAGTTCTTGGAAAAGTAACAACTAGAATAGTAAATGAAGTTAATGGTGTTAACAGAGTAATGTACGACTGCACTGGTAAACCACCAGCAACTATTGAATTTGAATAAAATAATTTAGCCAAAAAAATCACATTTATATAAATAAAAAGTCTATTACATTTAATTTTTAGATGTAATAGACTTTTTTATGTTAAAAAATATTTAAACTTATTTAAAAAGTATCTAAATATCTCTTCCATAGAGCTTCCCCTTCCTTGCTAAATAAGGATCCAGGAACACCACCTTCATGATCACAATGATGAGCTATACATTTGCAACATTTCCTATGTCTTGAACATCCTTGAAAAGTACAGGTACACGCTTTTTTGTTATCACAACTCATAATTTATTCTCTTTACCTATTTTTATGGAAATTAATGATTAATATTTATTTTTAAATTAAGTATATTAATGTTTCTTTACATGAATTACAAAAATGATTTATTTTGTTTATTTACCTAGAAATATATAAGTTAATTTAGGTAATAATTTTATTAATAAAAATTATTACATCCAAAAGGGGGAAAATAGATGAAATGAAAGAAATTAAACGATAATATGCAAAAAATAGATTTTATAATATAAAAAGATATATTGAAAGATCATTTTCAAATTACTTAAAAAGTTATAAAAATATTAAATTAAAAATTAATTTAATATTTTTATATTAAATTAACAATAAAATAACATATTTACAAAATAAAGTTTATTATATATAATAGTTATATGGTAAATAAAGTAAAATAATAAAATGAAATATTTAATATTAAAAATGTATTTAAATTTAAAATGATAAATATATTTTAACGATATTGCAAAAAATGGGACAGGTAAAGTTTTAGTTATTTTATTTTGAATTAAATAAATAAAAGTAATAAGTAAGGGGGAGTTTAAATTGAAAAAAAGAAAATTAGTAAGTTATTTAAGTGTAGCTATGGGGTCTATGATGCTTTTAGGTGGTTGTGGGAATGCTGAGGCTTCAAGTTCAAGTGATGGTTCTTCATCAACAGCAAGTAGCGAAAATAGTGCAGTTGATGGATATGTTGCAGCTACAGATCCATCAAAAAATGTACAAACTGCATTAAATAGAAGTGATACTTTAATAATTGGTATTGATGCTCCAGATGGGGTTTTTAATCCACTTTATTGTGAAAGTCAATATGATAGATACATTGTTGATTCTGTATTTGAAGGATTATTATCAGTAGATGAGAGTGGTCTTCCTATAGAAAGTATGGTAGAAAGTTATTCGGTGTCTGAAGATAGTCTTGTATATAAATTTACCTTAAAACAAGATTTGAAATTTTCAGATGGGTCACCTTTAACTACTGAAGATGTTGCCTTTACTTATACAATAGCCTGTGATTCAAGTTATGATGGACCAGTAGATTTAGTAAATGGTACAAAACTTAAGGGAGCCAAAGCATATAAAGAAGGGACTGCTACAAGTGTTGAAGGAATAAATGTTATTGATGATAGAAATATAGAGTTTACTTTAGAAGAAGTAAATGCAGCAGCAATATATGACTTTACAAATAAAAATGTATCAATACTTTCAAAAGCACATTATGGAACTGAATATACTCAAGGAAATTTAGATTATATAAAAAACTATCATGCAAATCCATTAGGTTCTGGAGCATATAGCTTTGTATCTAATAAGTCAGGTCAAGAAACTACATTAGTTGCTAATGAAAATTATTTTAAAGGAACACCGAATATAAAAAATATAATCTATAAGGTAACATCAGAAGAAACAAGAATTCAAATGCTTAAAACTGGTGAAATAGATATGGACATGGTAACTGTAAATGAAGATAATGTTCAAACTATTTTAGATGCAGAATTTTTAGATTCACACATATTTCCAACTAATGGATATGGATATATAGGATTTAATGTAACTGATGAAAAATTTGCAGATGTAAAAGTTAGACAAGCATTAACTTATGGGTTAAATAGAGAAGAGATAGTTGAAGCAGCCTTTACAGGAGGTTATGCAGATGTAATAAATGTTCCACAATCTAAAGAATCTTGGGCATATACTCCAGGAGAAAATGATTATGAATATAATCTAGAAAAGGCAGCAGAGCTTTTAGACGAAGCCGGTTGGGCTGTAGGTTCTGATGGAATAAGAGAAAAAGATGGAGAAAAATTCACAATAAAATTCACAGCGGCTACACCTAATTCTGTAAATGAAGCTATAATCCCAATAGCACAAGCAAACTATAATGATCTTGGAATAAAGTTTGAAGCAGAACAAATGGATTTTAATGCTGTGAGAGAAAAAGTTAATAATGGTACTGCTAGTATGTTCTTTATGGCATGGAGCTTAACACCAGATCCGGATTCAACAAATCTTTTCGGAACTAACGGTTCTCAAAATAGATTAGGATATTCTAATGAAAAAGTTGATGAACTTTTATTAAAAGGACTTCAAACTACTGATATAGATGAAAGAACAGAGGTATATCATGAACTTTATAATGAATTAAATGAAGATTTGCCATATATGTTCTTATATCAAAGAAAAGATATGTGGGCTATAAACTCAAGAGTTAAGGGCTTTGAAAATAATATAACTGCATATAAAGAATTTACAGCTAGTTTAAGTGAATTAACATTGGAATCGTAAAAATTTAATATGCTCAGTCTTTTGACTGAGCATGTTTATTATAACTAAAAACAGTGTTTTTAGTTATTAATCATATATATCTTAAATTAGTTTTTAAATTTTAACTAAAAAATTAAAAGTGATGAGGAAATTAAAAGGGGGATTAGTATGTTCGCATATATAACCAGAAGGTTTTTTCAAATGATTCCTGTGCTGCTTGGTGTTTCATTAATTATATTTTTAGTTATAGCAAAAGCACCAGGGGATTATATAGAAACAAATGCTAATGCAAATATGACACAAGAGAAAAAAGAGGAATTAAGAGAACTTATGGGCCTTGATAAGCCTGTTCTTGTTAGGTATGTAAATTGGCTTAAAAACGCTTTAACAGGAAACTTAGGAGATTCATTAAAATTTAAACAACCAGTAGTTGATGTTATAAATACTTATGTCTGGAATTCCTTTGCTTTAGCTCTCATGGCATTTCTAGCTAGTATTTTTATAGCTGTACCAATTGGGGTTGTCTCAGCTACTAAGCAATATTCTTTATTAGATGGGTTCTTTACTATATTAGCTTTAATAGGTATATCACTTCCAGGATTTTTCTTAGGTCTTATGATAATAAAATTCTTAGCTTTTGATTTAGGATTATTCCCAGTTGGTGGAATGGTTACGGCAGGAAGTACAGAAGCTGGAATTAAGTATTTCTTAGACGTTATCTATCACATGTTTTTACCATTTTTAGTTTTAACCTTTGTTCAGATAGGTTCATTAATGAGGTATACAAGGACAAGTATGTTAGAGGTTATAAGACAAGATTATATAAGAACAGCAAGGGCTAAAGGTCTTAAAGAATCAGTTGTTATTTATAAACATGGTCTTAGAAATGCACTAATACCTGTAGTAACTATTTTAGGATTAGCACTTCCTGGGCTTTTTGGAGGGGCAATGATAACAGAGAGAATATTTTCTTGGCCAGGCATTGGAAAGATAGCTTTTGACTGTTTAAATTCTAGGGATTATCCATTCTTAATGGGATTTAATATGTTTATAGCATTATTAACTTTAGGTGGAAGCTTAATAGCAGATGTATCTTATGCTTTAGTTGACCCTAGAATAAGATTAAAGTAAGGGGGCTAAGTTATGAGTATAGAAGTACAACAAAAAGTTAAAAATGTGGAAAAGGCAAGAAAGAATGAAAATATAAATTCACCTTGGAAAATGATGATTAGAAGGCTTGTAAAAAACAAACTAGCTATGGTTGGATTTGGCATATTAATATTTATGATTCTATTTGCTTTTGTAGGCCCTCTTATTTCGCCACATGCTCCAGATGCAATGAACTTTGCTATGAAGAAAAAAGCACCAAATGCAACCTATTGGCTTGGTACTGATCTTTTAGGAAGAGATATTTTAGTAAGGCTTATGTATGCAGGTCGTGTATCCCTTCTTGTGGGTTTTGTAGCTGTAGTTATAGAGATTGTAATAGGTGGGAGTTTAGGAGCTATAGCAGGGTATTATGGAGGCTGGATTGATAATATAATAATGAGAATAGTTGATATATTTTTATGTATTCCATTTTTACCTATATTAATAATAATTGGTGCAATACTTTCAGATTTAGATGTAAGTGCTGATAGTAGAATATTTTTTGTTATGTTAATGCTTGGAGTTTTATCATGGCCAAGTATAGCAAGGCTTGTTAGAGGGCAGATATTATCTTTAAGAGAGCAAGAATTTATGCAGGCTACTGAAGCTTTAGGAATTAAGGATTCAAGAAGAATATTTAAACATCTTCTACCAAATACAATTCCGTCTATTATAGTATCAGCTACTTTAGGAATTGGTAGTGCAATAATGACAGAATCAGCCCTTAGCTATTTAGGGATGGGAGTTACTCCACCTAAGGCATCTTGGGGAAATATGATTCAATCAGTAAATAATTTTACAGATTTAATGGAAAGACCGTGGCTTTGGATGCCAGCGGGTATTTGTATCTTGCTTACTGTAATGTCTATTAACCTTTTAGGAGATGGGCTAAGAGATGCATTAGATCCAAAACTAAAGAGATAGGGGGGAGAGTTTTTTGGGAGATTTATTAAAGTATAAAGGACTAAAAACTTACTTTTATACAGAAGGTGGAGTTGTTAAAGCTGTTAATGATGTAAGTTTTAAAGTTAAAAAAGGTGAAGTTGTTTGCGTTGTTGGAGAATCAGGTTGTGGGAAAAGTGTTACTGCTATGAGTTTGATGAGACTTGTATCACAGCCAGGAAAAATAGAGGGTGGAGAAATTTTATTTGAAAATAAGAACCTTTTAGCTCTTCCAGAACATGAAATGAGAGCTATAAGAGGAAATGAGATTTCTATGATATTTCAGGAGCCTATGACATCTTTGAATCCAGTTTTCACAGTTGGAAAGCAAATAATGGAGACTGTTATGCTTCATCAAAAACTTAATAAAAAAGAAGCTAGAAAAGTTGCAATAGATATGATTTCTTTAGTTGGTATATCTGATGCTAATAAAGTTGTGGATAGATATCCTCATGAATTAAGTGGAGGGATGAGGCAAAGAATTATGATAGCTATGGCCCTTTCTTGTAATCCAAAGCTTTTAATTGCAGATGAGCCAACAACTGCCCTAGATGTTACAATTCAAGCACAAATTTTAGACCTTATGAGAGATATTAGAGAAAAAACTAATACATCAATAATGATGATAACTCATGATTTAGGAGTTGTTGCTGAAATGGCAGATTATGTTGTTGTTATGTATGCAGGAAAGGTTATAGAAGAGGGACCAGTAGACATAATATTTAAAAATCCTATGCATCCTTATACAATAGGGCTTTTAAAATCAAAGCCAGTTTTAAATCAAATAAAGAAAAGATTATATTCAATTCCAGGACAAGTTCCAAACCCAATAAATATGCCGGATAACTGTTATTTTAATGAGAGATGTGAGTTTTGTCATGATAGATGTAAGAAAGAAAAACCAACTCTTAAATACGTAGAAAATAATCATAAGGTTTCTTGCTTTAAGTATAAGGAGGCATAGAATATGAGTGAAGCTATATTAAAAGTAGAAGGACTTAAAAAATATTTTGATATAAAGGGAGGAGTATTTCAAAGAACTGTAGGTCATGTAAAGGCTGTTGATGGAGTATCCTTTGAACTTAAGAAAGGAGAAACTTTAGGATTAGTTGGAGAATCTGGCTGTGGGAAAAGTACAACAGGTAGAACTATTCTTAGACTTTTAGAAAAAACAGATGGTTCAGTTATATATAAAGGGCAGGATATAAACAAGTTAAAAAAGAATGAACTTAGAAAACTTAGAACAGATATGCAAATAGTTTTTCAAGACCCATATTCATCTTTAAATCCTAGAATGACAGTAGGGGAGAGTATAGGAGAGGCTGTTATTCATCATGGCATAGTCAGCAAAAAAGATGCAAGAGCTTTAATTTTGGAAACAATGAAGATTTGTGGACTTTCAGAATATCAGATAGATAGGTATCCCCATGAATTTTCAGGAGGACAAAGACAAAGAATAGGTATAGCTAGGGCCCTTATCTTAAACCCAAGCTTTATAGTAGCAGATGAACCAGTATCAGCCCTTGATGTTTCAATACAAGCACAGATAATAAATCTTTTATCAGATCTTCAAGAAAAAAGAGATTTAACTTATCTTTTTATATCCCATGATTTAGGTGTTGTAGAACATTTAAGTACAAAGGTTGGAGTTATGTATTTAGGTTCTTTAGTAGAACTTGCGGATAAAGGAGAAATATATAAAAATCCTCTTCACCCATATACTAAAGCACTATTTTCAGCTATACCAGTTCCAGACCCTACACTTAAAAGAAGTAGAATAATATTAAAAGGGGATATCCCAAGCCCTTCAAATCCGCCAAAAGGGTGTAAATTCAATACTAGATGTCCTTATGCAAATAAGATATGCAAAGAGGAAAATCCAAAGTATAGAGAAGTAGCTAAAAATCATTTTGTAGCATGTCATATAATTTAATAAAGTGTAAATAAAAGTGCTGTATTTTTAGAAATTATTTTCTTTAATACAGCACTAATTTTAGATGAAGGTGTGAAGCTTATGTTTAGATTTAACATGAAAAAAGAAGAAATGAAACAAAAAGAAAGAGAACTTTTAAGAGAAGTAAAATTATATGAAAAGCCTAAATTTAAGGATTTATTATCTATAGTTTTGGCACAATATCTTATAATTTTACCTCTTGCTATTATAGCTATAGTAGTATTTTTATCAATGGCAAGAGCATTATTATATTTATGGGGAATTTAGTATTAAAATAATTTGAAAATTGGTAACATAACATATAGTTATGTTAAACATAGGAAAGATTTTATGTTATAATAATAAAGATGGGAAAATATTTTCCAAAGCAATATTTATACTAATTATTCTAAAAAGTATTTAAATTTTAAATTTTATATTTTGGAGGCAATATCAATGAGAAGAGGATTAACAATTGATCTATCAAAAGTAGGATTAGGCTTAAAAGATCATGAGATAGCTTACATGCAAGAAGCTGTAAATATGGCACATGATAAGATTCATAATGGGACAGGAGCTGGAAATGATTTTCTAGGATGGGTTGATCTACCTGTAAATTATGATAAAGAAGAGTTTGCAAGAATAAAAGAAGCAGCTAAAAAAATACAAGAAGATTCGGATGTTTTAGTAGTTATAGGAATCGGTGGTTCTTATTTAGGAGCTAGAGCTGCAACTGAAATGTTAACACATAACTTTAATAACATGTTATCTAAAGAAGAAAGAAAAACTCCAGCTATAATATATGCTGGAAATAATATAAGCTCAACTTATTTATCTGAATTATTAGATGTATTAGAGGGAAAAGATGTAAGCTTAAACGTTATATCTAAATCAGGTACTACAACAGAACCTGCTATAGCATTTAGAGTTTTAAAAGATTATATGGAAAAGAAATATGGAAAAGAAGAAGCTAAAAGAAGAATATATGCTACAACAGATGCTAAAAGAGGCGCGTTAAAGGGCTTAGCAACTGAAGAGGGATATGAAACATTTGTTATACCTGATAATGTTGGAGGAAGATACTCAGTTTTAACAGCAGTGGGACTACTTCCAATAGCAGCTGCTGGAATAAATATAGATGAGATGATGGAAGGTGCTAGAGATGCTAGAGAAGAATATTCAAATCCATCATTAAAAGAAAATATTTGTTATAAATATGCTGCAGCTAGAAATGCTTTATACAATAAAGGAAAAGCTATAGAGATATTAGTTAACTATGAACCAAGTGTTCACTTCTTTAATGAATGGTGGAAACAATTATTTGGAGAATCAGAAGGAAAAGACGGTAAAGGATTATTCCCAGCTGCTGTAGATTTCTCAACTGATTTACATTCAATGGGTCAATACATTCAAGAAGGAAGAAGAAATCTTTTTGAAACTGTAATAAATATAGAAAAAGCTTCAAAAGAAATAGTAATAGAAAAGACTGAAAATGATGCTGATGGATTAAACTTCCTAGCAGGAAAAACAATTGATTTTGTTAATAAAAAAGCATTCCAAGGAACACTTTTAGCACACTCTGATGGAGAGGTTCCAAATATAGTTGTTAATGTTCCAGAAATAAGCCCATACTACTTTGGTAGATTAGTTTATTTCTTTGAAAAAGCTTGTGGAATAAGTGCTTATGTAATGAATATAAATCCATTTAACCAACCAGGTGTTGAAGCATATAAGAAAAACATGTTTGCACTTCTTGGAAAACCAGGATATGAAGATTTAAAAGAAGATTTAGAGAAGAGACTTTAATTTTAGTCTAAAACTAAAGAATACTAAAAAATAATTTATAAGAACTGTATCAAAATAATTATAGGCGATAATAGTTGTTGCTAAGGATTTATTTTGATATAGTTCTTTATTTTTAGCAATAAGTATAGGAGGTAGTTAGTTTTGAGGATTTTAATAGATGGAGATGCTTGTCCTAGAGTTAAAGAAATAGAAGAGATTGCAAAAAAATATTCAGTTGACCTTATTTTGTATTGCGATATATACCATAATATAAATTTAGACTATGGGAAGGTAAAAGTTGTAGATAGTGGATTTCAAAGTGTTGATATGTATATTATAAATGAATGTAAAAAGGAAGATATAATAGTTACACAAGATTATGGAGTAGCATCTATTGTTCTTAACAAAGGGTGTTTTTGTGTAAATCCAAAGGGATTTATGTATAATAATGAGAATATAGATAAATTACTTTTTGAAAGGCATTTAAAGTCTAAAGTTAGACAAAGTGGTGGGAGGCTTAAAGGACCTAAAAAAAGAAGTGAAAAAGATGATATAGCTTTAAAAAACTCTTTAATAGGGTTATTAGATAAAAATTAAGAAACTAGAAAAATCTCAGGTAATCCTGAGATTTTTTATGGTTTCATTATATGGATATAATAAAATTAGGAGATTTATAGTGTTATAACACCTTTTATAGTATTAACAATAAAATACACCATTATACATATATGAGCAAATAGTTATAAAATAAATAAAAATACCTTGCTCTGTTTACATAATATGGCAAATAATATATAATTTATAATATATGCATATATTGTAAATAGTTGGGGGGATTATCATACATGGGAGAATTGCTTTTAGAACTAGAAGAAAAAGGAATAATTAAAGATAATAAATGGGTAGATATAAAAGTTAAGAATAATACTAAAGATAGTTTAACATATAAGATTTTAGCGGGCAAAGACGGAATATGGGATACCATAAGTGACTTTGATAAAAATGAGAATGGTCATATAGAATGGATACCAAAAGAAGAAGGAAACTATATGATAATAGCTCAAGCTAAAAGAAAAGATTCTAAAAAACCCTTTGACTATAAAGTATCTCAAAGTATAACAATAGGGGATTATAACGACAAACTTATAAAAGAGTTATATATAGAAAAAAATAAATTTAAGATAGGAGATAAGATATCTATTAAAGTTGAAGGGTATAAGTCTCCACTTATGTATAGATATTTTATAGGAAGCAAACAGGATTGGAAACTTATAAAAGATTACACTACAGACAATAAAATTACTTATACAGCTAATAAGAGTGGAGAGTTTGAATTTTTAGTTGAATGTAAAATTCCAGAATCAACTCATAATTTTGATGATTTTAGAACTGTAGCTTTTAAGGTATGTGATTTTGAAAGACCTGAAATAGTGGACTTTAAGTGTTTAACTAAAGAAGTTGTAGTTAATAATGACTTAACTTTTCAAGTTAAAGGTAGTTTTGAAGATGATAGAACAGCCCTTTATAAATTTATAAAAATAAGTTCAGATGGAAAAGGATGCAGCATTCAAGACTATTCATCAAAAAATACTGTATCTTTTAAAGAAGAGGTTCCAGGAAAATACAAACTTCTTTGTCTTACAAAGGATATGTATTCAAATAGAGAGTATGATGATAGAGCAATTATGGTTTATGAAGTTAAGCCTTATAAATCTATAAATTTAAAGACATTTGAAACTGATTTGAGTTCACCTCAAGTTCTAGGTTCTAATATACTTATAAAGGCTTTAGCAAAGGGAGGGAAAAATCTTCTTTATAGATTTAAAATAGATGGGCCTGTAGGAGAAGATTCAGGTTTTAGTAAAAATGCAACATTTCTTTGGGAAGCAAAGGCTGAGGGAGAGTATTTAATAACACTTTTAGTTAAAGATGAATCTTTTAAAGGAGAATATGAGACTTTATCTGAAATAAATTATGTAATAGATAAAAAGAGAACAAAACCAATAAAGATAGCAGATATAGTTTATAATAAAGAAAAAAATTATATAAAGAATGAACCTATAAGTGTAAAGGTAATTACAGATGGAGGAAGAAATACTAGATATTCTTTTGAGGTTACAAGGGATGAGATAGTAATAACAAGTACAGCTTATAGCGAAAAGAATTGGATTGAGTTTATTCCAAGGGAAGAGGGAGAATATAAGCTTGAAATAAAAATCAAAGATAAATATTCAGAAAAAGAATATGATACTCACACTAACTCTTATTTTAGGGTAAAGGAATACTTAGAAGCAAATATAGAACATGTACTTCTTCCGTCTAATGGATATTTTTTAGTTGGGGATAAGGTTGATATAGAAGTTATAACTGAAAATACTAAAGACACTTTAATAAAATATATAACCAAAATAAATGAACAGACGGTTGAAGAGACAGACTATGAAGTCACTAAGAAAATAAACATTTTACCTAAATGTTCTGGAAAGTATACAGTAGAAATTCACGCTAAAAATAAAAAATGCATAACTGATTATGATAATAAAAAAGAGATAAAGTTTTATGTTAATGACTGTTTGCCTATAACATCAACGAAAGTAGTATCAGAAAAAACAGAATTTAAATTAAATGAAGAAATTACTCTTAATGTGGAGAGTAGTGGAGGAAATGAAGTATGTTATGAATACTATATAATGAAAGAAGGTAACTGGACATTAGTTCAAAATTATAGTAGAAAAGATTACTATACTTTTAGGGCACTTAAAGATGGTAATTATAGAGTTTTAGTTTTAGCAAAAAGCCATTATAAAAAATGTGCTTATGAGGATTATGATATATTTGAGTTTAAAGTAATTTGACTTTAATAAAACTCCTTATTTTGACATAAGGAGCTTTTCTTTTTATAATGTTTAGTTTCTATTATTTATCAAAGGTTTTATATTTAGGTGTATCTTTACCAAGTTTTTTAGATTCTTTAGAATAGCCAATTTCATTAGCAGTTTCCATCTTCATTTCTTTTAATTCTTTTTTAGTTTTTGGGTTAGATTTTTTATTATTCTTTGAGTTTTTATTATCTTTATGTGACATATGTAAACTCCTTTCTGAAATAATTAATGTTATTTTAACATGTAGTTATAGTTTGTCTTAAAAACTTTCAAATATTCTAAACCTTAATATTTTTTTCTTAAAAAATAAAAGTTTTGTTTTATTAATTTTAAATATGAGATAAAATTAATAAATACATGGGTTTATTTAAGTTTTATTTTAAGAGTATTAAATAAAAAACATAGTAAGTATTTAAAGTGCTTAAGGAGGAGAATAAGTGGAAAGATTAGATAAAGTATTATCAAATTTAGGATATGGAACAAGAAAAGAATTAAAGCAAATAATAAAAAAGAAAATGGTAACTGTAAATGGTGTTGTAGCAAAAGATAGTGGAATGCAAGTTGATCCTGAAAAAGATAAAATAATAATAAATGGTGAAGAGATATTTTATAGAAAGTATATATATTTAATAATGAACAAGCCAGATGGAGTAGTATCTGCAACTTTTGACAATAGAGATGAAACTGTTGTAGACCTTCTTTATGCAGAGCATCAAGTTTTTGAACCATTTCCAGTGGGAAGATTAGACAAAGACACAGTAGGGCTTCTTATACTAACCAATGATGGAGAGCTTAATCATAAGCTTATAGCACCTAAAAATCATGTGGATAAAGTGTATTTTGCAAAGATAGATGCTCCAATTGATGAAAAAGATATAAAAGCTTTTGAAGATGGTATAACTTTAGATGATGGATACAGATGTATGAGTGCTAAACTTCAGATTGTTAATAATTTTGAGGATTCATCAGAAGTTAAAGTTACAATTCAAGAGGGAAAATTCCATCAAGTAAAAAGAATGTTTATAGCTAGAGGAAAAAAGGTTGAATATCTTCAAAGGATAAAATTTGGTGAATTAGAACTAGATAATGAGTTAGAAGAAGGGGAGTACAGGGAGTTAACTGAAGAAGAACTTGCAAAATTAACAAGTAAATTTAATAAAAATTAAAGAAAATAAGATATGGTAATGTTTGCAATTGTAGCATGAGAAAGTTTTTTAAAACTATTGCAATTTTTTTTATCATTTTATATAATTATTTATGCAAGAATAAATAAAAGGATAAATAGCCCCCTTTTTATTTATTGCTTATTGCTATAACGTAACCTGGCCCCAAGGGTTACGTTTTTTATTTTATATTATAAAAGTTAAAATTTAATATTAAAGTGAAACAATAATTTATATAAATAAGACTATTTATGTGATTAATCATGTAAATGGTCTTTTATTTATAGTAATTATTTAAAAAATTAATAGTATTTTAACATTTAATAATTAAAATTAATACATAAAACATATTAGATTAAGAATTATTAGTTTAAAAATATGGATTTATAGGAATGATTATAATATTAAGTATTTAGATGGAATGAAGAAAATATTAAATAATATGTTATAATACTTTATATAGATAAATTAAGGAGTGGTTTGAGTGGATTTAAAGAGCTTATTAAATAAGGAGCAATACATTGCAGCCTCTACAATTGAAGGACAGGTGCTTATATTAGCAGGAGCAGGTTCAGGAAAAACTAGGGTTTTAACTCACAGAATAGCTTATATGGTTTCAGAACTTGGAATAAAACCATATAATATATTGGCTATTACATTTACAAATAAAGCAGCAAAAGAAATGAAAGACAGAGTTAAAACTTTAGTAGGTGATGAGGCTGATAATATGTGGATATCAACCTTCCATTCATCATGTGTAAGAATTTTAAGACGAGAAATAGATAAATTAGGATATAAAAGAGATTTTTCAATATATGATACTTCAGATCAAAAAACACTTATAAAACATGTAATGAAGGAACTTAATATAAATGAAAAAGATATAAGTGATGGAGAAATATTAGGAGCAATAGGTAAAGCTAAAGATGTCCTTATGACAGCTAGTGCCTTTAAACGTGAAAATGAAGGTGACTTTAGAAAAGATAAAATAGCAGATGCCTATATGTTATATCAAAAGAAATTAAAAGAGAACAATGCTTTAGATTTTGATGATTTAATATTTAAAACTGTAGAACTTTTCAGAAGTCATGAAGATATATTAGAATTTTATCAAAACAAATTTAAATATATAATGATTGATGAGTATCAAGATACTAATAAAGCACAATATGAGTTTGCTAAAATGTTAGCTGCAAAATATAAAAATATATGTGTAGTTGGTGATGATGACCAATGTATTTATGAGTGGAGAGGGGCAGATATAAGAAATATATTAGACTTTGAGAAGGACTACCCAGATGCTGTTGTAGTTAAACTTGAGCAAAACTATAGATCAAAGAAAAATATATTAGAAGCTGCAAATAACGTCATAAAGAATAATAGTGAAAGAAAACAAAAAGTTTTAAGAACTGAAGAAGAAGAGGGAGATAAGATAAGCACTTATAGAGCTTACTCTGATAAGTTAGAGGCAGAATTTGTAATATCCAAAATAAAGGAAATTATAAAAGAAAAAGGATTAAAATATAGCGATTTTGCAGTTCTTTATAGAACAAATGCTCAATCTCGTGTATTTGAAGAAAGTTTAAGAAGAGCAACGATGCCTTATAAGATATTTGGAGGTCTTAAATTCTATGATAGAAAAGAAATAAAAGATATTTTAGCTTATCTTAAGGTTTTAGTTAATCCTCAAGATGCTATAAGTTTAAGAAGAATTATAAATACTCCAAAAAGAAGTATTGGTGACGCTACTATAGAAAAAGTACAAAATCATGCAGATGAAATAGAAAGTACTTTATATAATGCTTTACTTGATGTTGATTTTATACCAGGGTTAACAACAAGGGCAATAAATCCAATAAAAAGATTTATTGAGATGATGGAAGATTTAATAGTAATGTCAGAGAGCCTTTCAGTATCTGAACTTATAGAATATGTTTTAGATAAGAGCGGATATTTAAAATCCCTTGAAGAATCTAAAAGTTTAGAGGATGAAAGTAGAATAGAAAACTTAAAGGAACTTGTATCAGATGCAGTAGATTTTGAAAAGAGTAATGAAGAGGATAAGTCATTGTCATCATATTTAGAAAAGGTTGCTTTAGTTCAAGATATGGATTCTATGGATGAAGAAAATAATTATGTTATGCTTATGACAGTTCATAGTTCAAAGGGATTAGAGTTCCCAGTTGTATTTATGGTTGGAATGGAAAATGGAATGTTCCCAAGTATGGGATGCTTTGATAAGTTTAAAGAAATGGAAGAGGCTAGAAGACTTTGCTATGTTGGAATAACAAGAGCTAGGGAAAAGCTATATATGACATCAGCAGAAAGTAGAATGGTTTTTGGTAGAACGGTATCCTATCAAGAATCTGATTTTCTAAGAGAAATACCAGATATTTTAAAAGAAACAATAGTAAATGAAGCTAGGGCTCAAAGACAAAACAGAACTGCATCAAAGGCAGATAGAGCTGGAAGTAGATTAAATAGTGCTTATTCTAATCCACATAGTATAAGAGGAGGGCATTATAATAAATACTCTAATGCAACAGCCTTATCTGTAGACAGAAAATTAGATGAAATTTTATCAGAGACAGATATCAATAAAAATTTATGTACTGCAGAGAATGCTATTCCAGGAAATAAAGTAAAACACGGAAAATTCGGTGTAGGAACAATAATTACAACATCAAAAGTTGGGGCAGACTATAAAATAACAATAGCTTTTGATAGTCAAGGAGTAAAAAACTTAATGTTAAGTTTTGCTAACCTAGAATTATTATAGTTTAGGAGAACGAAATGGATAAAAAGGTTATAATAGAAAGTTTAGTTGAAGAGTTAAATAAATATGCTAATGAGTATTATGTTCTTGGAAACCCATCAGTTTCAGATAAAGAATATGATAAAAAGTATGATGAGCTTATAAAGTTAGAAAATGAAACAGAATATATACTTCCTTATTCACCATCTCAAAGAGTTGGTGATAAGGTTCTTCCTGAATTTAAAAAGTATACTCATAAAGGGAGACTTTTTAGCTTAGATAAAGCTCAAAGTATTGAAGAAATAAATGATTGGCATATGAGAAATGTAAAATTTATAGAAGAGTATAACAAATTAAATAAAGAGGATAAATTACCACATCTTAAATATATAGTTACTAAAAAATTTGATGGATTAACTGTAAATTTATCCTATGATGAAAATGGAATTTTAGTAACAGGGGCTACAAGGGGTACTGGAATTATTGGTGAAGATGTTACAGCACAGATTAAAACCATAAAATCAATACCTTTAAAAATAGACTGTAATGACTTCGTAGAGATACATGGAGAAGCTCTTATGACAAAAGAGGCTTTCGATAATTATAATAAAAATGCACAAGTGCCACTTAAAAATTTAAGAAATGGTGCAGCAGGTGCTTTAAGAAACTTAAATGTAGCAGAAACTGTTAAAAGAAACTTATCAGCATTTTTTTATGACATAGGGTATACTGAAAAAACTAAATTTAAGACCTATGAGGAAATGTTAAACTTTTTAAAGAATAAAGGCTTTCCAGTAGATGATTATATTAAAGTATGTACTTCTATGGAAGATATTGAAAATGAGATAAAGTATATAGAAAATATAAGATTTGATTTAAATTATGATATAGATGGCTTAGTTATAGTTATTGATGATATAAAAACTAGAGAACTTTTAGGAAATACTGTAAAGTTTCCTAAATGGGCAATAGCTTATAAATTTGAAGCCCAAGAAACAACAACAAAACTTTTAGATGTAGAGTGGAATGTAGGAAGAAGTGGAAGGGTTACTCCAACTGCAATATTAGAGCCAGTAGAACTTGCAGGTGTAACTGTTAAAAGAGCTACATTAAACAATATGGATGATATAAATAGAAAATCTGTAAAAATAAATTCAAGAGTTTTTGTAAGAAGAAGTAATGATGTGATTCCAGAGATTATGGGAGTAGTTTCAGATAGTTTAGAGGATGCTATAGATATAGTTCCACCAGAAAATTGTCCAGCTTGTGGTTCTCATCTTATAAAAGAAGAAAAAGGTGTTCATATATATTGTGATAATACATTAGGATGTAAACCACAAATGGTAAAAGCAATAGTTCATTTTGCAGGAAGAGAAGCTATGAATATAGAGGGTTTTTCAGAAAAAACTGCAGAGCAGCTTTTTGAAAAATTAGATATAAGAGCTATATCAGACCTTTATAGATTAAATTATGAAGAACTTTTAACATTAGATAAGTTTGGAGAAAAAAAGGCTACAAATTTACTAAATGCTATAGAAAAAAGCAAGAACTGTTCCTTAGAATCTTTTGTATACTCTTTAAATATACCAAATGTAGGAGCGAAAACAGCAAAAGATTTAGTAAAAGAATTTAAATCTTTAGAAGCTATAAAACATGCTACCTTTGATGAACTTATAAGGGTGTCTGATATAGGTGATATAGTTGCAAATAGTATAATAAACTTCTTTAAAGAAGAGAGAGTACTAAAGGTTA
The DNA here is from genome assembly GCA_030526875.1 of Clostridium perfringens. GTDB lineage: Bacteria > Bacillota > Clostridia > Clostridiales > Clostridiaceae > Sarcina > Sarcina perfringens_A. Next base: position 5,505 of record JAUNBX010000010.1, on the reverse strand, counting down.
TAGATGATATGTTAAATATAGGTGTTAAACCTATATATCAAGAGAAAATAGTAAAAAGTAATAATTTTGAAGGAAAAACAGTAGTAGTTACTGGGACACTACAGAATTATTCTAGAACATCAATAAAAGAAAAGTTAGAGTCCTTAGGTGCTAAAGTGTCAGGAAGTGTAAGTAAAAAAACTGACTATGTAATAGTTGGAGAAGATGCAGGATCTAAATATGAAAAAGCAAAAACTTTAGGATTAAATATTTTGTCAGAAGAAGAATTTGAAGAGAAGTTAAAATAAAATCATCCCCTTCTTAAATATTTATATGTAAAATTTATGAGTGGAATATATTAAATAATTATTAATTCTACTCATATACTTAAATATAGATAAAAAAGGAGGGGATGATTTTGCATTTTATAAATACTGTTATATTTAAAATTCATAAAGATAAGATTGAAAAAGGATTAATTTTCCTAAATAGAATATCTATAAGTAAAGTAAATAAGATTATAGCAGAAGAATGTCATCAAAAATCCTTGAAGTACAGTGTATTAAATAAAAAAAACAATGAAGTTACTTTTAAAATAAAGAAAAGAAAAAAAGTATACATGATAAAATATCATAAAACTTTAGCAGTAAATAAGTTAGATTATAATAATTTTTTGGATTTATATAATAGAAGCAATGCAAAAAAAGCTTATTATATAACAACGGGAGTATTCTTTCAAGATGTATACAATGCAAATTATAATCTTTTTTCAAATAAGCCTATAATTTTAGTAGACGGTATAAACTTTATAACAAGGGATAAAAAATTTTATTTAAGTAAAAGTTTTAGTTCAAATAACTTGTCTTTTAAAAGATATTTCCCTAAATTTTAGATGATTAAATATTTAATATCTGTCAATAATTTTAAGATATTAAAACTATTTAGGAGTTATTAATTTATGAGAAAGAATTTAGGGTTAAATATGCTAGTTATTATACTAACATTTATACTTAGTGGGTGTTATAGCATAGATACGATAAATTATGAATATAAAGAGGATACATTAGTTTATTCTGTAGAAAAAATACCTGAATCCTTAATAAGTAAGACAAATACTACAGATAGGGAAAATGATATTATATGTGCACTTTTTGAGGGATTAGTGGAATTAAATAAAAGTGGTGATCCAATACCTGCTATATGCCAAGGATGGAAAGTTAGTGATAATGGTTTAGAATATACATTTAAATTAAGAGAAGATGCAAGATGGAGTAGTGGTGAGGTAATAACTTCTTTTGATTTCATAGATTACTTTAAGTATCTTTTTTCACCTGATAATACTCAATATAATCTAGAGGAGCTATATGCAATAGATGGCATCTTAGAGTATAAAAATGGGCAGTGTAGTTTTGAGGAAGTAGAAATAGAAGCTGTAGACAATAGAACAATAGTTATTAATCTAAATAGTGAAGATGAAGATTTCATAAAAAAATTAGCAAAACCAGTATATAGATTAAGAGATGTAAGTGAGCCACTTAGTGATTATAAAAATCAATATTCTAATATAAGGTATACAGGAGCGTATACTGTAAAAGAGATTTCTAACAGTGAGATTTTGTTAGAAAAAAACTCATATTATGTAGATGGAGTAAATGGAATAGATAAAATAAAAATAAAAGAGCAAGAGTCAGTGGAAGCTGATTTTGCTTCATATAATTTAGGAGATATAGATATCTTATCACAGCCACCAATTTTATCACTAAAGGAAGGGACTGTATATAGCAAAGTAGATATAGCACCATCAAATATCTTAAAGACCTTAATATTTAATAATGAAAATAATATAATTTCTGATAGTAGATTTAGAAATGGACTTTTTAATGCATTATATTTAGAGATATTAGATAGTTATATAATTGATAATAATATAGGTACGTGGTGTGTTAACGAAATAAAATATAATAATTTACTACAAAAAAATTTAAATCTAAATGAATATTATGATGAATCTAAAAAAATACAATTAAAGGAGGATGCAAAAGAACTTTTAGGGAAATTAGATACAAGAAAAAAAATAGTATCAATAATTGCTAAAAATACATCGGAAAATAGATTAGTATGTGAATTTATATCTGAAATTCTTAAAGAGAGTTATAATATATCAAGTAAAATAACTCTTTTAGATAAAGAGGAATTAAACGTTTATTTAGAAAAAAAGAATTTTGATATATATATTGATGATTTAAACCTAGAGAGTTTTAATATGGATAATAATTATGGTTTAGTTAATTTAGAGGAGTCAATAAATGAAGAGTACAGTATAGTATCTTTATATTATAAAAATTTTATGTGGTGTAAATCAGATAACATAGATTATTTATATATAGATGGTAATGGGAACTTAATACTTAAATATACTAAAGGGTAAATTAAAGGCTGTATAAAAATGGCTTTTTATACAGCCTTTAATTTAATTTTTTAAGTCATGGATCTCAGTTATATAATCATTGCCTCCATAAGACTTAGATTCTTCATAAGCTTTAGATTCTATTATTTTTTTAGTCATAATGCCATTATTAGCTTTTTCATTTTTGTATTTACCTAGTGTATGAAGCATTAAAAATATTAAAAACATATTAATAGAGCTATCAAAACTAGTATTTGAATTAGTAATTGTATTTTTTTTAGTAGAATAAGTAATGTTTTTAGTAAATACGGAAGCTAAACCACTTAAGTTAGGGCTTGGTGAATTTACAATTCTAAACATTGCTTCATCTAATAAATCCTCAGATTTTAATGACAAATTATTATATCTTTCACTAGAGTCAAGGGGAGGTGCATCAGGAAAACTAGTTATTAATCCTGAATCAGAAAAATACTTTTTATAAAAACTAGATATAAAATTACTTAATCCATTTTCTATATTATTTTCGTGAGAATAAGCAATAGTATTTACTAAAAAAGGAATAAGTTCTTTAGAATAATATTTTATTTCTTTTTTATCATTAGGCTTTTTAAGTATAGATTTTTCTTCATCGTATAGGTTTTTTAAAAGAGTACTTATATCATTAAATGAGTCTTTAAATAAAGAAATATTAGTATTTTTATAGGTTAAAAGCATATTTAAGGATAGTAGAGTAATATTTTCTATATTAGATAGTGAAACTGTACTTTCTGTATATTTTGACAATGTAAATTCAGATAAATCTATAAGTAAATTTTTGCATTTTTCTTCTTTTGAGTATTCATACATAGTATTGAAAATTAGACAAAGATTACAACAATTATTGAAAGATTCTAAGTAAAGATTTTCTTTGAGACTATCAAACATATCTAAAATTTCTAAAGAGAAGTTTTTAAAGTCTAGACTGTTTTCATTATCTTTGCAAATAATAGAATATAAATAATAAGATAGCATCATATAGCCCTGATCTACAAAGTTAAAATCACTATCCTTTTCAGAAAAATTGAATTCTTTTGAATCAGCTTGTTTCTCATCCTTTTTATTTACAAAAAAGCCCTCATTATTTCGTAAATGGTTATAATAAAACTCTAATTGTATTTTACTTAGATCTTTATATAGCTTAGATATATCATAAATTGAATCATCAACGCCTTGAAAATTATCATAGTACTTTGTGCTTTCTAATATAGATAATGTCATAAGTGCATTTGGAGAAATAAGAATTTCTTTTTTAAATGTACTTATATCCCAACTCTTTGAATATTTAGATGAGTATATATTAGGTTTAGCCTTTTTGTAGACACAGAGCAACGGGGTATTGTTTTTAAACCTTTCTATATAATGCCCTGAAGCTAATGGTTTTAAATTTTTATAATTTATACAAATTCCGCATCTAGATTCTAAAACTATATGTTTTAAAGATTCTCTACAAAAAAATAAAAGTTGGGATTCTATTTCTTCTATTGATAGTGAATTCATTCTAAAGAATTGACCTATATATTTCAAATTATACACCTCTTAAAATTAATCCTTATATTATTAATATGAGTTAGACTTTTAAATATTGCAAAATAATATATATATCATAAATATTGTCTTTTAAATTTAATTTAAGTTAAAATTATAAGAGTTGATAAAGAAAAATGTAAACAATATACTAAGAGATATAATGATAAGGTTGTGGAGGTGAATAGAGCTTTGAGAAAAGATAATAGAAAAAGTAATCAGATAAGAAAAATAGTTATAACAAGGGACTATATAAAATATGCTGAAGGTTCAGTTTTTATAGAGGTTGGAGATACAAAAGTTATATGTACTGCATCTATTGAGGATAAAGTACCTTCATTTTTAAGAGGTCAAAATAAAGGATGGATTACTGCGGAATATAACATGCTTCCAAGAAGCACTCAAATTAGAAGGCAAAGAGATATAACAAAACTTAAAGCAGATGGAAGAGCTACTGAGATACAAAGGCTTATAGGTAGGTCGTTAAGGTCTGTAGTAAATATGGAGGCATTAAGAGGGAGAACTATATGGATAGACTGCGATGTCATACAAGCAGATGGAGGGACTAGAACGGCAGCTATAACCGGTTCTTTTATAGCACTTGTAGATGCAGTTAATAGTATCCATAAAAAGAAACCTTTTAATGTATATCCTATAAGAAACTTTGTAAGTGCTATAAGTGTTGGAATTGTAGATAATGAGAAACTAATAGATTTATGTTATGATGAAGATAGTATAGCTAGTGTAGATATGAATATCGTCATGACTGAAGAGGGAAAAGTGATAGAGATTCAAGGAACGGGAGAGGAAAAACCATTTAGTATGGACGATTTAAATGAGCTATTAAAGCTTGGAGAAAAAGGAATAAAGCAGATAGTTCAAATACAAAAAAATGTACTAAAAAATGATTGCTTATTCATAGGAACAGGGGGAAATAATTTTGAAAATAATAGTAGCAAGTAATAATACACATAAAATAGGTGAGATAAAAGATATATTAAAGGATATTTCGTTAGATATATATTCATTAAAGGAATGCAATATAGATATAGATGTTTTAGAGGATGGAAAAACATTTAAGGAAAATGCATATAAAAAAGCCAAGGAAATAAAGGATTATTTGGTGAATATAGGAGAAAAAGATTTTATAGTAATGTCAGATGATTCAGGATTAGAAGTTGAATATTTAAATAAAGAACCTGGTGTTTTTTCGGCAAGATATGCAGGGGAACATGGAAATGATAAAAAAAATAATGAAAAATTGTTAAAGAATCTTAGTAAAGTAGATATAAATAATAGACAAGCAGAATTTGTATGCTCTATAGTTCTTATAACATGGGAAGGTAAAGAACTTTTTGTAGAAGGTAGATGTAAAGGAATAATTTCATATAAAGAACAAGGAAAAGATGGCTTTGGATATGATCCACTGTTTTATATACCAAGCTTAAAAAAAACTTTTGCACAACTAACCTTAGATGAAAAAAATAAAATAAGTCATAGAGGATTGGCACTAAAAAAACTAAAAGATGAAATAAAGGAAATATTGTAATTTAGGA
>JAUNBX010000009.1:32123-61688 GCA_030526875.1 Clostridium perfringens | reverse complement strand
TTATAAAACAAGATATTTTAGTTGAATTATTTGATGATAAGTATGATGAAGAAGATAAAGGATTTTTAAATCTTATAGAAGCTTATTGCTCTAATCGTGATGACGAAAAGTTAAAGGATATAATTTTAAAGCTTTATAACTTTTCCATGAGTGGTCCATGGCCAGAAAAATGGCTTAGAGAAAAGGCTCATGATTTTAAACTAGATTCTTTAGATGATTTAGAAAAGACGGCTTGGTATAAGGTTCTAAAGGAAAGCCTTTATTTAGAATTTAATAATGCTAAGGATAATTTAGAAGAAGCCATAGAAATATGTGAGGGAGATTGTGATTTAGCTCCGTACATGTTAACTTTAGACCCAGAATTAAATAGGGTAGTAAATATACTTAACTCCTTAGATTTAGGGCTAGATAAGATTTATGAGGCTGTATCATGTATTAAGTTTGATAGAATAAAAACTCCTAAAAAAGGTGTTGGAGATGAATTAGATAGAGAAAATATTAAAGCTTTAAGAGATAAGGCTAAGGATAGAGTAAATAAAATAAAAGAAGATGTCTTTTCAGTTCCAATAGATGAAGCAATAGATGGAATTAAGAAGATGTATCCTATAATAACTTCTCTAACAGAATTTGTAATAGAATTTTCAAAAAGATATAGTGACAAAAAAAGAGAAAAGACTATTTTAGATTTTAATGACCTAGAGCATTTGTGTTTAAAGATTTTAACCTCTTATGATGAAAGTGGAAAAATTAAGCCCTCTGTAGTTGCAAAAAAGTTTAGGGAAAGGTTTGATGAAGTTTTAGTTGATGAGTATCAAGATTCTAATAATGTTCAAGAAACTATAATAAATATGGTTTCACGAAAAACATTAGATAATCCTAATGTTTTTATGGTTGGAGATGTGAAACAAAGCATTTATCGCTTTAGACAAGCAAAACCAGAGCTTTTTTTGGAAAAGTATAATTCTTATTCAATGGATAATAAAGATAAAAACAGAAAGATAATGCTTTATAAAAACTTTAGAAGTAGAGAAGAAGTTATAAATGGAGTTAACTTTGTTTTTAAATCTCTTATGAGTGAAACAGTTGGAGAACTTGATTATACACTTGATGAAGCTTTAAACTTAGGGGCAAATTATGAAGAGATAAATAAGGAAAATATATTTTTTAATCCACAAGAAGAAGTTGATATAGAGAATATAGATGTTGCAGGAAATATAGAACTTCATATTTTAGATAAATCAGGTGATTTTGAGGAAGAACAAAAGAGTGAAAACCCTTCTGATGAAGAAAGCTTAAAAGAAGAAGAGGAAGATTTAACTGCTGTTGCCATTGAGGCTAGAATCATAGAAAAAAGAATAAAAGAACTTATGAACCCTAGTGATGGAAAACACTTTATGGTTTTTGATAAAAATTTAAATAAATATAGGAAAATAAGATATAAGGACATAGTTATTCTTCTAAGAGCTACAAAGAATTGGGCAGATACTATTGTTGAAGAGCTCAGTTTTGGAGGAATCCCTGTTTATGCAGATACAAGTGCTGGGTATTTTCAAACTATTGAAATTAGAACAATAATGTCTCTGCTTCACATAATAGATAATCCAATGCAGGATATTTACACAATAGCTTCTATGAGAAGTCCAATATTTTCCTTTAATTCAGAGGAACTAGCAGATATAAGGCTTTTAAACAGGGAAAGTTACTTTTATTTAAATGTAAGAGATATTGCAGAAGGTGTTTATGATAAAAATATAGATAAAAATTTAAAGGAAAAATGTTTATATTTTGTTGAGAAAATTAATAGTTGGAGAGATATATCTTTATACATGCCAATTGATGAATTTATATGGTATCTTTACTCTGATACAGCTTATTATGGATATGTAGGGGCTATGGTAAATGGTGTTCAGCGTCAAGCAAACCTTAGAATACTATTCCAAAGGGCAAAGCAATATGAGCAAACTAGCTTTAAAGGATTATTTAACTTTATAAACTTTATAAATAGACTTAAAAAATCATCTGGAGATTTAGGAACTGCTAAGATTTTAGGTGAAAATGAAGATGTTGTTAGAATAATGAGTATTCATAAAAGTAAGGGATTAGAATTTCCTGTGGTATTTTTAAGTGGATGTGGGAAACAGTTTAACCTTATGGATACTAAGGATAGTTTATTATTTCATGAAGAACTTGGAATTGGAGCAGATTGTATAGATATAGAAAAGAGAATAAAATATAAAACCCTTCAAAAGTATGCCATAAAGAAAAAGTTTGAACTAGAAACTCTTTCAGAAGAAATGAGAATACTTTATGTTGCCTTAACAAGGGCAAAGGAAAAGCTTATAATAACAGGTGCATCAAGTAATCTGCAAAAGGATATTGAAGTATGTTATAAAGCAGGAGAAAAAGGCTTAGATAAAGTTATGCCAAGTGAAGTTTTAAAGCAAAAAAGTTATTTAAAATGGATTATGACGGCTTTAGTTAAACATAAAGATGGGGAAGTTTTAAGACAGGGCAGAAATGAATTTATAAAAATATCAGATGATTTATCCACATGGAAAATAGATTTCCACAAAAAAAGTGAGTTTATTGTGGATAACACTAAAGATTTTGTTGATAAAGAAGAAAATACAATACTATCTTTAGATTATGATAATTTTGTTATAGATGAAGAGGTAAAAAGAAGGCTAGATTTTAAATACAAATATAATGAGGTTTGCACAGTACCATCAAATATATCTGTATCTGATATAAAAAGAGCAGAGGAAGAAGTTTTTACCTCTGAAGCAGAAAACTTTTTTAAAGAGGAAAGCCTTAGAAAAAAACCTAAATTTATAACAGAAAAAAAAGGATTATCTAAAGCTGAAAAAGGAACAGCTATGCATTTTGTTATGCAAAAGTTAGACTTAGGCAAGGTAAACTCAGTAAATGAAATAAAAGAACAAGTTAAAGTTATGTTTGAAAAAGAACTTATAACAGAAGATGAAGAAAAAGCTATAAATCCATTTAAAATACAGAAATTCTTTAAAAGTAATTTAGGTGAAAGAATGTTAAAAGCTCATAAAGAAAATAGAGAAGTATATAGAGAGCTTCCTTTTATAACTGAAATACCTGTAAAGAGAATTGAGAAAGAGTTAGTAGATAAAATTTTTGATAATGAGAAATTAAGACTTCAGGGTATAATAGACTGCTTCTTTGAAGAGGAAGATGGGGTGGTTTTACTAGATTACAAAACTGATTATGTTGAAGAGGGAAAAGAAGAAGAACTTTTAGATAGATATAAAGTACAAATAGATTTATATACAGAAACCTTAGAAAAAATAATAGGTAAAAGAATTAAAGAAAGATATTTATATCTTTTTGGAATAGATAAAGAAGTTAGATATAAGGATTAGTATATTTTTAATAGGATTTATTAAAGTATCCTACAATTTTATCTAAAATCAAAATTAAATTATATTACTTAGGTAAAAGTTAATATTATAGATTTTTAAGTGATAATTTATAAAAAAACATCTAATGAAGTTTTCATTAGATGTTTTTACAGTTTATTTTAAAAGTCTCTTTTTAAAATAGAGGATTTTTTAGAGTAACTTTTTATAGACAATGTGTTTTAATAAACTTAAATATTTATTTATCTAAAACATAGCCGTAGGCTCTAGTTACACCATTTTCCTCTTCTAGGTAAACACCTTGAATTTCAGGTGCAAAGCCTGGGAATCTATTTATTCCTTCTTCTAATATTAAGAAATATTTTTGGGCAACTTCATTCCAAACTTCACCAGGAACTACACAAAATACTCCAGGTGGATATGGTAGTGCACCTTGTAATGCAATTTCTCCAACTATATCTTTAAGTGGAACAAGCTTAGCATTATTTCTTACAAGTTCTATATTAGCTTCACGTGGTAGCATTGCTTGTGTTGGGAAGGACCTTTGTCTAAATAATTCTTTTTGATATTTTTTAGCATCATGTTCTCTATAGAAATCATGCATCTCTTGGCATAGTCTTCTTATAGTATAGCCTTTATAGCGAGATTCATATTTATCATAAAGTGTTGGTAGAACATCTTTAAGTGGGGCATCATTTTGTATAAGCTCTTCAAATTTAGCTAATTGAGCCACTAACTTATTCATTTTTTCTGTATTCTCAGCAGGAGTTAATAAGAATAAAATAGAGTTTAAATCATTTTTTTCTGGAATAATTCTGTTTTCTCTTAAATAGTTAGCTAAAATTGTAGCTGGTATACCAAAGACTTCATATTCACCAGTTTCAGCATCTATACCAGGTGTTGTTAACATGAATTTATTAGGATCAACAAAGTATTGATTTTTTCCATAGCCTTCAAAGGAATGCCAAGGTTCATTAGGATGGAATTTGAAAAATTCAATGCTACTTGCAATTTCGTCTGTATCATAGTCTTCCCAATTTTTATCTTTTACAGTTCTAGGTATAAAAGGTTTTAACATAGAACAGTTTTTGAAAACTGATTTTCTAGCTTCAATACCTATTTTTATACAGTCAGCCCATAATTTTTTACCAGCTTCTCCACCTTGCATTCTAGCATTAACATCTAAAACTGCAAATAGTGGATAAAATGGACTAGTTGAGGCTTGCATCATATATGAGTTATTAAAGCGCTTATGGTCTACATAACGTTTTTGACCTCTTATATGGCTATCCTTTTTATGAATTTGTGATGTTTGAGAAAAACCTGCTTGTTGCTTATGTACTGATTGAGTAACAAGTATTCCAGGATCATCTTTAGTTAAATCTAAAAGTAGCGGTGAGCAATCTCTCATTATAGGAATGAATTGTTCATATCCAACCCAAGCTGAGTCAAATAGAATATAATCACAAAGATGTCCAATTCTATCAACAACTTGTCTAGCATTGTAAATTGTACCGTCATAAGTTCCAAGTTGAATTACTGCAAGTCTAAATGGTCTTTTTTCCTTTGCTTTTTCAGGATTTACTTTTGCAATTTCTGCTCTTAAGTATTCTTCATCAAAACAATGGTCATCGATTCCTCCTATAAATCCAAAGGGATTACGGGCAGTTTCTAAGTATACAGGAACTCCACCTGATTGGATTAAAGCTGAGATATAAACTGACTTATGATTATTTCTATCAAATAAGACTAAATCATCAGGTGCAACTACTGCACTTACAGCAACAGCATTAGATGTGCTAGTACCATTCATAACAAAATAAGTTTTATCAGCATTATAAACTTTAGCTGCGTGAGTTTCAGCATCTACTGCAGGACCTTCATGGATTAATAAATCTCCTAAATCAACATCTGCATTACAAATATCTGATTTAAATATATTTTCTCCATAAAAATCATAAAGAGCTTTGCCAGCTGGATGCTTTTTAAAATACTCTCCACCTTGATGACCTGGGCAGTCAAATTGTAAATTTCCTCTTTTAGCATAATCATTTAACTTCTTAAAAAATGGAGGAAGCATAGTGTCTTCATATTCTTTAGCAAAACTTTCGATTTCATTGCTATAAGAGGAAATGTTAACATCAAAAGCCTTTATTATGTTATTAACTTTAGATTTAAAGGCATCATCAAGATTAGTTGTATTTTCTAAAATAATAAATATTGGTATACCAAATTTAGTATTATATATATCATCAATTAAATTTAAGTCATTATCTGTTAATACAGCAGCACAAACATCAGTATAATCAGTGGAATTACATAAAATTAATTCCCTGTTAGTTTTAAAATATTTTTTTGATTTAGGTGTATAAATAATTCTTAAATTGTCCATAAAAATCTCCTTAAAACATATAGAATTTTAAAATACAATATTTTAATGTTATAGCTTTTCATCAAGTCTTGCAACAGTTATTTTAAAAAAGTATTTAATTTGTATTTGTATATATATTATTGAGTAAACTAGTTATTAATATGTTGAAAAATGATAAAATGTAAATAATAAATGTAGGAGGTGTTATTTTATGAAAAATTTATCACTAGCTGAGCAATATACATTATGTATATTAAATGATAAAGAAAATAGGTCAGTTCTTTATTCTAATGAATATGCAGTTTGTATTCTAGCATCGTCACTATGGGAGCTTATTTCTTATAAAGCTATAAAGCAAGATGAGAATAAAAAACTTGTAGTTAACGGAGAGTTTAATAATACAAAAAATTATTTAAAATACATATATGATGATATTGCACTAAAAAAATCTAGAGATGTTAATGAAGTTGTGGAAGATTATGTTTTTCATGTATCAGGAAATAATTTGAAAAATATAATTAATAGTTTAGTAGATGATCTTATAGAACGTGGATATATTAAAATTGAGAAGCAAGATGGACTTTTTAAAGAGAGAACAGTTTATCTTAGCAATGAAAATGTTATCAATGATATAATGAAAAAAATAAGAGAAGATGTTTTAGAAGAACAAAATATTAATACTGAAACAATGATTTTAGTATCTATGCTTTTCTGGACTAAGTCATATAAAGAGTATTTTTCAAAATATGAAACTAAACAACTAAAGGTAAAATTAGAAAAAATAAAAGAAACAAACGAGTATTTATTTATAAAGAAAATTTTAGATGATATACAATCAATTTTGTTATCAATAGTAATTTCTTCGAAATCAATGGGATAATAAAAATAAGAGCTATATTATAGCTCTTATTTTTATTATAGTTTCCCCTAGAGTATATATAGGTAGATTTAATATTTAATCTAGGTTAAGATACTTATCATTAGCAATATCTATTAAAGAATTACAAACATTTAAGTTTGGATTTTTTAAAACCTCGTCTAAAATATTATTTAAAATTAACCCTATTTCTTTCCCAGGTTTTAAATTTAACTCTTTAACTAAGGTGTTACCGTTTATGGCTAGATCCCTTATAGATAAGGGTTCCTTTGAATTTATGATGTCTTTTACTTCTTTTTCTATGAGATTTATAGTATCTAAATTATTATTAGTTAATTTTAAAAATGATTTTTTAAAGTTAATTAAATCAAATACTAGTTCTTTTGAAACCTTATTAATAAACTTTTTAAGTTCGTATCTATTTAAAATCAGTGGTGTATTAAATTCATTTATAAAAGTTAAAGTTTCCTTTATTGTTTTATTATCGTAGTGTAAGTCTTTTAATATTTTTTCAAATATTAATTTATTCTCTTTAAAGTTAGAAAATATAAAGAAAAAGGAAGACAATTTAATAGATAATTTGTCTGAAACTAAAGTTAAAAAGTTATAGTTATTTTTTAAAGTTTTATTATCTAAATTAAAGTTTTCCTTAAGGCTAGGCATAAGCAACCCAAGAAGACCTATATCATTTAATAGAGCTAAGCCATGATTTCCCCAGGAACTTAAAAGTATTTTAGAAAATTCATCTCGAATTCTTTCCTTGCTTATATTTTTCACAAGATGAAAATTTCTTTTTATAGAATCAAAAGTGCTATCTTCTATTTCAAAGTTTAGCTGGCAGCTAAATCTTATAGCTCTTAATATCCTTAAAGCATCTTCATTAAACCTTTTATCAGGAATTCCAACACATCTTATCACTTTGTTTTTTAAATCTTCCTTACCATTAAAAAAGTCCTTAAATCCAAATTTAGGACTATAAGCTAAAGCATTTATAGTGAAATCACGTCTAGCTAAATCTTCTTTAATATTGGTTACAAATTCAACATTTTCAGGTTTTCTATTATCTAAATATTTTCCATCTATTCTATAGGTTGTAACTTCAAAAGGGTTATCATTTATAAGAACAGTTATTGTGCCGTGTTTAATTCCTGTTGGAATAGTTTTTTCAAAAAGAGACTGTGTTTCATTAGGTAGTGCATTAGTTGTTATATCATAATCATGAGGAGTTTTTTTTAGTAAGCTATCACGAACACATCCGCCAACTATAAAAGCCTCGAAATTATTTTCATAAAATTTATTTAAAATGAAGTTAACATCGTTAGGTAAATTCAAAATAATTCCTCCTAAAAGTTTAATAAGTTATATATTAATTATAGTTCTTTAACAAAAGGATAATAAAAAATCCAAAGGGTTTTTAGATATTTAAAAGTATATTTATATTTAATTAATTATACTTTATTATAAAACTTTCTATAAAAATTTTTCTATATACAGATTTTTTTAAATAAACTATAATATAAATTATTATTTAGAATTTAATAGTGCAGTTTAATGGTTACAATTTATTTGTATTAAAAAGGAAACAGGTTAAAATCCTGTGCGGTCCCGCCGCCGTAAGATGGAGTGTTTTTTTGTTATACCACTAAGGATTTTCTTTGGGAAGGTAAAAAGACGCTATGAAGTCAAGCCGGAATATTTGCCTTTAAACTTTACTAGTATGCTCTACGGTGTATAGAGATTTAGTGTCTTTACATATATTAAATTATTAGATTTTAATAGTTTATATTTATTATGTTTTGATTCTATAAGCGTTATACCCTAGAGTATAGCGTTTTTTATTTTTAATTTAATATATAATATTTATTTTACATTAGAGTAATTATACTTAAATAAAAAGTATTTTAATTATATTAGTTTTAAAGGCAATGGTGATTTAGGATATAAGTAATTTTAAGAGGGTGATTTTATCAAATCTTTAGAAAATATCATAAACGGCATAGAGCATATAGATTTTAAAGCTTGTGAGGAAGCACAGGAGAGATTAGACTCTTTAGCAAAACCTTTAGGAAGTCTTGGAAAACTTGAAGATATAGCAAAAAAAATAGCAGGTATAACAGGCAGGGTTAATAACTCTATAAAGAATAAGAGAGTTATAATAATGTGTGCAGATAATGGAATTGTTGAAGAAGGGGTCTCATCATGTCCTCAATATGTTACAACAAAACAGACATTGAATTTAAAAAAGGGTATAACTGGTGTTGGTGCTTTAGCATCTTTTTATAACTGTGATTTACTTGTTGTAGATGTTGGGGTTAATGCAGATATAAACAGTCCTAACGTGCTAAATAGAAAGATAAGAAAATCAACTAATAATATGTCTAAAACTTTTGCTATGACTTATGAAGAAGCTGTTAAAGCAATAAATATAGGAATTGAAATGGTTAAAAGGTCAAAGGATGAAGGTTTTGATATACTAGGAGTTGGAGAGATGGGCATAGGAAATACTTCAACTAGCAGTGCTATAACGTCAGTTTTAACAGGTTGTACAGTTGAGGAGGCTGTTGGAAAAGGCTCAGGTCTTTTAGAGAAAGACTATATAAATAAGATTAATGTTATAAAAAGAGCAATAGAGATAAACAAGCCTAATAAGGAAAATTCAATAGATGTTTTAGCTAAGGTTGGCGGCTTTGATATAGCAGCTATGGCAGGGGTTTTTTTAGGAAGTGCTTACTATAAAATTCCTGTTGTAATAGATGGCTTTATATCAGCAGTTGCAGCTTTAGTTGCAGTTAGATTAAACCCAATTGTAAAGGAATATTTAATAACATCACATATATCAAAGGAAATAGGTTATAAAATAATAATTAATGAAATAGGTCTTAAGCCAATGCTAAACTTAGATATGAGACTTGGAGAAGGTAGTGGATGTCCTATAGCATTTTCAATAGTTGAAGCCTCTTGTGCAATTATAAATAATATGGCAACATTTAATGAGGCAGATATAAATGATGATTATATAGATGCTGTTAGAGATGAGTCTTGCTATGTAGTTAAATAAAATAATAGGTGATTTTATGAAGTATTTAATTTTAGGTGGAAGTAAAAGCGGAAAATCCATGTATGGACAAAATTTAGCTAGAGATACTTATGAAAAAACTAAAAATACTTATAAGAAAAAGGGAAAGCTATACTATATTGCAACAATGAAACCTTTTGATGAAGAAGACAAGGTTAGAATAGAAAATCATATAAAAGATAGAGTAGACTATGAATTTTCTACTATAGAATGTCAAAGGGATATTGTAGATATTTTAGATAGTGTAAACAAGGAAGATGTGGTTTTAATAGATAGCATAACCTCTCTTTTAACAAATGAAATGTTTAATGGCAAGGAGTTTAATAAAAATGTCTACTCAAAGATAGCTAATGAGGTATTAGAGATAGGAAAAAAAGCTAAAGATTTAGTAGTTGTTTCAGATTATATATTTTCAAATGGTCTTTTATATGATGAGTATACAAATACCTTTTTAAAAGAATTGTCTTATATAACAAGAATTTTAGCTAAAGATATGGACTATGTCTTAGAATGCTCTTATGGAAATATTTATTATCATAAGAGAGAAAATAAGAGATAAAATTATCTGAAGTTTTATTATGCTTTATCTTAAGTTATTGTTAATTTTAAATAAGCTTAATAGATAAGTATAAATTTGTAAGATAAAATAAAATTGTAATTATAAAGAAGGTTTAGAATGAAAAATTATTTAAAGGGATTTTTAATGGCAATGGGGATGTTTACATCAATTCCTATAAGATATCATAACTGGGATGATGATGGGGCTAAACATATGCTATTTTTCTATCCTTTAGTTGGATTTATTATAGGTGGAATTTGGTTTGGTCTTTTTAAGATTTTAATGTTTTTTAATTTACCTTTAATAATAGTAGCAGCTATTTTAATGTTGTTTCCTTATTTTATAACTGGCTTTTTGCATTTAGATGGGTTTATGGATCTTTGTGATGCTATGTTGTCTAGAAGAGATAAGGAAGAGAAGCTTAGAATACTTAAAGATTCTCATACAGGTGCTTTTGCAGTAATTTCTTTGGCATGTTTATTCATTTTAAGTTATTCAGGAGTAAGTGCTTTAATAAGTAAAAATGAGTTTATATTGGGTCTTATATTTATCCCCGCCATATCGAGAAGTTTTATGTCAACTATGATGTTTTTTAATAAGTCAATGGAGCAAAGTTCTTTAGTTAAATACTTTAAACAAAATGTAGGAAAAGTAGATAAGGTGTTATCTGTTATATTTTTGTGCATAATAATAGGTGTATTTACAGTTTTATTTGGAATCTTTGGCCTTGTATCATCTTTAGTTGTTTTATTAATAGTTTTTTATATGATGAGAAAACCTATAAAAGAACTTGGAGGAATTTCAGGGGACATTGCAGGATATGGATTAGTAATTTGTGAAACTTTACTTATATTAGCTTTAGCTATTATGTAAATACTCATTAAGATTAAAGGATAAGGAGAAACTTTTATGATAGTTGTTTTTGGTGGATCATATTGTGGAAAATTAGATTTTGTTAGGAAAAAATTTAATATTCTAGATGATGATATTTATTATTTTAAAGATGAAAAATTGAGCTTAGAAAAAAAGGTTTTAAGCGGACTTCATATTTTTGTTTTAGAATGTTTGGAAAAAGGATATAAACCTTTAGAGATTTTAAAGGAGAATGAAGAAAAATTAAAGGATAATATAATAATTTGTGATGATATAAGTTCAGGGATTGTTCCTATGGAGGTTATGAATAGAAGATGGAGAGAGGAAACAGGTAAGTGTATGCAGTATTTAATCTCAAAATCTGAGAGTACATATAGAATTTTCTTTGGAATAGATACTAAGCTTAAATAAATATTTAGTAACCTTTGAAAGGATGTCCATTTTACATAAGTTTATTTCATTATTTTTAGGGTTAATAAGTATTTAAGAAATATTAAAAAACTAGGGGAGAGAGTTGTTTGAAACTTTATATTATAAGGCATGGAAAAACTTATTGTAATGAGAAAAGATTATATTGTGGAAAGCAAAATGTATCACTTAGTGAAAAGGGAATTTTAAATCTAAAAGAACTAAGAGAACAGTTTTATTACCCTTTAAGTGATTTATATTTTACAAGTGGTGCAAAGCGTGCTAATGAGACTTTAGATGTTTTATTTCCAAAGGTAAACTATGAGGAAAAAGAAGACCTTTGGGAGTATGATTTTGGAGATTTTGAGCTTAAGTCATATGATGATCTTAAGGAAAATAAGGAATATGTAGATTGGATATTAGATAAAGAGGGCAGAGTATCTTGTCCCAATGGAGAATCTAGAGTAGATTTTAATAAAAGAGTTAGAGAAGGGTTTATTAAATTTTTAAAGTGCTTAAAAGGAAAAGATGCTAAGAATATATGTTTAATTACTCATGGAGGGGTTATTGTATCTATTTTAAGTGAGTTTTTAAGAGAAAATAATAATAACTTCTATGAGTTACAACCTTCTTGTGGACAAGGGTATGAACTTGAGGTTAATTTTTATGAGGAAAATATTGAAGTTATTATAAAAAACAAAATTCCAATGAAGAGGTAATTTTTATGATACAGATTATATTGGGGGTTATCGGAGATTTTATTGTAGGGGAGCCTGAAAATCCAGTTCATCCTGTAAGAATAATTGGATCTATTGCAAGGGAAACTGAAAAAGTAAGTAGGAAAATTTTTAAAAATCATTTAAAAATAGCAGGAGGAATAACTTGGTGTGCTGTTATCTTAATAACATGGTTTATAAGTTATTTTTTAATAGTTGGTACTTACTTTCTAAACTCTTATTTGGGGGTTTTAATATCAGCAGTGTTTGTTTATTTTTGTGTTTCTGCTAAAGGATTAAAGGATGAAGGATTTAAAGTACTAGAGTATTTAAGGGATGGCAATATAGAAGGAGCTAGAAAAAGACTTTCTTACATAGTGGGAAGGGATACTGAAAATTTAGATGAAGAAGCAATTTTAAGAGCTGTAATAGAAACAATAGCAGAAAATATGTCAGATGGAGTTATTGCACCTCTTATATACATAGGCATTGGTGGTCCTGTTTTAGGGCTTACATACAAAGCTGTAAACACCATGGATTCTATGTTTGGTTATAAAAACGATAAATATAAGGATTTTGGATATTTCCCAGCAAAACTAGATGATGTATTTAATTTTATACCAGCTAGAATTACAGGGCTTTTAATAGTTTTAGCATCACGTATGTTAAAGCTTGATTGGAGAGAAAGTTATAGGATTTATAAAAGAGATAAATTAAATCATTCAAGTCCAAATAGTGCTCACCCAGAGGCTGCTATGGCGGGTGCTTTAGGTATCCAATTAGGTGGGACAAACTATTATTTTGGTAAGAAGGTAGTAAAACCAACTATTGGTGATGATTTAGGAAGAATAAGAGTTAGTCATTTTGATACTTGTGTGAAAGTTTTATATGTAACTACAATTTTGGGAACAGTTTTAAGTTTGATAATAAGACTTTTAGTTCATTTATTGTAGATTAAGGAGGAATATTTATGGCAAAGCATGGTGGAAATATAGAAGAAGTAGCAAGAAAACTTAAAATTTCTGCAGAAGATTTTTTAGATTTTTCTGCTAATATAAACCCTTTAGGGTTATCAAAAAGAGTTAAAAATGCTATAGAGGAAAATATATTAAAGATAGAAAAATATCCTGATATAACTTACCATGATTTAAAGAAAGCCATAGAGAGTTTTGAAGGAATATCTTATGACAATATACTTTTAGGAAATGGTGCGGCAGAGGTTATATTTAATGTTATAAGAGGGATAAAACCTAAAAAAGCCCTTGTAATGGCACCTACTTTTTCTGAATATGAGGAAGCCCTTAAAAGTGTAGAGTGTAGTGTAGAACATTTTTATCTTAAAGAAGAAAATAAGTTTTGTATAACAGAAGAGATTTTAGAAAAAATAGATAATTCTTTAGATATTTTGTTTATCTGTAACCCTAATAATCCAACAGGAGTATTAACCGCATCTAAAAATATTGAAAAGATTTTAATTAAAGCTAAAAAAACCAATACTGTAGTTGCTATAGATGAATCATTTTTAGATTTTAGAGGGGATAGGTCTTCATATGAATGCAAGGAACTTTTAGAATCTTACAAAAATCTTGTACTTATAAAATCAGCAACAAAGTTTTTCGCTTTTCCTGGTATACGAATAGGCTATGGGTTTACTACTAATAATGATTTAAAGAAGAAAATAGAAAAGGTAAGTATATCATGGTCTGTAAACACATTAGCTAAAGAAGCTTTAATAGCAGGATTTTTAGATAAAGAATATATTGAAGAATCATTAAAGTTTGTAGATAGAGAAAAAGACTATTTATATAGTGAGCTACTTAAAATAAAAGGATTAACTGTTTTTAAACCAAGTGTTAATTTTATTATGATTAAAACACAAGATAAAGCTTTATATGAAAAAATGTTAGAACAAAGAATAATAATTAGAAGATGTAATAACTATTATGGCCTTAGTAATAATTTCTATAGAGTTGCAGTAAGAACTAGAAAAGAAAATGAAAAACTTATAGAGGCTCTAAAGTTAGTAATGTTATAAAAGGAGGAAGTTTTATGGAGGATAAATATATAGTTTCTTATAGTACAGGAAAAGATAGTGTACTAGCTTTATGTAGAGCTATAAAGTCAGGGAAAGATGTTGTAGGGCTTTTAGTTATAACCCATGATGATAAGGATACATCTTGGTTTCATGAAACCCCTTTAAGATTAATAAAAAGTGTTTCAAAATCTTTAGATATTTCTCTTATTTTAGTTAAGGCATCTGGGGAAAATTATGAGAAGGATTTTGAAGAAGGACTTAAAAGGGGACAAGAGCTTGGAGCTACCTGTTGTATTTTTGGGGATATTGATATAGATAGTCATAGAAAATGGTGTGATGATAGATGCAAAAAAGTTTCTATGAAATCAGATTTTCCACTTTGGCAAGAATCAAGGGAAGATTTGGTTTTTGAATTTGTAGAAGCTGATTTTAAAGCCGTAATAAAAAAGGTCAATTTAAATTATTTAGATGAAAACTTTTTAGGCCTTGATTTAGATAAAGAAACTTTAAAGAGAATAAAAGAAAAAAACTGTGATGTTTGTGGTGAAAATGGTGAATATCACACTTTTGTTTATGATGGACCATTATTTAAGGGAAAAGTTGATTTTAAAGTTGATTCTATAAGTAAAGATGAAACCTTTGCTCATTTAAATATATTTTAGGTTTTGTTTTAGATAATTATTAATTTCATCTAAAGTATTATATTAAAACATAATTAATTATTTATTAAAAATTGTTGATTTAGGTAGAATTATTTGATTAAAAAACAAAAGTTCTACCTACATGAGCAGATTTTTAATTTAGTTAAGTAAAAAAAGATAGGAGAAACTTAAATGAATAACGTTATTTTACTTGGAACAGCCTCTGGTGTTGGGAAAAGCACTTTAGCAAGTGGTATTTGTAGATATCTAAAAAAGAAAAATTTAAAAGTTGCTCCTTTTAAGGCTTTAAATATATCATTAAACTCTTATGTAACAAGAGAAGGAGATGAAATGGGACGTGCTCAAGTTGTACAGGCTAGAGCTTGTGGCATAGAACCAAAGGCTATAATGAATCCTCTTCTTTTAAAGCCATGTGGAAACAATAAGACTCAGATAATTTTAAATGGAAAAGTTCATTCTAATATGGATTCTTATAAATATAAAGAGATGTGCCAATTTTTTAGAAGGGAAGTTAAAAAAAGTTATGAAAAAATATCTAAAGAATTTGATTTTATAGTTTTAGAGGGTTCTGGAAGTTGTGCAGAAATAAATTTAAAGAATACTGATATAGCAAACACCTATATGGCAAAAAGCGTAGATGCACCAATAATATTAGTAAGTGATATAGATAGAGGTGGAGTGTTTGCTTCAGTTTTAGGAACTATAATGCTTTTAGATGAAGATGAAAGAAATCTTTTATGCGGGGTTGTAATAAATAAATTTAGAGGAGATAAGAATAAATTTAAGCCTGCTATAAAGCAACTCGAGGATTTAATAGGTGTTAAAGTTTTAGGGGTTATGCCTTATTTTAATTTAGATATAGAGGATGAAGATGGAGTTAGTGACAAAATAAAAAACAAAAATACTAAAGAAAGTACCTTAGATATAGCTGTTATAAGACTTAAACATATGTCTAACTTCACTGATTTTAATTCATTTAATAGAGTGTCAGGAGTTTCAATTAGATATGTAAAAACAATAGATGAACTTAAAAACCCTGATATTATAATACTTCCAGGAACAAAAAATACTTTATCAGATTTAAGAGAACTTAAAAATAAAGGACTTTTTGAAAAAATAATGGATTTAATTAATAGGGATGAAGTTATTTTATTTGGTATCTGTGGAGGGTATCAAATGTTAGGTAGAGATATTAAAGATCCTTTAGGAATAGAAGGAGACATAAAAGGGGAAGAGGGCTTTAATCTTTTAGGGCTTTCAACAGAGTTTAATGAACTCAA
This sequence comes from Clostridium perfringens, assembly GCA_030526875.1. Lineage (GTDB taxonomy): Bacteria > Bacillota > Clostridia > Clostridiales > Clostridiaceae > Sarcina > Sarcina perfringens_A. The sequence goes on along the minus strand of JAUNBX010000009.1, from coordinate 45,442 downwards.
GACATTAAAGCACACAAAGGGATATGTTGTTTCAAAGCACGATTTAATGAAAAACTCCTTAGAAAAAGAAGTTGTAGGATATGAGATACATAACGGTGAAAGTAAGATTTTAGACTTTAAAAATATATTTATAGAAGATGAAAACAAGAATATTTTAGGTCTTTCCAATGAAAAAGGGAATGTTTATGGAACTTATATTCATGGGATTTTTGATTCAACAGAATTTTTAAATTCTTTAGTAGAAACTTTTAAAGAAAAATTCAATAAAGATTTACTAATCACAGAAGAAAATAAGAGTTTAAGTTATGATGAATATAGACAAAAACAATATGATGAACTTTTAAAACTAATAGAAGAGAATTTAGATATAAAAGCATTAGATAAAATTCTTGGCCTAAAATAGTTTAAGTACTGTTCTAAGTCATGAGATAAAATTAATTTTTAATAGATTTTAATTTTAGGTATTAAAATCAATAATGTGTTAAAGTATATATTCTTTTAAGTAAGCTAAATCATAGAGGTAGAAAAATAGAAAGAGAGAAATAAAAAATGAAAAAAGCAATTTTAGTGATAAGTTTTGGTACAAGCCATTTAGATACAATAGAAAAAACTATAGATAAAGTAGAGGAGAAAATAGCAGATACATTTAAAGAGTATGATGTTTTTAGAGCTTTTACAGCCCATATGATAATTAGGGCACTAGACAGAAAACATAATATTAAAGTAAACAAGCCAGAAGAAGTATTAGATAATCTTTATAAGGAAGGATATGAGGAAGTAGTTATTCAGCCTCTTCACATTATTTCAGGAGAAGAGTTTGATTATATAAAAAATGTTGTTAGAACTTATAAGGAAAATTTTGAAATATTAAGATTATCAAGACCTCTTTTATATTTTGAAAATGAAGAGGAAAAAGATTATACAAGCTTTATGAATGCCTTAGATACATTTTTACCAGAAAGTGAAGGTTATGTTTTAGTAGGTCATGGAACTTTCCATCCAAGCTTTGCAACTTATGGATGCCTTCAAAATATATTAAATGAAAATGATAAGGAAAACTTTTTAGTAGGTACAATAGAGGGTTATCCTTCAATTGAAAATGTAATGAAAAGATTAAATAAATTAAATATAAAAAATATTATTTTAGTTCCATTTCTACTTGTGGCAGGAGACCATGCTAAAAATGATATAGCAGGTGAAGATGAAGGTTCATGGAAGTCTATACTTGAGGCTAATGGCTTTAATGTTAATGTATTTTTACATGGTCTTGGAGAGTTTGAGGCTGTATGGGATATGTATATAAGCCATTTAAGAGAAACAATAGAGGGAAAAGTTTTAGGTAAGGGTGAAACCAAAAAAGGAGCCAAAGTGTTATGCACTCAATAATCATATCATCTAATGAAAGTGGTGGAGGAAAGACTACTTTTACTTTAGGGCTTTTAAAAGCTTTGATGAAAAGGGGTTATAAGGTTCAAGGATATAAGGTAGGCCCAGATTATATAGATGGTGATTTTCATACCCTTATTACAGATAATACTTCAAGAAATTTAGATGGTCATTTAATGGGAGAAGAAGGGGTTAAAGAAACTTATTTAAGAGGTGAAGGAGATTTAGGAGTAGTAGAAGGGGTTATGGGTCTTTATGATGGAAAAGGCATAGACACTGAATTTTCTACTTACCATATATCAAAAATCCTTAATCTTCCTATAGTTTTAGTAATAACTCCAAAGGCTAAAAGTGCAACTTTAGCAGCAGAACTTAAAGGAATATTAGAATTTAAAGATGCTAATATTGCTGGCATTATATTAAATAAAGTAAGTGAAAAGTATTATAATCTTTTAAAGGTTATAATAGAAACCCATACTAAACTTAAAGTTTTTGGATATATACCAAAAACTGAAGAAGTTAAGTTTAAATCTAGACATTTAGGATTAGTTCAAGGGATAGAAATTAAAGATTTAAAAGAGAAGATTGATATTTTTAGCAATATTATAGAAGAATATGTTGATTTAGATAGACTTATAGATACTTTTAAAGAAAGTGATGTAAAGGTAGAAAATAGAGAGAAGTTTAATCTTGAAAATTTAAATCTTAAAATTGCTATAGCTTATGATGAGGCTTTTAGATTTTATTACAAAGAGAATATTGAAGCCTTAATACAAGCAGGAAATGTTAAACTTTTTAGTCCCCTAAGGGATAAAAAATTACCTAAAGATATAGATTTTCTTTATATAGGTGGTGGATATCCAGAAATATTTAAGGAAGCTTTAAGTGAGAATAAGGAACTTCTTTTAGATATAAAGAAAAAGTTAGATAAAGGCCTTAAATGTTATGCAGAATGTGGTGGCCTTATGTATTTAACTGAAAACATAGATGGTTTTGAAATGGTTAAATATTTTCATGGATGTTCCTATATGACAAAGTCACTAAATAATTTTGGATATAACACAGTGAAAGTGTTAAAAGAAAACAATATGTTGCCTAAAGGTTTAGAAATAAATGCCCATGAGTTTCATAAGTCAAAGGTAGAACTTAATGAAAGCACAATATACGAAGTAAGAAAAACAGATATATTTTCAAAAACTAATTATTGGAATTGTGGATATTTAAAAAATAATACTTTAGGAAGCTATGCTCATGTTCATTTCTTTGGTAATATGGAGTTTATAAAAAATCTTTTAAAATAGATTTTTATACTAAGTATTGATTTTAGATATGAAAATAAAATAAGTATAATTTAAGGAGGAATTTTATGAGTTATATAAAAGTTCCTATGGATATAGAAAAGAGAAGTTTTGAAATAATAGGAGAAGAGATGGGTAGCCATAACTTTTCAGAAAGAGAACTTAGTGTTGTAAAGAGAGTTATCCATACAACAGCAGATTTTGAATATAAGGATTTAATTAGAATAGATGAAAAGAGTATAGACAAAGCTCTTTCTCTTTTAAAAAAAGGATGCAAAATATACACAGATACTCAAATGATTAAGTCTGGTATAAATAAAAAAGCTTTAGAAAAGCTAGGTTGTGAGATTGTAAATTACGTTTCTACAGAAGAGGCTTTTAGAATTTCTAAGGAAAAAAATATTACAAGGTCTATGGCAGCTATTGAAATAGCTATGAACGAGGGAATAGAGTTTTTTGTCTTTGGTAATGCACCAACTGCTCTTTATAGATTAATAGAACTTTATAGAGAAGGAAAAGCTGACCCTAAATTTGTTATAGGTGCACCTATTGGTTTTGTAGGAGCTGCTGAAAGCAAAGAAGAGCTTTTAAAAACAGATTTAGAAAATATAACAATAAGAGGTAGAAAAGGTGGAAGTACAGTATCTGTTGCCATTGTTAATGCTCTTATGTATATGGTAGTTGATAGATAATGTTTGAAATGTATATTGAAAGCTTTGGTAAAAAGCTAAGATGTGGATATACTACAGGTTCTTGTGCAACTGCTGCATCAAAGGCTGCAACCTATGCTCTTTTAAATGGAAAATCGTTAGATTATGTTAATATAGTGACCCCAAACAATATAAATCTTGAAATAGAGGTTTGTGAGACAAACTTTCATGAAGATTATGTTGAGTGTTTAGTTAGAAAAGATGGTGGAGATGATATTGATGTAACTGATGGCATTTTAATAGGGGCAAGGGTTAAAAAGTCAAAAGAGTTCTCTATAGATGGAGGAGAAGGTGTTGGGAGAGTCTATGCTGATGGTCTTAGTATAAAAGTGGGAGAAGCTGCAATAAATCCTGTACCAAGGCTTATGATAGAAAAGGCAGTTAAAGAAGTTATTAAAGGCGATGATTTTTCTGTTGGTGTTGAAATATTTGTGCCAGAAGGAGAAGTTATAGCTAAAAAAACCTTTAATAGTAGGCTTAATATACTAGGTGGTATATCAATTTTAGGTACAACAGGTATTGTATATCCTATGTCAGAAGAAGCTTTAAAAGCATCAATAGATCTTGAAATAAGCCAAAAGATTTTATATAGTAAGGAGCTTATTTTAGTTTTTGGTCATATGGGAGAAAAGTTTGCAAAAAGCTTAGGATATGATGAAAAGAAGATGGTTATAATGTCTAACTTTGTTGGTTTTGCCTTAGAAACTTGTGTAAGCAAAGGTGCTACAAAGGTTACTATAATAGGTCATGTAGGTAAGATGTGCAAAATAGCTTATGGATGCTTTAATACTCATAGCAGGGTTTGTGGCGTTAGGCTTGAAGTTATAGCCCTTGAGATGGCTCTTTTAGGTTATGACATGGATTTTGTAAAAAGGATTCTAAGTGAAAAGACAACAGATGGGGCAGTAAATACTTTAGGTGAAGGAAATGAAGCATTATATAAAAATATAGCTAAAAAGATTAAATCATCTGCCATAACATATGTTCATGGGGAAATGGATATTGATGTTTTAGTTTATAAAGGAACTGTAGATTCAGAAGTTTTAGCTAAGGCTTAAGGAGAAAAGTTTATGATTTATATAGTTGGAATAGGTCCTGGGCATATTGATTATATCTTAAAAAAAGCAGAAAATATTATAAGAAATAGTGATTATGTTATAGGATTTTCAAGGGCCATAGATACCTTAGAACCTATAATAAAAGGTGAGAAAATAAAGGTAAAAACTTTAAAAGAAATATTAAACTACATGGAAAGTTTAAAAGGTGATATATCAGTTTTAGCCTCTGGTGATCCATTGTTTTATGGAATATCAGATTATATATCAAAAAATTTTAATGGGGGGTTTGATGTTATTCCAGGAATAAGTTCTTTTCAGTATTTAACAGCAAAAACTAAAAAGGTTTGGAGTAAAGCACTTTTAGCAAGTATGCATGGAAGGGATGAAGATTTTTTAGCAACTGTGAAAAACAATAGCAAAACTATTTGGCTTACAGATAATAAAAATACACCAAAATCACTATGTGAAATACTCATTAAAAACAATATAAATTGTACTGTTGTTATAGGAGAAAACTTGTCCTATGATGATGAAAGAATAATAGAGGGAAATCCTAAGGATATGTTAAATTATGATTTTTCTAATCTATCTGTTATGATGGTGGAGGTGATTTAGGTTTGAAATTTATAAAGGATGAAGAGTTTATAAGAAGTGATGTTCCAATGACTAAAGAGGATATAAGAATACTTACCTTTGCTAAATTAGAGTTAGACAAGGATTCTAATTTTTTAGATATAGGAAGTGGAACTGGAAGCATGACTGTCCAAGGAGCAAAGATATGTGAAAATGGACAAGTTATATCTATTGAGAGAGATGAAGATGCTATAAAAACAACAAAGGTTAATTTAGACAAGTTTAATTGCACAAATGTAAGACTTCTTCAAGGTGATGCGGTAGATATTTTAAATCATATTGATATAAAGTTTCATGGAATATTTTTAGGTGGAACTGGTGGTAATATGGAAGAAGTAATAGATAAATCACTAGAACTTTTAGAAATAGACGGAGTGTTAGTTGCAAACTTTATTACAATAACCAACCTTAATGTTTTTTGTGACTATGTAGAGAAAAAAGGATTAAAAACTGATATAACAATGCTTCAAGTGTCTAAAGCCAAAGGAAGACTGAAGATGTTAATTGCAAATAATCCTATTTTTATAATAAAGGTTAAAAAATAAGAGAAAAATATTTCACTCTTATAAAAATAAACAAATGAAAATAAAGAATAGATAAGATAGAAGGAGAAGAGTTTAATGGCAAAGTTTATAGGTGTTGGAGTAGGTCCTGGAGATAGCGAGCTTTTAACTGCAAAGGCTATAAGAATAATAGAGGAAAGTGATATTTTAATATGTCCAAGCTCCCAAGAAGGTGGAGAGAGTATTGCATATGAAACTATAAAACCTTATGTTAAGGAAGGCAAAGATGTTAGAATAATTCATTTTCCTATGGGAAAATCAGATACTAATGAGAAGGTAAAGATAGCTTATAATCTTATAGAAGGTCTTTTAAATGAGGGTAAAGATGTAGCATTTTTTACTTTAGGAGATCCGTATGTTTATAGTACATATACTCATATTTTAAAGCATTTTGAAGATGAAAAATATGATGTTGAAACTATTCCAGGGATAACATCTTTTTGTGCTTCAGCAAGTCTTACAAACATACCTCTCTGTTTAGGTGATGAGCCACTTTTAATACTTCCAGGAAGAAGTGTTGATAGAATAAGAGATGAAAAGTATGTTGTCGTTATGAAGGTTTATAAGTTAGAGGAAAAGATAATAAATGTCCTTGAAGAGAAAGGCTTTAATTACGTTTTAGTTTCAAGGGCGGGAAGAGATGGACAAAAAATATTACACAAAAAAGAGGATATATTAAATCATAGAGATTATATGTCTTTAATAATAGCAAATAGAGAATAAGATATATTTAGTAAATAGCTATATTTAAATTATTATTAATTTTAGAAAAATTTCAAGGAAATAGTTTATCTGCTAGAATGTATTTACTATTCAACTGAAATTAATAATATAGCTTAGCAGAACATTAAAATTTATTATGGAGGTAAAATTATGGTTTATTTTATAGGAGCAGGTCCTGGAGATGTTGATTTAATCACTGTTAAAGGGCGTTCTATTTTAGAGAAAGCAGATGTTGTTATATATGCAGGTTCTTTAGTTAGTCCTGAGCATTTAAAGTTTTGTAAAAATGGAGTTAAGATTTATAATTCAGCTTCTATGACTTTAGATGAGGTTATAGAGGTTATGAAAGAAGCTAGTGAAAATGAATTAGAAATAGTTAGACTGCATACAGGAGACCCTAGTATTTATGGTGCAATTAAAGAGCAAATGGATGAACTTATAAAGCTTAATATAGAGTATGAAGTAGTACCTGGAGTAAGTTCATTTGTAGCAGCAGCAGCGTCAATAAAAAGAGAATTTACTCTACCTTCAGTATCTCAAACAGTAATATTAACTAGAGTTGAGGGAAGAACTAAAGTGCCTGAAAAAGAAGATTTAGAAAAGTTAGCATCAATAGGTGCTTCAATGGCGCTATTTTTATCAATATCTATGATAGATAAAGTAGTTGCAAAACTTAGAAAAGGCTATGGAAGAAATGTACCTATAGCTGTAGTTGAAAGAGCTACTTGGGAAGATGAGAGAATAATCTTTGGAACTCTAGATGATATAAGTGAGAAGGTAAAAGAAGCTGGTATCAAAAAATGTGCTCAAATATTAGTTGGCGATTTTATAGACTGTGACTATGAAAAAAGTCTTCTATATGATAAATCATTTACCCATGAGTATAGAAAAGGTGTTTAAAAATGATTGCTATTATAAGTGTAACAAAGCAAGGAGATGAAGTTTTATTAAAGTTAAAAGAGTATCTTTCTTGTGAAACATTTTCAAAATATATAGATGAAGATTTTAGTTTTAAAGCTTGTGTTAAAGATATTTTTAGAAGTGAAAAATATGATGGTGTTATCTTTATATCATCAACAGGCATTGCAGTTAGGGCTATAGCTCCTTATATAGAGAGTAAACTTAAAGACCCTGCTGTAGTTGTTGTAGATTGTTATGGAAAATTTTCAATAAGCCTTTTATCAGGTCATTTAGGTGGAGGAAATATTTTATCAACTAAGGTTTCTAAGATTTTAGACTCTATAAACGTTGTAACTACTGCAACTGATATAAAGAATGTAGTAGCACCTGATATTGTTGCAAAGGAAAATAATCTTATAATAGATGATTTCAAGGTTGCAAAGGATTTTGCAGTTAAGCTTTTAGATGAAAAATCTATAGGTTTTTTAGATGATTTTAAAACTATAAATATTCCTAAAGGATATAGTGGGTTTAAAGATAATTTAAAAGATGTTTTATGGATTACTAATAAAGTTCAAAAAGACAGCTTAAAAGGTAAAAATATTTTAAAGCTTATAAAGAAAAATATAGTTTTAGGAATTGGTTGTAAAAAAGATACTGATGAAGAGCATTTGGTTTCTAAGGTTTTAGAGTGTTTAGATGAAAATAATATAGATAAAAGGTCGGTTTTAGCTATAGGAAGTATAGATATTAAAAAAGATGAAAAAGCAATGTTAAAATTAAAAGAAGTTTTAAATTGTGATTTTAAAGTTTTTACTAAAGAAGACATGCTTCCTATAGAAAATCAATTTGAAATAAGTCATTTCGTAAAGAAAACTGTAGGAGTTGGAAGTGTTTGTGAGCCTTCTGTAAAGCTTCTAGGTGGAGAAATTATTTTAGAAAAGCAAAAATTAGGTGGAGTAACACTTTGTATAGGGGAGGTAAAATAATGAAAAAATTATATGTTGTAGGGATTGGGCCAGGCTCAATAGAAAATATGACACTTAAGGCTTATAACACTATAAAAGAATGTGATGTTATAGTTGGATATACTAAATATTTAGAAATGATAAAAGAATTAACTGAGGGAAAAGAGCTTCATTCAACAGGAATGAGAAGTGAAGAGGAAAGATGTAAACTTGCTATAGAACTTGCTAAAGAAAAAGATGTGGCAATAATAAGTACTGGAGATGCTGGAATATATGGTATGGCTGGACTTATTTTAGAGCTTTGCACTAAAGAAGAGATGGAAAACGTGGTTATAGTTCCAGGAATAACAGCATCATCTGCAGCAGGTTCAATAGTTGGAGCACCACTTATGCATGATAATTGTAATATAAGCCTAAGTGATTTAATGACTCCATATGATGAAATAAAAGAAAGAGTAAATTTAGCTGCTAAGTCAGACTTTATAATTTCTCTTTACAACCCAAAGAGTAAGGGAAGACCTCATTACTTAAAGGAATGCATAGAGTTAATCAGGCAATATAGAGACGATAAAACTCCAATAGCTATTGTAAAACATGCTTTAAGAGATGGACAAGACTCTTTAATAACAACAATAGATAACATAGATTATGATTTTGTTGATATGATGACTATTGTTATAGTAGGAAATTCAAAAAGTTATGTTAAAGATGGTAAGTTTATAACTCCAAGGGGATATAATACAAGATGTTAGGATTTATTTTAGGTACATCTGACGGTAAAAATCTTTTAAAGGACCTTAACAAATACACTGATGACTTATTTTTATCAGTATCCACTGAATATGGTGGAGAACTTTTAAGTGATATAAAATGCAAAGTTTTAAACACTAAGCCTTTAGATAAAGAAGGATTAATTTGTGCTATAAGAGAAAACAATATAAATGTTTTAGTTGATTTTAGCCATCCTTATGCTGTTAATGTAAGCAAAAATGCTATGGAAGCTTGTAGTGCTTGTAATATTGAGTATATAAGGTTTCAAAGAGAATCTGCTATTGAAGGGTATAAGGATGAACCCCTTATTCATATGATAAAAGATTTAGATGACTTTAAAGAGAAAATAAAAAATAAATCTGGGAATATACTAAATGCAACAGGGGTAAATAGGGTTTCTGACCTTATAAATATGAATTTAGAAAATAGAATAATTCATAGAATACTTCCAACTAAGGCATCTGTTGAAAAAGCCATTGATGGAGGAGCAAAGATTGATGATATTATAGCTATAAAAGGACCTATAAGCTATGAACTTGATTTAGCCTTTTTAAAGAATTATGATATAAAGATATTTTTGTTTAAGGATAGCGGAAAAAAAGGTGCAACAGAAGAAAAAATAAAAAGTGCACTAGAACTTAATATACATTGTTTTATTATAGAAAGAGAAAAAACAGATAATAATAATATTTTTTATAATGAAGAAGATATTTTTCAATATATAAAAGAGAAATATATAAATTAGGTTAGTTTTTAATATTCTTCTCTATATTAAGTTTAGTTTTATATTAAATATAGTAAAATTTAAAAATATATTGACCTTTTAAATGGGGATAGATTAAAAATAATAAAGATTTTTAATCTATTTCTTTACTTTAAAATGTATTATTAATAAAACATAGTATAATATTAGTATGCTTACAAAGGAAAAGTTAGTAATATTAATTATAAAAAAGTATTTATATTTTTAGAAAGGATAGATTTTATGAGTAATGTTGTTCCTAATAGGAAAATAAATGAGTTTGTAAAAAATGAAAGAAGTGAGGGATTTTATTTAATAAAATCTATAGGTTTAAAAACTACAAATTCTAATGGTAAGAAGTATTTAGACTTTATATTAGCAGATAGTACAGGTGAAATAACAGCTAAAAAATGGGAAGTAAAAGACGGAGAAGAAGCTGAGTTTAAAGCAAATACTATAGTTAAAATTAGAGGAATGGTTACAAGTTGGCAAACTGCTCTTCAATTAAAAATAGAACAAATAAGAAATATAAATGACGAAGACGGAGTTAATATTGACGATTACGTTCAAAGTGCGCCAATAGATAGTAAAACAATGTTTGAAACTATAGAAACTTATATCAACAATATGAAAAATGATGATATAAAAAATATTGTTAAATTAATGGTAGAGAAAAATAAAGATAAATTAATGTATTATCCAGCTGCTAAAAAAAATCATCACTCAATAAAGGGCGGACTTTTATATCATGTAACTACAATGTTAAGCCTTGGAGAAAAGATTTGTAACATATATGATTTTTTAAATACAGATTTAATTTATGCAGGAATAATTTTACACGATTTAGCAAAGATAAAAGAAATGGCATCTAGTGAACTTGGTATTGTAGATGATTATACTTTAGAGGGAACTCTTTTAGGGCATATAACTCAAGGGGTTAAGGAAATTGAACTTGTAGCTAATGAAATTAATGCAGATAAAAAAATAGTTGTCCTTTTAGAACATATGGTTTTATCTCATCATTATGAACCAGAGTATGGAAGTCCAATAAAACCAATGATTCCAGAGGCAGAGATTCTTCATTATATAGATTTAATAGATGCAAGAATGTATGATATGAGAAAAGTAAAAAATGAGACTAAAGTTGGGGATTTTTCGGAAAGACTATGGTCATTAGAAAACAGAAGAATTTATAATCATGGACTAGATGAATAAAATAGTAAAAAGTATAATAGCTTATTAAGAAGAATAGTGTAAACAAGATTATATTTTAATATAATATTGATTTTAGGTAAAATATAAAAGGTTAATTTAAATTATTAAAGAATCTTTATATAAAATGATTTTTTACTTTTATCTAAAATCAATAATTGTTTTTAATATATAAAAATAAAAGGAATTTTAATTTTATATTGTTAAATTAAATAAAAATAAACATAAAATAAAATCTTCCTTGAATAAATTATTAACATAGATAATAAAATTTTTAATATAAGGAATTAAATCTATTAATAAGCTTAATTAAATTGACAAAAATATAGCAATTGATATCCTTTAAATTTTAATTAAAACCCTAAAATTCAAAAAAAAGTAAATAAAAAATTGGAAAATAAATTTAAGAATAATAGTATAAAAATATAGAAAAATATTTTTTTGAAAATTTTTAAAATTTAGCATGTTAAAACACTAACTAAATATAAATAAAACACAATTAATAAAGCATTATAAAAGTAAACAAAGCAAATATTAGTTTAAACACTTTGTTAAAAATACAATAATAGTGTTTTAAATATACTTTAATGGTAAAAATGTTCATGGGTTTTAGTGTTTGGCATGGGAATTGCTGTATAATAGTAATGGAAAAAGATATATGATATAATATATTTATGATTGTTAAAAAAATAATTTGTAAAAAATATATGTCTAGGGGATGATAGTATGTCAAAGTATAAAGTAGGAGACGAACTTTTAATAGTTAAAGACCCAAATAAAGAAGCACAAAAATTGAAAGATGCTACTTTTTTAAATGTAAATGGGGAGTATTCAACTTTGTCATGGGGAATAAAGATTCTTAATGTTGAATATGATAGACCTAACGTAACTTTAACATATATTAATGCTGCAGGAGAGCTAAATAAAGTTTTTGCTTGTTGTAATGATATAGAAAATTTTGACCAAGAAAAGGTTCTAGAAAAGGCTCTTTTAAAAGCGTTCCAAAATGAAATAATGAATATAACAGTAATGAGAAATAGTAATTGCAAGTGCAATCACTAAAGTTAATAATTTATATATAATTTTATTTAAAATAAGCATTGAATAATGCATCTAGAAGGAGTAGTTATAATGAGAAAGATTTTTGTAATTGGAGCCGGTACAATGGGTTCAGGAATAGTACAAGCATTTGCTCAAAAAGGATATGAAGTAATAGTTAGAGATATAAAAGATGAATTTGTAGATAGAGGAATAGCTGGAATAAATAAAAGCCTTTCCAAATTAGTTACTAAAGGGAAGGTAACAGAAGAATTTAAGGAAGAAGTTTTATCAAGAATCACAGGAACAACAGATTTAAACATGGCAGCAGATTGTGATTTGGTTATAGAAGCTGCTGTTGAAAATATGGCTATAAAGAAAGAAATATTTGCACAGCTTGATAAGATTTGTAAAGCGGAAACAATTTTAGCTTCAAATACATCATCTTTATCAATAACAGAAGTAGCATCAGCTACAAATAGACCAGATAAAGTTATAGGAATGCACTTCTTTAATCCTGCAACAATTATGAAACTAGTTGAGGTTATAAAAGGTATGGCAACATCTCAAGAAACTTTTGAACAAGTTAGAGAAATATCAGTTGCTATAGGCAAAGAACCGGTGGAAGTTGCAGAAGCTCCTGGATTTGTTGTTAATAGAATATTAATTCCAATGATAAATGAAGCTGTTGGAATATATGCAGAAGGTGTTGCATCAGTTGAAGATATAGATACTGCTATGAAGCTTGGAGCTAATCATCCAATGGGACCTTTAGCACTAGGTGATTTAATAGGATTAGATGTATGCTTAGCTATTATGGATGTTTTATATGATGAAACTGGAGATACAAAATATAGAGCACATAGTCTTTTAAGAAAATACGTTAGAGCTGGTTGGCTTGGTAGAAAATCAGGTAGAGGTTTTTATAACTATAACGCATAATTTTGAACCAACTTAAATATATAATTATTTGTAAAGATTTATTCAGTTAGACTTAAGTGTCTTTCTGAATAAAGTATATTGGAAAAGCTATCATTTTGTTTTACATAATTTTATAGCTTGCTTATTAAATGATATATAAAAAAGGTTAAAGAATGGGGAGATTTATTATGACAAAAGTATATATAGTAAAAGCAAAGAGAAGTCCACTTGGAAAATTTTTAGGAACACTTGCACCAGTTGCACCATCTGTTTTAGCAGCACAAGTTATTAAAAATGTTATAGATGAGTCAGGGGTTAATGTTGAAAATATAAATGAAGTTATTATAGGTAATGTTTTATCAGCAGGGCACGGTCAAAATATAGGAAGACAAGCAT
>JAUNBX010000009.1:0-32023 GCA_030526875.1 Clostridium perfringens | reverse complement strand
TTATTATCAGATGGTTTAACTGATGTATTTAATAAATATCATATGGGAATAACAGCTGAAAATGTAGCAGAAAAATACGGCTTAACAAGAGAAATGCAAGATGCATTTTCTTATAAATCTCAAGTAAGAGCAATAGAGGCAGTAGACAGTGGAAGATTTAAAGATGAAATAGTTCCAATTGAAATAAAGGGAAGAAAAGAAACAATAGTATTTGATACTGATGAATATCCAAACAGAACAACAAATCCAGAAAAACTTGCTAAATTAAGACCGGCATTTAAACCTGATGGAACAGTAACAGCAGGTAATGCTTCAGGAATAAATGATGGTGCTGCTATATTGTTAATAGCTTCAGAAAAAGCTGTTAAAGAACAAGGATTAACTCCAATAGCTGAAATAACTGCAGTAGGACAAGGCGGAGTCGACCCAGCAATTATGGGTATGGGACCAGTTGAAGCTATAAATGATGCTATGAAAAGATGTGATGTCCAATTAAAAGATATGGATTTAGTTGAATTAAATGAAGCTTTTGCAGCTCAAAGCTTAGGTGTTGTTACTGAATTAAAGAAACAATATGAAGGAATAAATGATGAATGGATTAATGACAGAGTTAATGTAAATGGTGGAGCTATTGCTTTAGGACATCCACTAGGAGCATCAGGAGCTAGAATAATAACTACATTAGTCTATGAAATGAAAAAGAGAGATGTTGAAAATGGACTTGCTTCACTTTGTATAGGTGGAGGAATGGGTGTTGCTGTAACAGTTAAATTAATAAAATAATTTATCTATATAATCAGTTTTTAAATTATAATTAAGTGGAATAAAAATTAAAAATCTTAGTCTCCCTAGATGTTTTAGAGAGGCTAAGATTTATTCTAAAAAAGGAGATTCTAACATGGAGTTAAAAAATGTTCTTTTAGAAAAAGAGGGAAATGTAGCAATAGTTACAATGAATAGGCCTAAGGCATTAAATGCATTAAATTCTGAAACTTTAAAGGAATTAGACACTGTTATAGAAACTTTAGAGAAAGATAATGAAATATATGCTGTTGTATTAACAGGAGCAGGTGAAAAAGCTTTTGTTGCAGGAGCAGATATCTCAGAAATGAAAGATTTAAATGAAGAGCAAGGGAAAGAATTTGGTCTTTTAGGAAATAAAGTTTTTAGAAGACTTGAAAATTTAGATAAGCCAGTAATAGCTGCTATAAATGGATTTGCTTTAGGTGGTGGATGTGAACTTGCTATGGCATGTGACATAAGAATAGCATCAGTAAAGGCTAAATTTGGTCAACCAGAAGCAGGTCTTGGAATAACTCCAGGATTTGGAGGAACTCAAAGACTTCCTAGAATAGTTGGTCTTGGAAAAGCTAAAGAACTTATATACACATGCGATATAATAAAAGCAGATGAAGCTTTAAGAATTGGATTAGTGAACAGAGTTGTTGAAGTAGAGGCACTTTTAGATGAAGCTAAAGCTATGGCTAAAAAGATAGCAATAAATGCACCAATAGCTGTTAAGTTATGTAAAGATGCTATAAATCGTGGAATGCAAGTTAATATAGATGACGCTATCGTTATAGAGGCTTGTGATTTTGGAAAATGTTTCTCAACTGAGGACCAAAAAGAAGGAATGACTGCCTTTGTAGAAAGAAGAGAAAAGAATTTCCAAAATAAATAGTATTGGATTTTTATAAGTATTAGGAGGGCAATTTAAATGAATTTTGAATTAACAAGAGAACAAGAACTAGTTAGACAAATGATTAGAGAATTTGCTGTAAATGAAGTAAAACCATTAGCAGCTGAAATAGATGAAACTGAAGAGTTTCCAATGGAAAATGTTAAAAAGATGGCTAAGCTTGGAATAATGGGAATTCCTTTTGCACCTGAATATGAAGGTGCTGGCGGAGATACTTTATCATACATTCTATGTGTTGAAGAATTATCTAAAGTTTGTGCTACAACAGGGGTTATACTATCAGCACATACATCTTTATGTGCATCAGCTATAGAACAGTTTGGTACACCAGAGCAAAAAACTAAATATTTACCAGACTTAGCTTCAGGTAGAAAAATAGGTGCCTTTGGTTTAACTGAACCAGGAGCTGGTACAGATGCTGCAGGGCAACAAACAACAGCTAGATTAGAAGGGGATAATTATATCATAAACGGAAGTAAGATATTTATAACCAATGGTGGAGTTGCCGAAACTTTTGTAATAATTGCTATGACAGATAAGAGTAAAGGAACAAAAGGAATATCAGCATTTATAGTTGAAAAGAACTTCCCAGGGTTTTCAATAGGAAAATTAGAGAACAAAATGGGTATAAGGGCGTCATCAACAACTGAACTTATATTCGAAAACTGTGTAATTCCAAAGGAAAATTTAATTGGAAGAGAAGGTCAAGGATTTAAAATAGCTATGAAAGCTTTGGATGGTGGTAGAATTGGAATAGCTGCACAAGCTTTAGGAATAGCTGAAGGTGCTTTAGACGAAGCAATAGCTTACTTAAAAGAAAGAAAACAATTTGGAAGATCATTATCTGCATTCCAAGGCTTACAATGGATGGTTGCTGAAATGAGTACTAAAATAGAGGCAGCAAAATTCTTAGTATATAAAGCTGCATGCTTAAAAGATGCAGGAAAATCATATTCAGTGGAAGCTGCAAGGGCAAAATTATTTGCTGCAGAAGTTGCTATGGAAGTAACAACTAAAGCAGTACAATTATTTGGTGGATATGGATACACTAAAGAATATCCAGTAGAAAGAATGATGAGAGATGCTAAGATAACTGAGATATATGAAGGAACTTCAGAAGTTCAAAAGATGGTTATCGCAGGAAGTCTTTTAAGATAGTTTAAGGAGGACATTAATAATGAATATAGTAGTTTGTTTAAAACAAGTACCAGATACTACAGCAGTTAAAATAGATCCAAAGACAGGAACACTTATAAGAGATGGCGTTCCATCAATTATAAATCCAGAAGATAAGCATGCCTTAGAAGAGGCTCTTCAATTAAAAGATGAACATGGTGCTCATATAACAGTAGTTAGTATGGGACCTCTTCAAGCACAAAACGCTTTAAGAGAGGCACTATGTATGGGTGCAGATGAAGCAATTTTGATAACAGATAGAGCATTTGCAGGAGCAGACACTTTAGCTACATCAAAGACATTAGCTGGAGCTATAAGAAAGCTAAAATATGACATAATATTTGCTGGTAGACAAGCGATTGATGGAGATACCGCACAAGTTGGACCAGAAATTGCAGAGCATTTAAATATACCACAAGTAACTTATGTTCAGGGTGTAGAAGTTAAAGAAGATAGTTTAATAATAAATAGAGCTTTAGAAGATGGATATGAGTTAATAAGTGTTAAAGCACCAGTGTTATTAACAGCTATAAAAGAATTAAATGAGCCAAGATATATGAACGTTAGAAATATATTTGCAAAGGCCAATAAAGAAGTAACTATATGGACAGCTGATGATATAGATGTGGATAAAGCAGAATTAGGACTTAAAGGTTCTCCAACTAAGGTTAAAAAATCAATGACTAAAGAAGCTAAAGGTGCTGGAGAAATAGTTAATAAACCAGCTCAAGAAGCAGTAAGTTATGTGTTTGGTAAATTAAAAGAAAAACATTACATCTAAGATTAGGAGGAAAAAGTAATGAATATAGCAGATTACAATGGAGTATGGGTTTTCGCGGAACAAAGAGAAGGCCATTTAGAAAAAGTTTCTCTAGAATTGTTAGGGGAAGGTAGAAAAATAGCTGATAAATTAGGAGTTAAATTAACAGCTTTATTATTAGGAAGCGGAATAAAAGAATTAGCTAAAGGTTTAAGAAATCATGGTGCTGATGAAGTTTTAGTTGTTGATAATAAAGAGTTAGAACATTATACAACTGATGGGTATACTAAAGTTATCTGCGAATTAGCTAGAGATAGAAAACCAGGAATATTATTTATAGGAGCAACTTTTGTAGGAAGAGATTTAGGTCCTAGGGTTGCAGCTAGATTAGAAACTGGGCTTACAGCTGACTGTACATCTTTAGATGTTGATGTTACAAATGGAGACTTACTTGCAACAAGACCTGCTTTTGGTGGAAACTTAATGGCAACAATAGTTTGCCCAGATCATAGACCACAAATGGCAACAGTAAGACCTGGGGTTTTTGCTAAACTTGAAGAAGAAGTTAAAGATGGAGGGATTGAAGAAGTTCAAATTCAATTAACTTCAGAAGATATTAGAACTAAAGTTTTAGAGATAGTTAAAGAAAATAAAGAAATAGTTGATATATCAGAAGCTAACTTCATAGTAGCTGGTGGTAGAGGAATGGGATCACAAGAAAACTTTAAGCTACTTTATGAACTTGCAGACGCATTAGATGGAGTAGTTGCTGCATCAAGAGCTGCTATAGAAAAAGGATGGATAGATAAGGCATATCAAGTTGGACAAACTGGTAAAACAGTAAGACCTAATATATATATAGCTTGTGGTATTTCAGGGGCTATACAACATGTAGCCGGTATGCAAGATTCAGATATGATTATAGCTGTAAATAAAGATGAATCAGCTCCAATAATGCAAGTTGCAGATTATGGAATAGTTGGAGATGTAACTAAGGTTATTCCTCAAATGATAGCAGAAGCCAAGGCTATAAAAGAAGGAAAATAATTCCTTGAAATAGATATTATATAGATTGAGAAAGAAAAAGGCGTGATTAAAATTTAATCATGCCTTTTTAGATTTTAATAAATTATTATTTTACTGCCATCTAAAACATTATCGTAAAGCCATTTAGCATTATTAGTATCTAATCTTATACAGCCATGGGATGCAGGTTCACCTAAGGTTTCATCTAGTATAGTTTCCTGATCTTCTGCAAAGGGAATAGAGTGAAATAAGTAGTTTCCCATAAATTGAACATAGTATTTACCCCCTTGCCCATATTTAGATGCAAAAAACCAAGGGGCCCTTGTTTGAACTTCAAATATACCAACAGGAGTTTCTTTATTCTCTATGCCGGTTGAGCATACAAATTCTTTTTCTAAGGACCAATTATTTATACTACCTGTATAGATATAAGTTTTTTGCTCACTTATATTAACAAAAACTAATTTGTTAGTGTTACTAGATATATCAAATGTGTTTATTGTTGTGGGATCCAGTTTGTTATAGTAAGATGACATGGTTTGTGCAGAATATTCATTAGTTGTTAAGCTGTTTTCGCTAAATTCTTCTAAATAGTTCATTCGAAGTTCTTTTACTTCAGTTAATTTATTAATAAGTTCTATATTATAGTTAAATTTATCAATGTATTCATCTAAGATATTAATAGCTTCTGAGTAAGAATTTTTTTCTACAAGTTCATTTACAGTAGAAATGATAGTGGGTTTTAATATATCTACACATTTTTTCTTATATTCTAATGCAGACTTATAGTTAGAATTTAAAGGGTTCACGTTATTAAATTCATCTAAAGCCTCTTCATAGTTTTGCGTATTAAATAAAGAAATAGCATTTAAATATGTTTCATTTGATGATGAGATTAATGGTAGATTTTCTTTAAATGTTGATACTTGGTTACTGTTTAAATCAAGAAATTCTAAAGAATTTAGTTTTAAAAGTAAATCCTCTTGAGATATACTGTCTAGTAAATAATCATTGTTTAATTCATTTAAGTGTTGATTTAAAATTTTAGAGGTTTGTTTATCTAAATTTAATAAGCTTATTATATTTAAACCTTTGTTAGATAAAATTGATTTAGCTTGTATATATCCTTCGGAATATATACTTTCTTTAAATTTGTTTAGGTTATTTTTATAAATAAAAAAACATGTTCCTAAATAAAGAGTAGTAATTCCTAAAATAACCAATATGTAAAGTTTGACTTTTCTATTTTTAAACATAGGGATAAATCCTTCCTTAATAAATTGAATTATTTCTAATTATTTACATATAAATAAAATATTAAACATAAATTATAGGAAAATTTAAAAGTTAATCTAATGGTATTAAGTTTATTAATATGAAAATAATAATTTAATAGAAACTTTATGTTGGTTTAAAAATTAATTGTATTAATGTATAATAAATTTATGAAATTAATGACAAATTAAAATAGATTAAGGTGGTGTTTTAAATGAAAAAAGTAGAAGAAAGATTTCTAGAATATATAAAAATAGATACTAAATCAGATGAAACAACTAGAACTACTCCAAGCACTAAGGGACAATTAGAGTTTAGTAAGATATTAGCTATGGAGTTAAGTGGTTTAGGATTATCAGAGATCAGAGTAAGTAAATATGGATATGTTTATGCTAAGCTAAAGAAAAATTCAGATAAAAAAGTTCCTACAATAGGATTTATAGCACATATGGATACAGCTCCAGATATGGATGGAAAATGTGTTAATCCTAAAATAGTAGAAAATTATGATGGAAAAGACATAAAGTTAAATGATAGCGTTACTTTATCACCAAAGTTTTCACCAGAACTTAAAGGATATATAGGTCAAACATTAATAACAACAGATGGAACAACTCTTTTAGGAGCTGATGATAAAGCAGGAATTTCAGAAATAGTTACTGCTATGGAATATTTAATAAATCATCCAGAAATTGAACATGGTGATATTAAAATAGCTTTTACTCCAGATGAAGAAATTGGAGAAGGTGCTGACCATTTTGATGTTGAAGGTTTTGAGGCGGACTTTGCATATACTTTAGATGGTGGTCATATTGGAGAATTAGAGTATGAAAACTTTAATGCAGCATCTGCAACTGTTTTAATAAAGGGAACTAATGTACACCCGGGTTATGCAAAAAATAAAATGGTTAATTCAATGATGTTAGCACATGAGTTTATAGAAAAGCTTCCTTTAAATGAAGTGCCAGAAAAAACAGAAAAATATGAAGGATTTTCTCATCTTATATCAATGTGTGGTGAGGTTGAAGAAACAAAACTAGTATTTATAATTAGAGATTTCTTTGAAGATGGTTATGAAAGTAGAAAAGCTAAGTTTAAAGAAATAGAAAAAGAATTAAATGCAAAGTATGGAGAAGGACGTGTAACTGTTGAAATAAAAGATAGTTATAAGAATATGAAAGAAAAAGTTGAACCTGTAATGTACATTGTAGATATGGCTAAAAAAGCTATGGAAAGTGCTGATGTTACTCCACTTGTAAAACCTATAAGAGGTGGCACAGATGGAGCTAGATTATCATTCATGGGACTTCCAACACCAAACATATTTACAGGTGGAGAGAATTTTCATGGGAAATATGAGTATATACCTGTAGAATCTATGAGAAAAGCAGTAGAGGTAATATTAAATATAGTAAAAGAAAATAATAATAAATAATTAATTTTCATATAATTTTAAGGATTTTAATAAAATATTGGTTTTAGGTAAGTTAAGAAGTTAATTTAGGTAAAAGATAATAAAATACTAAATACTTATTAATCTTATCTAAATCAATATTAACTATAAAATGAGCTAAAGTTCAATAATATAAATTCTCTAAATTTAGTATATAATAATGTTATTTTATATCAACTTTTAGGAAGATATGTCGTTAACTTTTTTTGTTAAAAATTCAGCTTTTATTGATTTATTTTAGCAATTATGATATTATAGTATTGTTATGCGGTGGTAGCTCAGCTGGATAGAGTAGTCGGCTACGAACCGATTGGTCGGGGGTTCGAATCCTCTCCGCCGCACCACAGTATTTAAAAGGAGTTCAATTTTCAACATTGAAAATTGAACTCCTTTTGTGTGCCTATTAAAAAATATTCTAAGGATAAAGAAAAGTCAAACTCTATTAACGTTAAAAGATTTAATTGAAGATACAGAGTATATTCCTGTTATTTTTAAATTTAAAGCAGTCAAATTTAAAAATACAAACTTAGAAATCCCTAAGTCTGTATTTTATTTATTTCTTCTTGAAAATTATTTATTGTATTTGGAACAGTCTCTTTATTTAATATATTTAATATTGAATATGCCTTTTCTATATAAGCTACTCCTGTTGTTTTATCACTAGTACTACCATTTAAGTATAATGTCACCCCACTTGTTAAAAGGTTATAAGCTAGTTTTTCTTGGGTTTCTATTGTTTGAACTTTAGTATAATAGTCACTTATACTAGGGGTATCTTTATCGTTTTGGTCATAATCATTCCATATATTTTGAAATTGTTGTCCATACTCATAAGCATCTCCCTGATTATATATAAGTGCATCACTTGAGTTTAATGATATATTTTCTTGTACTTTAATTAAAGCATTTGTAGCTTTTGTAATAGTGGTGTCAGTATTTTGTAAATATGTAAGTGTTGGATTTGTTGTAAGTGCTATAGAAATAGTGATTAAAACAATAATTATTGCAGCTATAAAAATACCTATAAAGATACGAAGTTTTTTCTTTTTCATTTACACACTCTCCTTGTTTAATTTATTTAATTATAACTTATTTATATTAATATTTCCTAAATGAATATAAACAAATTGTAAGGGAAAAATAATATAAAAAAGGAAAGTTAGGTATTATATTATGGATTTTGATTTAATAATAAACCTTATAGGAAATCATAATGATTCTTCAATTTTATTAACAGAGAAATATAAACCTAAGGAAGTGTTATTTTTATATAGAAACCATGACTTATCTATTTTAGATTCCATAGAAAAATATTATGATAATAATTTTTCATGCTCTTTTTTAAAAGAAAATATTGATGAGAAAGGCCTTACTGATTTAGAAAATATAATGATAAGATATAAAAATAAAAAAGTATTATTTAATTTAACTTCAGGAGAATTTTTAGACATCTTAATTCTGTATACCTTTGCTTTAAAAAATAAAATTAGTTGCCAGTTTTTAGATATAAAAAATAAGGAATTAATTAATATGTCTTTAGATGAAGTAACTATAAGAAATGATAAATTACATGACCTTAATATAGAAGATATTATAAAAAGTATAGGTGGCTCAATTGTAATTGATTCTGGTAATTCTTTAGATGAAGATATCATACATAAAATAACATTAGCTATTGCAGATAATTTAGATATTTGGGAAAAGTACAGATTAAGGCTTACAGATCCTAATTTATTTATTCATGATAACTCTAATTCTGAAATATTAAAGATAGATACTAATTATTTAAATGATGAAGAAAGTGTTTTAATAAGGAAGTGTTTAGACTTCTTAGAAAAAAATAATCAAATAAAATGTATTAATGAGGACAATTATATAAAAATTATTTTTTTGAATGATTTTATAAAGAGTTTTATTTTTAAAAGTGGAACATGGTTTGAAATATTTACAAAGCTTATTATAAAGGAAATAAAAGCTATTGATGAAGTAAAGAGTGGGGTTGTTTTTCTTTGGAGTGGAGAAAAAACACAAGTTAGAAATGAATTAGATGTTTTAGCTGTAAAAGATTCAATTTTAATCTGCATATCTTGTAAAGATTCAAAGAAATATGATGAGGTTGCTTTAAACGAGCTTGATATATATGCAGAACAACTAGGAGGGGCAAGTGTTAAGAAAATTTTAGTAGCAACTATGGAACCTTCTAAAAGCGTTGTTATAAATAGAGCTGAAGAAATGGGTATTAAAATTGTAATATATACTGGAGATAAATATAAATTTAAAAAAGATTTGCAAAATATAATTTGTGAAGGATAATTTTATGTTGTTTCAATAGTATAAATGATATATTATTAGAATATACAAATAATTTGGAGGATTAGTTTAATTATGAGTAATACTAAAGATGCTATATTTTTTGCTGCTATAAAAGTGTTTTCAACAAATGGATATGCTGGTGCAACTGTAGATGAAATAGCAGCTGTTGCAGGAGTTGCAAAAGGCACATTGTATTATAATTTTAAAAACAAAGAAGATATATTTAAATTTGTAATACAAAGGGGAATTGAGAAATGGGAATACAACCTTAGAAAAGTTGCAGATTCTGACTTAGATCCTATTGAAAAATTAAAGGGAATATGTTCAACTCAATTAGGACTTTTATATGAGAGAAAAGATTTTTTTAGTATAATACTAAGCCAACTTTGGGGAACGGAAAAAAGACAATTAGAGTTAAGAGAAAGAGTAAATTCTTATATTAATAGAATAAAATTGATTTTAGATGAGGCTCAAGAAAAAGGTCAAATAAAAAGCGGAAATACTGGTTTAATGGCTCATATTTTCTATGGAAGTTTAATGTCTACAGCGATTCGTGAACTTTTAGATAAGGATGATGTTCATATAGACAAAGTAATAGAACAATTCACAGATATATACTTAAATGGTATATTGATATAAAAAGTTCATTGCTATAAGTGATTTTATTAAGTATAATTTAATAATATATTGACATAATATTCTAAAGGTTATAAAATTATAAATGATACATAGTAGGTCCTCATAGTTAAATGGATAGAACAATCCCCTCCTAAGGGATAGATGTAGGTTCGATTCCTACTGGGGATACCATGTAATAAAACTCCATATTTTATATGGAGTTTTTTTTTACAAATAATATTTTTATTTTTAATATTATACTTGAAATATGTGTTAGAAATATTAAATATTAGATAAAATATAATATAAATAAATAGGGAGTGGTTTTCTTGGGAGAGTCTGATACGTTTCAGATAATAATACTTATAATAATGCTTATACTATCAGGTTTTTTTTCAGCATCAGAAACAGCATTATTATCGTTAAGTAAAATAAGAATTAGGCATATGGTAGAAGGACAAGTTAAAGGAGCTAAAGCAGTAGAAAAGTTAATTGAAAACCCTGACAAGTTTTTAGGAGCTGTACTTTTAGCCAATAATGTAGTTAATATAGGATCAGCTTCATTGGCAAGCTCAATAGCAGCAGGTTTTTTTGGAAGCAATGGTGTAGTTATATCAACGATTATAATGACTATGTTAGTTCTTTTATTTGGAGAAATAGTACCTAAAAATTTAGCACAACAAAACAGTGAAAAAGTAGCACTTAAAGTGGTTAAAACCATAACTATAATAGTAAACGTATGTGCACCTATTATTTGGACATGTAATAAAATATCTAATGTCTTTATAAGAATTTTAGGTGGAGATGTAAATAAGGTTGAACCTTTTATAACAGAAGAAGAGTTTAAGACTATGGTAGTTGTAAGTGAAGAGGAAGGTGTCTTAGAAGAAGAGGAGAAAGAATTAATCTATAATGTATTTGAATTTGGTGACCTTCAAGTTAAGGATATCATGATTCAAAGATTAGATATTGTAGGTATAAATAAAGACTCTAATTATGAAGAGATATTAGATATATTAAGAACAGAACAGTTTTCAAGACTTCCTGTTTTTGATAAAAATATTGATGATGTTGTGGGAATACTAAATGTTAAAGATTTAGTTTTGCTTAATGATTCTAAAGAAAACTTTGATATTAATAAGTTTATAAGAGAACCTTTCTATACCTTTGAGTTTAAGAAGATACCAGAACTTTTAAATGAAATGAGAAAAACAAGAAATCATATAGCTGTTGTTTTAGATGAATATGGTGGAACAGCGGGAATTGTCACTATAGAAGACTTAATTGAAGAATTAGTTGGAGAAATAGAGGACGAGTATGATCATCATGAAAATGAAATATGGAAGATAAAAGAAAATGAGTATGTGGCAGAAGGCAGTATAAAGCTTAACCATTTAAGTGAAGAAATAGGTATAGAAATTGAATCTGAAGAGTTTGATTCTCTAGGAGGATATATAATTGGAATTTTAGGAAGGATTCCAAAATTAAATGAAGAAATAGAGAGTAAGAATATAAAATTTATAGTTGAAGATATAAAGAAAAATAGGATAATAAAAGTAAGAATATATATTTAAAATTTAGGAGGAGTAGCATTTTGATGGATTTAGCCTTAGAAGAAGCTAAGAAAGCAGAAAAGTTAGGAGAGGTTCCTGTGGGAGCTATTATAGTTAAAAATGGAGAAATAATAGCTAAAGCTCATAATCTTAAAGAAACTTTAAAAAATCCATTAGCTCATGCTGAAGTGTTAGCAATAAATGAAGCTTGTAAAAAGCTTAATAATTGGAGGCTTTTAGGCTGTGAGATGTATGTTACATTAGAACCATGCCCTATGTGTGCAGGAGCAATACTTCAAAGTAGGATATCTAAAGTTCATATAGGAGCAATAGATGATACTACAGGGGCTGGTGGTTCAGTAGTAAATATACTTCAAAATGTTAATCTTCCTTATTTTATTGATTTAATATGGTATAACTACAAACCATGTAGCGATATATTAGTCAACTTCTTTAAAAAGAAAAGAACTAAATAATTTATTGACCTCCTTTTTTGTGATATACTGTAAAAAAAGGGGGATAATTTATGGAAAAAATTGAAATGATGGTAGGTTATGATATGAATTTTTATGAACAAAAATTTAATGATAACTCTAAAAAAGTAGCTACGTATTTATATAATTTTTTAAAAAAAACCATTGGTAATAAGGTTCATGGAATTTCAATAAATGAGAATTTACTTAAGGTCTGGTCTTATTATTTTATCAATATCATAGAAGAAAGTCCGGGAGAAGGTAGGAAAATTTTAGTTAATTTAATTAATCATTTTATAAAAATGATGGCTGATAAAGAGAGTATAAAGATTAATGGAGATGCTGATGGGAAATTAGTTTTAGACCCTAGTTTTTGTAGAATTTGGTTTGGAACTAGTTTAAATATAATGTTGGCTTTTCAATATGGTAAGGATGGATATAAAAAAGCTTTTGAGAGTATACAAAAAGAATTTCTAAATAATGACTCAAAAATAAAAACATTAGTTATAGCTTAAGTTAAATTACTTATATTTTTAATTAATATAGATGTATGAAAAGGTTATATCAAAATTAATGATTATTTTGATATAACCTTTTTTGTAGTAATAAAAATTAAATAATAGAATATAAATTTATTATATAATATGTAAATTTATTCGATATATATTTTATTTATTAAATTTTAATATACATTTAAAAATGCTTATTAATGGTGGGGTGAGTTATAGTGGGAAAGTGTACAGTTGATTTAGTTACAGGTTTTTTAGATTCAGGAAAAAGTAGTTTAATAAAGTCCATATTAAGTAGAAAAAGTTATAGAGAAGAAGTTATTGTAATACAATGTGAAAGTGGAAAAGAGGTTCTAGATTTAGGTTTTATAAATAAAAAGCGAATAACTGTTAAGGATTTTTCTATAAATTATGAGATGAATGTGGAGAGAATTTTAAGGCTGTTAAAGTTTTATGATCCAGATAGAATAATTATAGAATGTAGTGTATCTAAAGATATAAATGACTTACTAGATATTTTAAATAACAAGGAATTAAAGCCTTACTTAAGAATAGGAAATATAACTAATATAATTGATGTAACTACTTTAAATATGATGCTTAAAAATATGTCTACAGCAGTATTACCAAGTATACAAGCTAGTAATCTTATAATACTTAATAAATGTAATAAAATAAGTGAAAGATCAGTTAATGAACATATAACAACAATAGAAACTTTGAATTTACATTGCCATATAGTTGTAAATAAAAGTAGAAATGATTTACAAGATATATTAGATAATGGACTAGTAAGTAGATTACTAGGGTAAATTTAAAATTTTCTCTCCAAACTTTGCTGTAAGGAGAGAAAACTTTACTATAGGCTTTAGTAAAATGTTTGCCTATAAAAGAAAAATTTAATATTTTGAATTGTAGTATTACATATTTTATTTTAAATATATAATAAAATTGTATTTAAAATAGAGATATTAATTTGAAAAACCATCTAAATGAGTTCTTATATAATCTTCAATCTCTCTCTTTATCCAAGGGTTTTTGTTAAGTAATTCTTTTTGACTACTCTTTATTCTTATTGAAAACACAGAGCTTAAAGACTCCTTTTTTTTATTTCCTAACGAAGAGTTGGACATAAAAAGACCCCCTTTATATACATAAAAAATGATTATAATATAATTATATAAAATATTTACATAATTTGTAAATAATTTATAGAGAAAATTAATTTTTATCATATTTAAACATATTATATTTTTTCTTACAATTTATTTATTAAATTAAATCTTTATATTGAACTATGAAAACTAATGTGATAAAATGAAAAAGTAATAATTTAATTTAAAGTTATTACTAGCTAATTAATTAAATGCAGTAAGTAAATATTAAAATTATTGTTAAATTAATAATAAAATATTTAAATTAATGCAAAATAAAAAAGAATATAAAACATGGAGAGATGTCTGAGTGGTCGAAGGAGCACGCCTGGAAAGCGTGTGTAGGGGTAACTCTACCGCGGGTTCGAATCCCGCTCTCTCCGCCAAGGTTGTGCTAGATGGGGAGTTAGCGGTGCCCTGTAACCTGCAATCCGCTATAGCAGGATTGAATTCCCTACCCAGGTCTTAATCTGTGGTGTCGACCTGTGCAAGTGATGTTGAGAATTAGGCCCCACGCGATGGAAGCCTGTGAACCTCGTCAGGTCCGGAAGGAAGCAGCGATAAGCAGTCACTTTCATGTGCCGTGGATAAGTCTAATTTGAGTTAACTACACAGGTAACGGCCATAGATTATTGCCAAAGTAGGGTGCACAACTCAAATATTGATTTATTAAACAAACAATGATAGTTATATTAAATTAATCATTGGGAGTTATGCATAAGAGAACCAGGTATTTTAACATCGAGTTGGTGCTAACTACCTGGTTTTTTATTTATTATTTTAAAATAATAGAGTATTATATATTTTAGCTGTATTAAAATCATATAAAATTTGCGATTTTTTTAAAATTGCATTTATGAGGTGATATAAGTGGAAAAAGAACTTTTAAGCATAATAGTACCTATGTATTATGAGGAATTAGTAGCTTATGAATGTTATCATAGATTAAAAGATGTTGTTAATAATATTGATTTTATGGATCACGAGATAATTTTTGTTAATGATGGAAGTAAGGACAGAACGCTATCGATTTTAAAGAGTATAGCGAAGAGTGATAAAAGTGTTAAAATTATAGATTTTTCAAGAAACTTTGGTCATCAAGCTGCTGTTACAGCTGGACTTTTTAACTGCAAAGGAGATGCAGTAGTAATAATAGATGCTGATTTACAAGATCCACCAGAAATTATACCTGATATGATTACAAAATGGAAAGAGGGGCATCAAGTTATTTACGGAAAAAGAAGGAAAAGAAGCGGTGAAAGCAAGTTTAAACTTCTAACAGCTAAATATTTTTATAAAACTTTATCTTATATGTCTAGTATAGAGATACCTAGAGATACTGGAGATTTTAGACTTATGGATAAAATAGTTGTGGAAGCTTTTAAAGAAATGCCAGAACAAAATAGATTTATAAGAGGAATGGTAAGTTGGATTGGCTTTGATCAGGTTGCTTTAGAATATAATAGAGATGATAGATTTGCAGGAGAAACTAAGTATCCATTAAGAAAGATGATAAAATTTGCAACTGATGGAATAGTTAGCTTTTCTACAAAGCCTCTTAAACTAACTGCTATATTTGGTACCTGTACAATAGGAATATCAATACTGCTTATAATTTATACTATAGTAACAAAAATAGTAAGTAATACTAGCATGGGATGGGCATCAACTATGTGCGTTATACTTTTCTTTAGTGGAGTACAATTATTGTCTTTAGGTGTTATAGGAGAGTACATAGCTAGAATTTATGATGAGAGTAAAAATAGACCTTTATATTTAGTTAAAGAAAAAATAAATTTTGATAACAACATATAATTTTATGGGAAGGTTATAGAATATGAATGAGAATAAAAAGTATAGACGAGTTATACTAATTCTATTTTGTTTAGCTGCAATTGGTATAACCTATTATGTATTATTTACATATCCTTATCCAGGTGTAGCAGACCAGGGGGATTTCCAAAGGGTCATGGATGTTTGTAGATTAGCTAGAACACCTCATGATAATTATATACTAAATCATATAGGGTATTATAAGTATACAACATCAGATTACTTAATAATGCCTTACACATTTTACAATATAGGACTTACAATTATATCAACTAGTATGGGATATTTTATAACTTTAGTAAGTTTAATTTGTCAATTATTTGGTAGTGATATATTTAAGTCTAATTATTTAGCTATTCTTTACGCAGTGGTATATATAGGTTCTATGGTGGTAATATTAAAATATTTTAATATAAAGAGTAAATTTAAGTTTACTGTTCTTGCCATAATAGGATTATTTGTATTTTTGGATGGTAATTATTTAGTATTCTTTAACTCGCTTTATGGTGAGCCTATGATGATAACTACACTAATGCTTTTAATAGCATCATATATATACTATGTATATAAAAAATATGTTGTTAAAGATGATAAACATGTTTTTAGAAACATAATTTTTGTATATATAAGTTCATGGCTTTTTATAGGCTCAAAAATGCAGGCTTTATCAGCTCTTCCTGTTATAATGTTCATTTTAGGTAAGATTATATGGGATAATAGAAAAGTAGTTAGGAAGAAAAAATTTATAGTTTTAATAGTAGCATTTATTCTTATAATAGCCTATCCTATAGGAATAAATATAAGACATGTAAATATAGGAGATGATACTCATTACAATTCTGTGTTTACAGGTGTTTTAGAAAATGCTAGTAACAAGGAACAAAAAGAACAAGCCTTAATAGATTTAGGATTAGATCCTAAAATGGCCGTAAATTCAGGTACGAATTCCTATCAAGTTATAAGTGATTATAAAGATGGATTTATACCTCATACAGAATATATGGAAGAAGTATTTTATAGTAAAATGAGTAATTCAAAACTTGCTATATATTACTTAACTCATCCTTTAAGCTTAATGAAAGGAATGGAGTATACAGCTACCATGGCATTAGATACATCAAATAATTTAGGGAAATATAGTTACTCTTATAGCAAGGAAGCTATAGGAACTTTTAATAGATTTACCTATTGGTCAGATTTAAAAGCTTATTTACCTAAGAGTTTATTGTTTATAATGGCATCATTTATTATAGTTTTCTTAGTATCTATTTTTGAGTATATTAAAAATAAGAAGAGTAGAGAAATTAAGGCTAAAATACAATTTTTATGGTGTTTAATGGTTATAGCAATTCTTCAATTTCCTATGCCTTTTGTGGGAAATGGAAGATGTGATACATCAAAACAATTATATTTATTTAACTTTATATTTGATATCTTAATAGTAGTAAGTATTTATTGGATTATAAACAAGATATTTAATATAATAGTTTCAAAAAAGAAAGATAAAAAGTAGTTTATTTTGTAGAGTAAGAATTTATTTTTAAGTTCTTACTCTTTTTATATGATATTATTTTATCTAGAAAAATCCTTAAATTTAAATTTAGTATTGTTTTCTTCAAAGGTTTTACTCTCATAGTTTTTTTCCCATAAGGAATAATTTACTTTAGGAAAATAGGTATCACCTTTAAATTCTTTAAGAACCTCAGTTATATAAATTTTTGATGTATATTCTAGAAAAATTTTATAAATGTCACCTCCTCCTATTACGAAAACTTCCTCTTTAGAATTTTTTAATTTAGATATAATTTCATTTAAGTTATTAGTAAATATAACATCCTTTTGATTTTTAAAGTTATTAGGGTTTTTAGTTAGTACTATATGAAATCTATTTGGAAGAAGATTAGGTAAAGATTCAAAGGTTTTTCTCCCCATAATAATTGTTTTTCCTGTGGTAAGAGATTTAAATCTTTTTAAATCACTTGGTAGATTCCAAATAAGAGAGTTATTATTTCCAATAACTAAATTTTGACTATGAGCAGCAATTATAGAAAACATAATATTTCTCCTTAAAATTAATTTTATTTATTTAATTTTATCATATATAATTGAATTTAGAATTTATATTATAGTTTAGAAAGTAATTGAATTTAGAGAGGTGAATTTTTTGTCATATAAAGCTTTATATAGAGAATGGAGACCTAGAACTTTTGAAGATGTTATAGGTCAAGAACATATAAGTACGACTTTGAAAAATGAAATATTAAATAATAGAACATCTCATGCATATCTTTTTTGTGGGACTAGAGGAACGGGAAAAACTTCTACAGCAAAGGTTTTTGCAAAGGCTTTGAACTGTCTTAATCTTAAAGAGGGTGAACCATGTAATGAGTGCGAGATGTGCTTAAAGATAAATGATGGTTTAGCAATTGATGTAGTTGAACTTGATGCAGCTTCTAATAATGGTGTAGATAAAATAAGAGAAATTATAGAGGATGTAAAGTATCCTCCTCAAGAAGCAAAATTTAAAGTTTATATAATGGATGAAGTTCACATGTTATCCATAGGAGCTGTTAACGCCTTCTTAAAAACTTTAGAAGAGCCACCTAAAAATGTTGTGTTTATTTTAGCAACTACTGACCCTCAAAAATTACCTATAACTATACTTTCAAGGTGTCAAAGGTTTGATTTTAAGAGAATAAATAAAGAACAAATAGTAGCTAGGCTTAGAAAAATTACCACTGAAAAAGGTATATATGCTGATGACAGAAGTCTCAATTTAATAGCTAGGGTATCAGATGGTGCAATGAGAGATTCACTTAGTATATTAGAACAGGCAATATCTATGGGAAACGAAAAAGTGGACTATGATGGTTTGGTAAAAATGCTAGGTCTTGTAGCTAATGATAGTTTATTTAATTTAATAGATGCAGTTATTGAGAGAAATATAGAAAAAGCAATGACTATAATTGAGAGTCTTGTAATGTCAGGAAAGGATATGGGTATATTTATTAAGGATTTAATGAGTCATTTTAGAAATCTTTTAATGATAAAAATAACTCATAATCCTGAAGAGGTTTTAGATACTTCAGAAGAGAATATTGAAAGGCTTAAAAGTCAAAGTTCAAGAATTAGGGTAGAAGAAATTATGAGATGTATTAGAATTCTTCAAGAAGGTGAAGAGAGCTTAAGAGTTAGTAAACAGTCTAGAATTAACCTTGAACTTGCAATAATTAAGATGTGTAAAATTGAATATGATACATCAAAGGAAGTTTTATTAACTAGAATAAATAAAATAGAGGAAGCTTTAAAAAGTGGTTCAATTAAGGTTAAAGCTATAAACACTAGTGTAGAGGGAAATGTAGTAACAAAAGCGGAAAAATCTAAAAATCTATCCAAAGGTGGTCCTAATATACCTATTAAGAAAGAAGAAAAAAGTAACTCAACAAGTTTTGTAGGCAATAAGGAATCAAAGATAAAATTAGATGATGTAAAAAAAGCTTGGAAAGATATCCTAGAGCATATTAAGGGAAGAAGAGCTATGATTGTTTTTGCAACTCTTAGAACAGGAAACCCAGTAGATTGTGAAAATGGTGTAGTTACAATAGAATATGAAGAACAATATAAGTTTAATAAAGATAGATTGGAAAAACCTGAATATAAAACTTTAGTTGAAGATGTTCTTTCAGAGGTTTTAAAAGAAAAAGTTAAATTTAGATGTATTGTAGATAAGGAAAATGATATTAAAGGTGAATTGTCACTAGAACAAGAGCTTATAAAAAAAATAGGTGATGATTTAGAGATATTAGACGAATAAGAATTTAAGATAGTTAAAATATATTCTTAAAAATAAGTAAATAAAAAATATAAAAGCACATATTAATAATAAAAGGCTATTATATAGAAATGGAGAATAAAATACTATATAATAATTAAAGAGTTAATTAAAAGGAGGATATATTTATGGCAAAAGGTGGATTCCCAGGAATGGGCAACATGAATAATCTAATGAAGCAAGCACAAATGCTTCAAAAACAAATGGCTGAAATGCAAGAAGAAATTGCAAACACTGAATTTGAGGGAAGTGCAAATGGAGATCTTGTTGTAGCAAAAGTTAATGGTAAGAAAGAACTTTTAAGTTTAAAAATAAAACAAGAAATAGTTGACCCAGATGATGTTGAGATGTTAGAAGATTTAGTTATAACAGCTGTAAGAATGGCTTTAGCTAAAGCAGAAGAAGAAACAACAAGTAAAATGGGTAAATTAACTGGCGGAATGAATATGCCAGGATTATTCTAAGATAAAGAAATAAATTTAGTATGATTTAAAAACTCTGTTGAATTATCAACGGAGTTTTATCAGTTACTTAGGAGGGTGTATTATGGATTTTTATCCAGTTGCTATAGAGAAACTTATAGAGGAATTTGCTAAGTTACCTGGAGTAGGAAAGAAAACAGCTCAAAGGTTGACATTACATGTATTAAATTTACCTAAGGATGAAGTTGAGGAATTTGCAAGTGCTTTAGTTAAAGCGAGAGGAACTATAAAATATTGTTCTGTTTGTGGTAATTTTACGGACTCGGACCCTTGTGCAATATGTAGTAATCCAAGTAGGGATAAGTCACAAATATGTGTAGTAGAACAACCTAAAGATATAATGACTATGGAAAAAGTTAAAGATTATAATGGAGTTTATCATGTTCTTCATGGGAATATATCACCAATGCAAGGAAGAGGTCCTCAAGACATTAAATTAAGAGAATTAGTTGCAAGAATGAACGGAAATATAAAAGAAGTAATAGTAGCAACTAACCCTAATATAGAGGGGGAGGCTACTGCTATGTATATATCAAAGATATTAAAGCCATTAGATGTAAAAGTTACTAGAATTGCAGCAGGAATACCTGTAGGTGGAGACTTAGAGTATGCGGATGAAATAACTCTATCTAAAGCATTAGAAGGAAGAAAAGAAATTTAACAAAAAATTAATTATAGAATATATTAGAGACAATGGTATAATGTTATCTAAAATAATAAAAGGGGGGTGAACCGTTGCTATTAATTTGACATAGCTTCGGGGATTATATGAACATTAATTCATTAACACTTCAAGACATTTTAATGATACTTATAGGATTAATATTAGCTGTTATACTTTTACGACTAATATTTGGGTCTATAAAGAAAATAGCTGGGTTAATGATAAATAGCGTTTTAGGTGCCATACTCCTAATGATTGTAAATTACTTTGGAGCATACTTTGGTATAAGCGTTGGGATAAATCTACTTACAGCAATTATTGCTGGAGTATTTGGAATACCAGGTATACTATTTCTTATAGTGTTTCAAAATTTCATAAGATAATAAAAGCAGGTAGTAAAATGAAAATTTGCTACCTGCTTTTTCTATAATATCGGGAGGAGTAAATATATTTAATAATATTATATGGAAAGTGAATAAAAATGTTACTAATATGTTAAAATTATTCATAAATATATTTTTAAAATACTATAAATAAATATATTAATTTTGTTTAATTTAGGAGATTTTGTAGGGATGGATAACATAATTAGTGAGAATAAAAATTCAAATAAAAAAATCATAATATATTCAGGTGTAGCAACAATTATTATGTTTGTAATTATGGGGAATTTAAGTCTTATTACTACACTATTTAATGGAGAGGTAGGATTTGGTAAAGATTACGTATTAAAAAAGGGTTTTTCACTGTCTATTTTAGATGTAGCTTTTTTATATATTGCTTTAGGTTATTTTACATATATGATTTTAAAAAAGAAAAAATTTATTTTAAGAAATTATGTTAAAGCTGAAGTAAAGAGTGAAAGTATACTTATAAAAGAATTAAAATTTATAAGTAAAGTAATTTGTATATCTACTACATTAAATTTAATTATAAAAACACTATTATATTTTATTTTTAAGAAAACTTTAATATCTAGCTTTAATATTGGTGGAATTAACCTTCTTTTATCACTAATATATATGACTTTAGTTGTTTCTATTGTATATTTGCTAGTATTAATAAGTTATGTTGCCATTAGAGATTTCTTTTGTGGAACTTTGGCCTATTGCCTTATTTTTGCTATGTTAAATCTAGTTTTAAGTACAGGAACTTTATTTATAAGTGAAAAAATAGCTTTTATTGGTAATTTATTAAGTTTGATATACAGTCTATACAATCCAATAATGGTACCATTCTATGATTTTTCTTACCTGTATACTTTTAATATATTAACAAATATAGGAACAATTTTGGTCTTAGGTATTATAGTTTCCTTTATGTACTATAATCTTAAAAATTTAATTAAGAGCTTAGATAAAAAGAGCATTAAAGAATTTTATATTAGTAATAGTTTTAGAAAAGCGTTTTATTTATCAATTGCAGTAATGTTAGGATATTTTGTTTTTTTAATAGGATTTCTGTTATTAATAAGTTTTTCTTTAGTTGATTATGATAATGGTTTATTAATCATTAATTTAGCACAAGTAACTATTTCAATATTTATTTACTTTAAGTTAAATAAATATTATTTAAATAAGAAAAATAATAAAGTATTTGATTCAAATAAAACTCCTAGCAAAGGAGAAATTTTACCAGAAGTCAAGCAAAGTGGTAAGAATTTAGATGGAAATCATACTTTAAATGAGGTTAAATCCAATAAAGATATAATTATTAAGAATAAAGAAATTTTAGACAGAACATTAGTTTTCAAACCGATAGGTTTGGGAAATGAAATAAAGGATTGTGAGAAGATAAAAGATTTTTCTTTTGATGAGTTAGATGAATGTTTAATAAACGAGGAAAAGCTAGACTACGTTTTAGATAATAAAGATAAAAGTTTAAAAAATGAAATCCTTAGTAATAAGGATATAGAAGTAACTGTGGATAATGAGAAGTTAGTAGATTTTCTAAAAGAAGATATTATAAGAGGTAAAAGTTAAATTGAATCTATAACATTGACTAATAATTCCTATGTAGTAGAATAAATTTAGGTTCTAATAGTTATTAGAAGCAAGAATCTAATAATGTTAAGTAGGAGAAATATTATTATGAGCATAGGAACAGCTTTAAATTGTAAGTATTGTATAGATTTTAAGAAGAATAAATGTGATGGAACAGAAAAGAATTGTTTATGTAGAATATGTCCTAGAAATTTAGGGCAATGCATTTGTGTAAAATACTGTAGAGAGACTGAATCAGTTTTAGTTTGGGAAGACAGCGATAATTATTAAAGAATAAATTTTTCTTTTAGGTAAATAATAAAGTGTGTCTACTTTTATTATTTGTTTAAAAGAGGTGTATTTTATGGATAAAGAGCAACAATTTGTAGAAATGGCTAAGGGATGTGAAAATTTTAGTTTCCCCTCTGTAATAAGTGGAGTGGTATCTAGTAGAGTTTCTAATAAAAGTTGTAGTAATTGCCTAAACTCAAAAAGAGGCCAGTGTGAAAATGAGTTTAAAAACAATGTTATAGAAAATATAAGTGAAATATAAACAATAAACCTTAAGCTTTAAGTTTAAGGTTTATTTTCCTTTATAGAATAAAAAACTTCATGGATTGAGTTTTATATTATAAGATAAAACTTTTCTTTAGTTAATAGAAAAAAGATTAAAAGCATATAATTATAAAATGAAATTTAAGGAGAAATAGTATGCATAAAAAATTATTTATACCAGGACCTGTAGAAGTTAGACAAGAGGTTTTAAATCAAATGGCATTACCTTTAATAGGACATAGAGGTAAGGATTCATCTATCTTGCAAAAAAGTATTACTGATAAGTTAAAAAAATTATTTTATACAAAAGAGGAAATACTATTATCCACAAGCTCAGGAAGTGGGCTTATGGAGGGGGCTATTAGAAGTTGTACATTAAAAAAAGCTGCTGTATTTTCAATAGGAGCTTTTGGTAATAGGTGGTATGAGATGGCTATAAATAATGATGTTATAGCTGATAAGTTTGAAAAATCTTGGGGAGAAGTTTTTACTAAAGAAGATGTGGACAAAGTTTTATCAACAGGAAAGTATGATTTAATAACAATTACTCACAATGAAACATCAACAGGGGCAATGAGCCCTATAGAAGAAATCTCAGAGGTAGTAAAGAAATATCCTGATGTAATTTTTTGTGTAGATGCAGTAAGCTCTGCAGCAGGAAGCAAACTAGAGGTTGATAATCTTGGAATTGATATACTTATAACCTCTTCACAAAAGTGTATAGGGCTTCCTCCTGGTATGGCAATTTGTACATTTTCAGCTAAGGCAATAAAGAGAGCTGAAAAAGTTCCATTTAGGGGTATGTATTTTGATTTATTAGCTTTATATAAATATATTAAGAAAAAAGATTATCAGTATCCATCAACACCATCTATATCTCATATGTATGCTTTAGATTATCAGTTAAATTATATTATAAATTATGAGGGAGTAGAAAATAGATTTAATAGACATAAAGATATGGCTAAAATAACAAGAGATTGGGCAAAGAAGTATTTTGAACTTTTTGCAGATGAAAAGTATTTATCAAATACTGTAACTGCAATAAAAAATACAAGAAATATAGATTTTACTCATTTAAATAATGAACTAGGAAAAAGAGGCTTTCAAATATCTAATGGTTATGGAATTTTAAAAGATAGGACATTTAGAATAGCTCATATGGCTGATTGTACAATAAATGATTTAAATGACCTATTAGAAAATATTAATGATATTTTGAAACTAACTTAAATTTTAAGATTAAAATATGATTTAAATAATTGTTTTTAAAAGGAATTAATAAATTAATTAACTTTGAAAAATTTAGTTTTTATATAAAAATATCCAAAATAGTTAGTGTTAAGGAGAGAGTTTATGATTAGGGTGTTAGCAAATGACGGTATAGAAGCAAAAGCTAAAGATGAGTTAGAGAGGTTAGGTATAGAGGTAATAGATACTCATTATGATGAGAAGACTTTAAAAGATGAGATAAAAAATTTTAATGTAATTTTAGTTAGGTCAGCAACAAAAATTAGGGAAAATATTATTGATAGGGCATTAGAAAATAAAAAATTAAAATTAATAATAAGATGTGGGGTTGGTATTGATAATATTGATGTAAAGTATGCAAAAGAAAAGGGTATAGATGTAGTTAATACTCCATGTGCAAGTTCAGTATCAGTTGCAGAAATGGTTTTAGCCCACATGTTTTCACTAGCTAGATTTTTAAACCAGTCTAATATAACTATGAGAGAGGATAAGTGGAATAAAAAAGAATACTTAGGAGTAGAAATACTAGGTAAAACACTTGGAATACTCGGTATGGGTAGAATAGGAAAAGAATTAGCATTAAGAGGAAAAGCACTAGGTATGAATATAATATACTATGATATTTTAGGGGAGGTAGATGAGTTATATGGTGATTTTAAAGATTTTGATTATGTACTAAAAAATTCAAATTTTTTATCAATAAATGTATCAGGAGATAAAATTATTATAGGAAAAGATGAACTAAGAAAGATGAGAAAAGATTCATTTTTAATTAATTGTTCAAGAGGTAAAACTGTAGATGAAGAGGCATTAATAGAAGCCTTAAATCATAAACAAATTTTAGGGGCAGGCCTTGATGTTTTTTCTAGTGAACCAATTAAAAATAAGGAACTTTTAAATTGTAAGAATTTAAGTTTAAGTCCCCATGTAGGAGCTTCAACTAAAGAAGCACAGGAAAAAATAGGTGAGGAAATAATAAGTATAATAAAAAGTAAGTTTAATTTATAAGATAAAGGGAGAACTAAAAATGGTTAAAGTTAAGGCTTTTAATGCTATAAGGCCTAAAGAAGAATTAGCAAGATATGTGGCAGAGCTTCCTTATGATGTTGTAACCTATGAAGAAGCTTTAGAAAAAGGTAAAAATAAATATTCTTTTATTCATGTAGATAGGGCAGAAATAGATTTGGATAAAAATATAGATGTATACAGTGATAAAGTTTATAGAAAAGCTAAAGAAAATTTAAATAAAATGATGGACTTAGGAGTTTTAATTAAGGACGAAAAGCCATGTGTATACATTTATAGTCAAACAATGAATGGGAAAACTCAAAGAGGGATTGTTTTATGTTTTTCTATTGATGATTATTTAAACAACAATATAAAAAAACATGAATATACAACAAAGAAAAAAGAATTAGATAGAATAAACCATGTTAATATTTGTGATGCAAATACTGGGCCTATATTTTTAGCGTATAAAGAAAATAGGTATTTAAAAGATATAGTAAATCTATGTATACAAAAGAATGGTATTTATGATTTTATATCTGATGATGGAGTAAGACACGAATGCTTTAAAATACATGATGAGAATATAATAGAAAATATTATAAATATATTTTCAAGAATAGATGATATTTATATAGCAGATGGCCATCATAGAGCAGCTTCAGCAGTAGAAGTTGGATTGAAAAGAAGACAAGAGAATAAACATTTTAATGGTAGCGAAGAATTTAACTATTTCTTAGGGGTTGCGTTCCCAGCTAATGAGCTAAATATATTAGATTATAATAGAGTTGTAAAAGACTTAAACAATTATAATAAGGATGAACTTATTAGGAAAATATCAGAGAAGTTTTATATAGAGAAGCTAAAGGACAATGTGAAGTGTAAACCAAAAGAAAAAGGCGAATTTGGTATGTATTTAGAAGGTGCTTGGTATAAGTTAAAGGTTAAGGAAGAGGTTACTAAAGATTTGGATGTGGTAAATAGTTTAGATGTGTCTATTCTTCAAAATAATATACTTAAGCCTATTTTAGGAATTGATAATCCCAGAGAAAATGAAAAAATAGAATTTATAGGTGGGATAAGAGGACTAAGTGAACTTGAAAATATGGTAAATAATAATTTTAAAGTAGCCTTTTCAATGTATCCAACGTCAATAGGAGAAATAATAGAAATTGCAGATAATAATTTTATCATGCCACCTAAATCTACTTGGTTTGAGCCAAAGTTAAGGAGTGGGCTTTTTATTCATAGTTTAAAATAAAATTTTATCTTACTATTTAGTCAATAGGAGTTTCCTTTTAATATGATATTTATTTTAAATAAGGATGTTCCTTTAAAGAAGTGTGACCTTATAAATGTTTATTTAAAATTTTTTAAAATCTATATTGCATTGAAATAGAAACTAAATAAAAAATGTTGATATTAGGAATTTCTAATATCAACATAAATGCATTTTTAAAATTAGTTCATTTTTAAAACCATAGATTTTAATATAGAAGTTGAGTTTTTAACTCCTATAGCAGTAAATTCAGCAAAGTCCATGTGAGCACCATTATTAGCGTTATCGGAAATTGATCTTATAACAACAAATGGTATTTTATTAAGGTAGCAAACTTGAGCTATACTTCCACCTTCCATTTCACAAGCTAATGCAGAGAATTCTTCATCAAACCATTTAACTTTTGCAGGATCTGCAACGAATTGGTCTCCTGTAACTATTCTACCAACAAAGCTTTTTATATCTCCATTTTCTTTACAAGCTTCTTTAGCTAAAGAAACTAACTCAGAATCACATTTAAAATCAAATGTATCTAATCTTGGAATTTGGCCAACTGGATCACCAAAAGCAGTTGTGTCCATATCATATTGAACTAAGTTATCTCCAATAACAACATCTCCAGGGTAGATTTCTTTACCAACTCCACCTGCAACTCCAACATTTATCACTTTATCAACTTTATATTCACTTATAAGAATTTGTGCACAAACAGCAGCATTAACTTTACCTATTCCGCAAACTACAGCAACTGCTTCTGTATTCCAAACAGTTCCTCTATGGAAAGTCATGTTAGCCTTAGTTTCTTTGCTATCTATTTTCATGTCTTTTAAAAGAATTTCAAGCTCTTCGCTCATTGCACTAATAATACCTAATATCATTAGAAAGTCCTCCTTAAAATTATGTATATAATAAAATCTCCAATGCCTATTATATAGCAAAAGAGATTTTACTAACAGTTTTTTATAAGAATTTAGAAAAAGTTAGTTTAAATTATTACGTCTAACCCTCTTAAACCTCTATATATTAAGTATAGCCCTAAGATAGTATAAATAATCGATTGAACTATTATTGATACTGTACCTAAAGATAATAATCCCATAAATTGTGCACAAAGGTTATTAATAAAGTGCATGAAAATAGAAAGGTATAAGGAATGTGTCTTATAATACACAGTTCCAAGGAAAAGTCCAAGTAAAAAAGCATTTATTCCTTGAGGAATGTTTCTATGAGCAATTGCAAATATTAAAGCAGATAAAAATATAGCGAAGTAAGGATGTTTAGGGTGCATTTTTAATAAGCCATTTAAAAATAATCCCCTATATACAAACTCTTCAATAAAAGGGGCAAAGATGCAAACTGTTAATAATAAATAAATAGGGCTTAAACTCATAGCTTCAAAAGCATTAGATATATTTTCTGGCATAGGAATTAATTTTGTTACATGACTTACTGACCCTTCAAAAAAAACCCTAAATCCTATTATTACTAAAGCTCCATAGTAGTAACCATATTTAAGTTTAACAGCACGAGGTGTATCAAGATTGCTATAAGTTTTTTTGGAGTATTTATTGATAGCAACTAAAATACCGCATATTGTTCCTAGTGAGATTGTAGTGGTTATAAACTCAATTAAAAATCTAACTAAGGCATACTGAGCGCTTTGGATTGATAATATGTTTAGGGTTAACAATGATTTAATAACTATTATGTTTAGTATTGCTGATAAATAATCATTAAACAAAATTATAAGTACAATCCCTATAACAGAAAGTCTGCATATATTTATTTGTCCTTCATTCATCCTTTTGTAAATATTAAGTTTTGAAAAAAAGTTCATAAAATCCTCAATTAATTAATTGTTATCATTAATATGTTTATTTAAAATAATGAGAATCTATGATATACATATTAAAATTTTATTTTATAGTTTATAAATAAAAACTAAGTGTTATAATTATATATAAATTTTAATTTGTTTATAAGAAAAGGAGAAAATTCTATATGGCACAACATTCGTTATCTAGAACAGAGCTTTTAATAGGAAAAGAGGCTTTAGATAAATTAAAGACAAGTAAAGTAATGGTTTTTGGTATTGGTGGTGTAGGAAGTTTCACTGTAGAAGCATTAGTTAGATCTGGGGTTTCAAATCTAATATTAGTAGATGATGATACTGTTTGTCTAACTAATTTAAACAGACAAATACATGCAACCTACGGCACAATAAGTAAAAATAAAGTTGATGTTATGAAAGAAAGAATATTATCAATAAATAAAGACTGTATAGTTGAAACTAAACAAATCTTTGTAAAGCCTGAGGATTTAGAAAATATAATACCAGATGATGTTGATTACGTAGTAGATGCAATAGATACTGTTTCAACTAAAATAGCATTAGCAGTTTACTGCGAAAATAAAGAGATAAGCTTAATAAGTTCTATGGGAACAGGAAATAAATTAAATCCAGCAGAATTTAAAGTTACTGATATATATAAAACAAAGGTTTGTCCACTTGCAAAAGTTATGAGATATGAACTTAAAAAAAGAGGAGTTAAAAGTTTAAAGGTAGTCTACTCAGAAGAGATACCAAGAAAACCTAAAGTAGAAGATGTTGTAACTTGTAAAACAGGTTGTGTATGTACAGGAGGAACAAAAAAATGTACTGCAAAAAGACAAATTCCAGGTAGTATAGCATTTGTACCACCAGTTGCAGGAATGATAATAGCATCAGAAGTAGTTAAAGATTTAGTTAAAGATTATTTATAAACATAGAATTTATATAGGATTAGGGTATTTAACTATTCTAATCCTAATAAATAATATTTAAATCATATTGAAAGATTATTTATTTGAATTTAAGAGGAGTGTTAATTGCTAAATATTTTGATTGTAAAACTATATTAGATTTAAAGTATTTTAGGAGAATTTTATGAGAACAACAACGAAGGAATTAGTATTAATAGCGTTTTTTGCAGCTCTTACTGCAATAGGAGCCTTTATTAGAATACCTCTTCCTTATGTTCCATTTACTCTGCAATATTTATTTTGTGCTTTAAGTGCAATACTTTTAGGTAGAAGAAATGGAATGAGGTCACAACTTCTATATGTGATTATAGGATTAATAGGTATACCTGTGTTTACAAAGGGTGGCGGACCACAGTATATATTTGAGCCAACCTTTGGTTATTTGATAGGCTTTATTATAGGTGCTTATATAATAGGATTAGTAGTAACTAGATTTAAAAAATTAAACTTTGTAAGTGTATTTATATCAACTACTGTAGGGTTAATGGTTATATACTTTTTTGGAGTTATATATCTTATGCTTATTGAAAATATGTATTTAGGTGTAAATATGACAGTTGGACAATCTATGTTAGTAGGAGTTGTTCCATTTTTACCAGGAGATATATTCTTAAATATAATTATTAGTATATTAACTCCTAGTATAATTAAAAAGCTTAGAAAATCAGGAATCTTTAACAGTTAATATCAAGAGGAGACGTTATATGAAACTTTTAAATAGTTTAAAAGAGAAAATTATAAATGGATATAAGATAAAAAGAGAAGAAGCATTAAAACTTTATGATGAAGACTTAGATGATTTATTAAGTGTTGCTGATGAAGTAAGAGAAGGTT
This sequence comes from Clostridium perfringens, assembly GCA_030526875.1. Classification (GTDB taxonomy): domain Bacteria; phylum Bacillota; class Clostridia; order Clostridiales; family Clostridiaceae; genus Sarcina; species Sarcina perfringens_A. Next base: position 1,492 of record JAUNBX010000009.1, on the reverse strand, counting down.
GTGTGGGAAACAAAGTAGATTTATGTTCAATAATAAACGGAAAGAGTGGTAGGTGCTCTGAAAACTGTAAATACTGTGCTCAATCAGCACATTTTAATACTGGAATAAATGAATATGAATTAATGGATTATGAAGCTATTTTACAAAGTGCTCTAGAAAATCAAAATGAAGATGTAGATAGATTTTCAATAGTTACATCAGGAAAAGGTCTTTGTGGTGAGGATTTTAATAAGATATTAGATTTTTATACTAAATTAAATAAAGAAACATCTATAAATCTATGTGCATCTCATGGAATAATTGAAAAAAAAGCTCTAGAGAATTTAAGATCAACTGGCGTTAAAAGATATCACCATAATATAGAAACATCAAAAAATTATTATAAAGATATATGTTCTACTCATACATATGAAGATAGAATAAAAACCATAAAATATGCAAAGGAAGTAGGACTTGAAGTTTGTTCAGGTGGAATAATTGGAATGGGTGAAAGTAGGGAGGATAGAGTAGATATGGCAATAGAGCTTAGAGACATAGATGTTGTATCAATTCCTATAAATGTCCTTATGCCTATTAAAGGAACTCCGTTAGAAAATGTAAACAAATTAACAGAAGAAGAGATATTAAAGACAATAGCAATGTTTAGATTAGTAAACCCTAAAGCCCAAATAAGACTTGCAGCAGGAAGAAACTATATGAAAGGCTTTGGCGAAAGGGCTTTTAGAGGAGGGGCTAATGCAACAATTACAGGGAATCTTTTAACTACTTGTGGTAACAAAATAAAAGATGATAAAGAACTAATAAAAAGACTAGGGTTAGAATTAAACACTAAGAAATAACGCTATTTAGACAAAACAGTTAAAAGAATAAGCTAGAAACTTTTATATCTTTACAGTAAATTATTAAGCTATTAAATTTAAAAAATAATTTATTATTAGATATGATTATTCTTAAAGCTTATTCTTTTAACATTTAAAGATACTTACTTTAAATTTTTTTCAGCCATTTTAATATATAGTTTGTATACTCATAAATAGATAAGGATTTTCATAGAATCTATTTTCAACTCCCATAAAAATAATTTTCAAATAAGAGCAATTTTAATTTAAAAATATTTTGTTTATAAAATTCTCTAACATTTCTTGAATAATTATGCTTATATGATAAAAAATAAAATAACCTAATTTTGTTTTTTATCAATAAACTCTGTTAAAAGTAGCTTTTGTAATATTTTAAATCAATAAGTTAAAGTATACTAATCCTGGCGTATCAAGTAATGAAAAATAAAGAAAAAAGCATGATTATATAGAAAAAGAAGGATAATTTAATATAAAAGAGTATAGATATAAAGTTTTTGCATAGTTTTCTATGATAAGATAACACCTGTCGCAAGAATAAATTAATTAAATGAAATTAAAAAAACAACAAAAAATGTTGAAAAACTTGTTGACAAATGTTTAAAGAGATGTTAAACTGATTAAGTCGCTTGAGG
>JAUNBX010000056.1 GCA_030526875.1 Clostridium perfringens | reverse complement strand
TTTGCTCACAACATAACTCCAATACTTTGCTGTGGAGAAACTTTAGAACAAAGAGAAAACGGAACAACTAATGCAGTTGTTGGAGCTCAAATAAAGGCTGATTTAGAAGGATTATCAAAAGAATTAGCTGAAAAAGTTGTTATAGCTTACGAACCAATCTGGGCTATAGGAACTGGTAAAACTGCTACAGATGAGCAAGCAAACGAAACAATAATGGCTATAAGAGGCGTTGTTGCAGAAATGTTTGGAAAAGAAGTTGCTGATAAAGTAAGAATTCAATACGGTGGATCAGTTAAGCCAAACACTATAAAGAACCAAATGGCTATGTCAGATATAGATGGTGCTTTAGTTGGTGGAGCTAGCTTAAAAGCTTCTGACTTCTCACAAATAGTTAATTTCTAATAAATAAAAAATAAATTAAGAGCTATATCAGAAAGAAAAATCTATTTTGGTATAGCTTTTTTTAAGTGTTAATAGGAAAAATATTCAATTTAAATAAATTTTTTTGAAAATGTTTAATAATATCTATGATAGTTGTTTGAATTTTTAAAATATAGTATAATAAATTTGTTAAACAAGCATATAAAAAGAAGAAAAATTATCTTTTTAAAATAATAGATAAAAAATTTATTTTAATCTGTATTTTAGATAGATGTTCATTTTAGATAGGTTAAGAATTAAGGTAATTTATAAAAAATTTTTAATATTTTTTTATAAAACTGCTTATAAAAATGGTGCTTTATCTTTATCTAGAAGCAATGTTCTATTAAAATACAGTATAATTTTAATAAGTTAAATATAAAATTTGGAGGATTAATATGACTAAAAAACCAGTATTATTAATGATATTAGATGGCTTTGGAATAGCTCCAAAACAAGATGGAAATGCAGTAGAAGCGGCTAAAAAGCCAAATTACGATAAATATTTTACAAAATACCCACACACAAAGTTAGAAGCTTCAGGTTTAGAAGTTGGACTTCCAGAAGGACAAATGGGTAACTCAGAAGTTGGACATTTAAATATAGGGTCAGGAAGAATTGTATATCAAGAGTTAACAAGAATAACTAAAGAAATTAAAGAAGGAAACTTCTTTAAAAATGACGCATTATGCAAAGCTATTGAAAATGCTAAAGAAAATGATACAGCGCTACATTTAATGGGTCTTTTATCAAATGGGGGAGTTCACTCTCATATAGATCACTTAAAAGGACTTTTAGATTTAGCTAAACAAAAAGGATTAAGCAAAGTTTATGTTCACTGCTTCATGGATGGAAGAGATGTTGCACCAGGCTCAGGAATAGATTTTGTTAAAGAATTAGAAAGCTACATGAAAGAAATTGGTGTAGGTAAAATAGCTACTATAAGTGGTAGATATTATGCAATGGATAGAGATAATAGATGGGAAAGAGTTCAACTTGCATATAATGCTATGGTTTTAGGAGAAGGACAAAAAGCTTCTTCAGCTGTAGAATGTATGGAAAACTCATATCATGATAATAAATCAGATGAATTTGTTTTACCATGTGTTATAGAACAAAATGGGGAACCAATAGCTAAAATAACTAATGGAGATTCTGTTATATTCTTTAACTTTAGACCAGATAGAGCTAGAGAAATGACAAGAGCTATAACTGATAAGGAATTTGCTGGATTTGAAAGACCAAATCTTAACTTAGTATTTGTTTCAATGACTCAATATGACAAAACATTACAAAATGTTGATGTAGCATATAGAGCAGAACAATTAACTAATACTTTAGGAGAGTATGTAGCTAAAAATGGTTTAAACCAATTAAGAATAGCAGAAACTGAAAAGTATGCTCACGTTACATTCTTCTTTAATGGTGGAGTCGAAGCACCAAATACTAACGAAGATAGAGCATTAATATCTTCTCCAAAAGTTGCAACTTATGATTTAAAACCAGAAATGAGTGCAAATGAAGTTACTGAAGAATTAATAAATAGATTAGATCAAGACAAATATGACATGGTTATATTAAATTTTGCAAATCCAGATATGGTTGGACATACAGGAGTTATGGAAGCTGCTGTTAAAGCTATAGAAACTGTAGATACTTGTCTTGGAAAAGTAGTTGAAAAAGTTCTTGAAAAAGACGGAACAGTATTTGTAACTGCAGACCATGGTAATGCTGAAGTTATGATAGACTATTCAACAGGAAATCCTATGACAGCTCATACAACTGATGAGGTTCCTTTCCTTTGGATTTCAAAAGATTCAGAAGGAAAAGAATTAAAATCTAAAGGAAAATTAGCTGATATAGCACCAACAATGCTTACAGTTATGGGACTTAGTGTACCTTCTGAAATGACTGGTGAAAATTTAATAAAATAATTATATAGAGTTTTAAAATACCTAGGAGATATGTATTTCCTAGGTATTTTTTTGCTATGTTTTAAATAAATATTGATTTAAAATATGTTTAGCAATTAAATTAGTTTAATTAGGCAAAGGGGTTCTAATATCATTTTATTATATTTTTGAAAAAGTTGTTTTTTTATAAAAATAAAAGGCAATAGCTAAAAATAAAATACCTAAAATTATAAGCATTAATATACTAGGAAAAATAGCAAAAAGTATAGGTAGTATGGCAGTTCCTAAAAAATTAAAGATTATATGACAGAGCATATCACCTAAAATACTTCCAGTATAGAGGTAAATAAGACAAAGAACAACACCTAAAGCAAAGGCATAAATCCCTTGAAGGGGATTACCATGAAGAAGCCCAAATAATATACCTTGAATTATAATTGAAGGTATAAGTGGAATGTTATTTCTTAGAATAGAAAATATAGCACCTCTAAATATAATCTCTTCAAATATAGGCCCTATAAAAAGAACAACTAGCATTTCTATGTAAGAGTTTTTAGCTGCATTCATAGTATTTTCAACAGTTTTATAGCTTGGAAAAAAGCTTTGAGTAAGTATTACAAAAAGTATAGAAAACAAGCTAAGTCCTATTGTTAAGGAAACTATAAAGGGTATTTTCTTACCATTGATTTTTTTAAAGTGGCATCTTTCAATTAATCCTTTAGCACTAAAGAGAAATATAATAAAAAGTATTAAAACAGTTAAGCCTTCTCCAATTAGTGTACCTATATAAGCCGTGTTATTTAAAGCTTCATCTAAATAAGATAAATTAGTTACTCTTTCAAATACAATATAAAAATATAAAATAATAAAATTAGCTAAATATAATAAAGAATAAAGAAGCAGTGGTATTCCTACTATGGCACCTAAAAGACTTAAAATTTTTTTGAAAGTAACCATAAAAACCTCCTTAAAGTGTGATGAGTGTACTTATAATTAGTTGTATTAATTAAAGTTTTAAAATATTTTGTTAAATTAGTATTTGTTTTTCTATAGTTTAATTATGAAATATAGTATAAACCTTTAACATTAGTATTAAACAATAATGAAATAAATATTTAAAATTTATAAAATTAACTATGGTATTAAATAATTACCTTAGGGAATAATATTTTTAAATATAGATTTTAATTATAATTATGGAGAGGTGTAATATGAATTTAGAATTTGTTAAAGGGAAGCCTTATTTTACTAAAATCAATAGTATAGAAAAACAGTACAATTATTTAACTGAGGATATTGAAACTGATGTTATTATAGTAGGAGGTGGTGTTACAGGCAGTATACTTGGCTACTATTTTTCTAAAAATAATATAAACTCTGTTATATTAGAGAAAAATATAATTGGGCATGAAAGTACAAGCATCACTACTGCACTTTTACAATATGAATTAGATAGTACAGCAAATGTGTTAAAAGAGTATACTACTTGTAGAAATATAATAAAATCTTATAAGCTAGGCTTAAAGGCTCTAAATGAGATAAAAGAATTTGCAAATGAGTATGGAAATAATTTTCATTATAAGGTGAGAGATGCATTACTTTACTCAGATAAGATTTTAGATATAGAAGAAATAAAAGCAGAATATCTAATAAGAAAGGAAAATGGATTTCCTGTAGAATATATAACTGAGGAAAATAATCCATTTAGATTTTCTTTAAAAGCAGGAGTTTTATCTAAAAGCGGTGGAGCTGAAATAGATCCATATAAATTTGCAAATGAGTTATTAAATGTATCAATTAAAAAAGGATTAAAAGTTTATGAAAATACTGAGGTTGTAGATGTTAAATATAATAAAGAAGGAGTGGATGTTTTAACTAGATATGATCATAAAGTAAAGGGAAAAATAGTTATAGTAGCTACAGGATATAATACAAATCTTTTTACAGATAGAAAATTTGGAACTACTACAGAAGCCTTTAATATAGTTACAAAACCTATAGATAATTTGGAAAAAATTTATAATGGAACCTTAATTAGAGATAATAATGTTCCATATAATTATATAAGAAAAACTATGGATAATAGACTTATAATAGGCGGAGAAGATGTTGATTTTTTAAAGAATATAAATAGTGAAAAAGTGGCTAGAGAAAAATATAATATATTAGAACAAAGGTTAAAGAGTATTTTTACAGACATAAAAGATATAGAATTTGCTTATAAATACTGTGGAGCATTTACGTCAACTCAGGATAATTTAGGTTTCATAGGTAAAGATCCAAAGAATGAAAAACTTTGGTTTAATTTAGGGTATGGGGCAAATGGGATTCTTTTTGCTATTTTAGGTGGGATATTTCTTAGCAAAATGTATCTAGGAGAAGTAGATGAAGATATAAAATTATTTAATGTTGGAAGATATGATTATTAATTATTTTAAAGTGTATATATAACCTATATTTAGTTGTATAATTAAATAGAAAAATAAATACGTTAACAAATTATAAATAAATTATATATTAGGGGGAACTTATATATGAATCTTATAGATATGCACTGTGACACAATAAGTCTTATACATACAAATAGTAAAGGACATTCTTTTCAAAATGATGGAACAACCAATTCAAGTTATGACGATTTAGTAAAAGAAAAAATGAGTTTAAGAAAAAGTGATTTACATGTGGACTTAGGAAAACTAGAAATAGCAAAGGCTAAAGCACAATTTTTTGCGCTATTTATAGAGTTTGATTATTTAAAAAAGATAAAACAAGCTCCGTATGAATATTTTAATTTAATGTATAATACTTTAATAGAAAATTTAAATGAAAATAAAGATAAAATAGTTATGGCAAGAAACTATGATGAAATGGAGAAAAACTTTAGAGAAAATAAAATGTCTGCATTTTTAACTATAGAAGAAGGTGGAGCAATAGAGGGGAGACTTGAAAGGATTGAAGAGGTTTATAACAAGGGAGTTAGACTTATAACCCTTAGCTGGAACCATGAAAATGAACTTTGTTATCCTAATTGTAATCCTAAATTTATGAATAAAGGTCTTAAGAAAAAAGGTATAGAAGCAGTTGAAAGAATGAATGAGCTTGGAATGTTAGTTGATGTATCTCATATGTCAGATGGTGGATTTTGGGATGTTGTAAAATATTCTAAAAAACCATTTGTAGCATCTCATTCAAATGCAAGAACACTTGCTAGTCATCCAAGAAATTTAACAGATGATATGATAAAGGCAATTGCAAATGCAGGTGGAACTATAGGGATTAATTACTTTGGAAGATTTTTAAGTGATAGAAATGATAATATAAGTAAAGTATCAGATATCGTAAACCATATAAGATATATAAGAAATGTTGGTGGAGATGATGTTCTATCTTTAGGTGGAGATTTTGATGGGGTAGATAGTACTCTTGAAATGGCTAATATAGGAGAAATGGACAAACTTTTAGAGGCTCTTGAAAGAGAAGGCTTTAAAGAAGAATTTATAGAAAAGCTTTGGGAAAGAAATATTACAAGGGTTATTAAAGATGTTTTAAGATAGTCTATATTTTAGGGTTAAAATAAAACTTTAAGATAAAATAAAGAGACTATACTAAGGAGAAGAGTTATGAAGATATTATTACATGTTACAGAACTAGACAAAGTGGAGACTTCACTTGGAAATGCTAAAAACTTTTTAGGTATGGATAAAGAGGCTAAAATAGAAATACTTTTAAATGGTTCAGCTGCAATTTCTCTTCAGGAAAAAGTTGCAAAAAACATAAATATATATGGAAATCTTAGTGAATTATCAGAAAAAGAAGTAGATATATGTGTTTGTAATAATTCATTAAAAAGATTTGATATAGATAAAGAAAAACTTTGTTCATTTGTTAAGATAGTGCCAGTAGGAATAATAGAAGTGGCTAAAAAGCAAGAAGAAGGTTATTCTTACGCGAAAATATAAATTTATTCTTAGAAAATTATATTTTGAATAATCGTTGATTTTGGAGAGATTTAAAGAAATTTATTTAATTTTTCAGAAAATTTTTATAAATAAGCATTTGAATATTTAAAAGGCCTTGGGTAAATTTTTACTCAAGGCTTTTTAAATATTCTTCAAAAGTTAAATCATTTTCCATTATATATTTTGCAACTTCAACTCCAACATATCGAAAATGCCAAGGCTCATAAGTATATCCTGTAATATCTTCTTTACCTTCTAGAAATCTTAATATAAAGCCGTAATTTGCACAATTTGCTTTAAGCCATATGCCTTCTTCAGTTTCACCAAAGGATTGATAAAGTCCGCCACCTTGTGATACTGATGATATGTCAAGAGCAAGGCCAGTTTGATGTTCACTTTGTCCAGGTTTTGCAGAAAATTGACTAGTCCAGGTTTCTCCTTTATTCTTTAAATTATTATTATAAATAGAAGATTGAGTTTCATAAGAACGATAGCCACTTACTAAAATTAAACTAAGTCCAGCTTTCTTAGAATCATTAAATAATTCTTCAACAGCATCTACTATATCATGTCTAACAGGTACATTATTATTAGAAGATACATTAGGGACTACAGTCTTTGGTGAATAATCTTTATTTAAACTATTTTGTTTATTAACAAGAATTGAAAAGTTTGAGTCTATAACAGGGATTTTTGAGGATTCATTATCTTTGGAGTTTTTGTAGGTAACACTATCATTAGACAATACAAAGGAGTTGTTACCATCATTAGTGGATTGAGTTAAGTTTGAGGTAGTAAAAATATATGCAGTATTACAACCTGACAGCATGGCTGATGTAAAAGTGCACAAAATAAATACTCCTAAAAACTTTTTTAAATTAAGCAATAAAATCACATCCATAAAAAGTATTTTATTTGAATATATTATATATTTTAACATAAAAAGAATAAAAATCAATTAATAAAATAAATTGCATAAAAATATTAAAAAAATGTAATAATATTTAGAGAATAAGAAATAATATAGTAGTATTTAAAATTACTAAGATTATATATTTTTTGAGGAGGATTTTTATATGAAACAATATGTTGAAATAGTAGACATAGTAGCAAGACAAGTTTTAGATTCTAGAGCATTTCCAACAGTAGAAGTTGAGGTTGTTTTAGAAGATGGAACAATGGGTCGTGCAGCAGTTCCATCAGGGGCATCTACAGGTATTTATGAAGCAGTAGAACTTAGGGATAATGACAAGAGTAAATTCATGGGGAAAGGTGTTGAAACTGCAGTAAATAATGTTAATGGAACTATTGCAGAAGCTATTATAGGTATGAATGTTTTTGACCAAGTTGCAATAGATAAAGAATTAATTGAATTAGATGCTACACCAAATAAAGAAAAATTAGGAGCAAATGCAATTTTAGGAGTTTCATTAGCTGTTGCTCAAGCTGCATCTACATATTTAGGAATACCTTTATATCAATACATAGGCGGGGTTAATGCCAAAGTTTTACCAGTTCCTATGATGAATATAATAAATGGTGGAAGTCATGCAGATAACTCTGTAGATCTTCAAGAATTTATGGTTATGCCAGCTGGCTTTGATTCTTTTGATAAAGCTATTCAGGCTTGTGCTGAAGTTTATCATTCATTAAAGAAGACATTAAATGAAAAAGGATATTCAACAGGGGTCGGTGATGAAGGTGGTTTTGCACCTAATTTAAAATCTAATGCAGAAGCTATAGAGGTTATATTAGAAGCAATAGAAAAGGCTGGGTACACAGCAGGAAAAGATATGTTTATAGCAATAGATGCTGCCTCTTCTGAATATTATAAAGATGGTCAATATGTCTTAGAACATGAAGGAAAGACATTGACAGCAGAACAAATGGTTGATTTATTAGAAGATTGGGTTAATAAATATCCTATAATATCAATTGAAGATGGTATGGCAGAAGAAGACTGGGAAGGCTGGAAAATACTAACTGATAGATTAGGTAAGAAGGTTCAATTAGTTGGAGATGATCTTTTTGTAACTAATACTGACAGACTAAGCTTTGGTATTGAAAAGGGAGTTGCAAACTCAATTTTAATAAAATTAAATCAAATAGGAACATTAACAGAAACATTAAATGCAATAGAAATGGCAAACAGAGCAGGATATACTGCTGTAGTATCTCATAGATCAGGAGAAACTGAAGATACAACAATAGCTGATTTAGTTGTTGCAACAAATTCAGGACAAATAAAAACAGGGGCACCAGCAAGGTCTGAAAGAGTTGCAAAATATAATCAACTTATAAGAATAAATGAAGAACTTGGAGATATTGCTGAATATAGAGGTCTTGATGCATTTTTCAATATAAAAAAATGCTGTGGAAATGAGAATTGTGAATGTAAAGAAAATAAATAATTAAATATTTTTACCAGTTTGTTGTAGTATTATTGTAAATAACTTCTTACTATGCTATTATATAATTTGTTAAGTATGCGTATAGGAGGAGTTTCTTATGAGAGATATTTTAATAGTTATTGAAGCCATATTAGCTATTATTATAATGATATCTATATTGGTTCAACCAAGTAAATCAGATGCTTTAAGCGGATTTGTTCCAGGAAACGGAGATACATTCTTTGCTAAAAACAAAGGAAGAACAAAAGAATCTAGATTAATTAAACTTACAATAGTTACATCAATACTATTTGCAATATGCACAATAATATTAAATTTAAATATATTTTCATAAAAATATAAAAAACCACCTAGAGTTTAAATGTTTCTAAATGAAAGAACACATTTTAAATCTTAGGTGGTTTTATTATTAACATAATAAAATTAAGAGAAAAATATCTGTTTGTTTTAGTATAATTTAGTTTAAAGTAAAGGTTATTTATTAATTTAAATAATAAAAATATAGATTAAAAATTTATATTAAAACATATTATATTATTATACAGAGTAAAGTAATTAATTGAACATTATTTATTATTATGTTAGGATAAGGTAAGAATTTTAGAATTTAATAATAAAATTATATGTTGGAGGCAATATGGGACTAAAGGAAGTTATACTAAATTTTATGAAAGAAGAAGCTTATAGACCGATGGAGATTCCCGAAATCGCTAAAATATTTAATATAAATAAAAATGAATATAAATCTTTCAAAAAAGCTGTAAAAACTATGGAAAAAGAAGGATTAGTATCAAGGGATGAAAGCGATAAAGTAGGTCTATCTGAAAGAATGGGATTTATTACAGGAAAAATAGAAATTCATGATAGAGGTTTTGGGTTTTTAATACCTGACGCTGAAGGAGTGAAAGACTTATTTATAGGAAAAAATAATTTAATGGGAGCTATGAATGGAGATAGAGTAGTTGCCAAGATAATTAAACAAGGTGAAAACGGAAAGAGAACTGAAGGGGCTATAATAAATATTGTAGAGAGAGTAAATAAAAATGTAGTAGGTATTTATGAAGACAATAAGAGTTTTGGATTTGTACTTCCAGAGGATAAAAGAATTCAAAATGATATATTTATACCTAAAAAAGAGAGAAATGGTGCTAAAAAAGGTCAAATAGTTATGGTAGAAATAACAAAATGGCCAGATGAAAGAAGAAAAAATCCTGAGGGAAAAGTTGTAGAAATATTAGGAAGACCTGGGGATAAAGGGATTGATATAGATATTATAATAAGGAAGTTTAATCTTCCAGAAGATTTCCCAGAGATAGTTTTAAGTAGCGCCTCTGAAATAGAAGATTCTATAACAGAAGATGAAATAAATGGAAGATTAGATCTTAGAGATGTAAAAATGGTAACAATAGATGGAGAAGACGCCAAGGATTTAGATGATGCTGTATCTATAGAAAGATTAGAAAACGGAAACTTTAAACTTGGAGTTCATATAGCTGATGTATCTCATTATGTTACAGAAAGAAGTGAATTAGATAAAGAAGCTTTTAAAAGAGCAACATCTGTTTATCTTATAGATAGAGTTATACCAATGCTTCCTAAAAAGTTATCAAATGGGATATGTTCATTAAATCCTAAAGTTGATAGATTAACTTTAAGTTGTATTATGGAAGTTAATAGACAAGGAAAAGTTGTAAATCATGAAATAGCAGAAAGTGTTATAAAAACTAATGAAAGAATGACTTACACTGATGTAACTAAAATTTTAAGAGATAATGATAAGGATTTAATTGAAAAGTATGGAGATTTAGTTAATGATTTTAAGGATATGGAAGAACTTTGTAAAATATTAAGACAAAAAAGACTAGATAGAGGTGCTATAGACTTTGAATTTGATGAAAGTAAAATCATCTTAGATGAAAAAGGTAAACCTGTAGATATAAAACCTTATGAAAGAGCAATAGCAAATAGAATGATAGAAGAATTCATGCTTTTAGCTAATGAAACAGTAGCAGAGCATATGAATAAGGTTAAGGTTCCTTTTGTATATAGAATTCATGAAAATCCTAATGTGGAGAAACTTGAAAAATTCAAGGAGTTTGTTTATAACCTAGGTTTTACAGGTATAACATGGGGTGAGGAAGTAAATCCTAAAGCTCTTCAACAAGTTTTAGATAAGTTTAGAGGAGAAAATGAGGAAACAATAATTAGTACTCTTTTATTAAGAAGTATGATGCAAGCTAGATATTCACCAGAATGTGCAGGACACTTTGGCTTAGCAGCTGATTATTATTGTCACTTTACATCACCAATTAGAAGATATCCAGACCTTCAAATTCATAGAATTATAAAAGAATATTTAAATAAACAAATTACTGAAAATAGAAATAAAAAGTTAGTTTCTATAGTAGATAGTGCATCTAAACAATCTTCTGAAATGGAAAGAGTAGCACAAGAAGCTGAACGTGAAGTTGATGATTTAAAGAAAGCTGAATATATGAAGGAGAGAATAGGTGAAGTATTTGATGGAATGATATGTTCAGTTACAGGATTTGGTGCCTTTGTTCAATTACCAAATACAGTAGAAGGCTTAATTCATATAACAAGCTTTAAAGATGACTACTACATTTATGATGAAGATAGATTGATTTTAGTTGGAGAAAGAACTAAAAAGATTTATAGATTAGGGGATAAACTTAAGGTTGTGTGCTCTAAGGTAGATATTTTAAGTAGAGAAGTATATTTTGAAATAGTTGAAGATAAATATATTATAGAGGAAAGAGAAAAAGCTGAAGAAATAAGAGATGAAAAGTTAAAGAAGATAAAAGAAGAACTAAATGGTGAGAAAGTTGTAACATTAGCAGATGAGGAAACACCTATAGTAGACAGATAGTTGATGTATTAAAAAATATAGTAATAAAATTTAAATAATTAAAAATAATAAGCTGAAAATTTTATCATGCATAAAAGATATTGATTTTAGATGACTTTAAAAGAATATGTTAATTCTTATATAAAATTAATAATGCATTAAAGTATAAGGCTTATTATTTAATATAAATATATTTTTAAGTTGCATTATTTTGTGGTAATTAACATTAAAAATAAAGTAATATTAATTTAATTTTAATGAAATATATAAATTTTATAATGTATAATAAGTTAAAACATAATAGAGAAAATTTTTAATGATTTTACATTTACATAATAATTATGATAAAATTAAATAATATATCTAATAATAATTATTTATATTTTAATTTTAATTTAAGAGGTGTAAAGTAATGGCTAGAGCTAATAATGGTAATAAAACATTAGTTGAGAATAGAAAAGCAAGACATGATTATTTTGTAGAGGAAGCAATGGAAGCTGGTGTTGCTTTAGTTGGAACTGAAGTAAAATCAATAAGAAAAGGAAGAGCAAATCTTAAGGAATCTTATGCACAAGTAGTTAATGGAGAAATTATAATATACGGTATGCATATAAGTCCTTATGAGCAAGGAAATATTTTCAATGTAGATCCTTTAAGACCTAAAAAGTTACTTCTTCATAAAGCTGAAATAAGAAGAATAGAAGGTCTTTTAAATCAGCAAGGACTAACTTTAATTCCACTTTCAATGTACTTAAAAAATGGTAGAGTTAAAATAAGTCTTGGAATATGTAGGGGTAAGAAAAATTACGATAAGAGAGATGTAATGCTAGAAAAAGCACATAAGAGAGATATAGAAAGACAAATGAAGGAACGAAGCAAATATTAATTTACCTTAAAGGAAGAAATTTAGAAGAGGGGGCTTAAAGAATGAATCATATATCTAAAAGAGAGAGATTTGATACATTTATATTAAAGCAAATAAGGGATAAGATTAGCAATCCAATATTAGATAAGATTATGGTTATGTTCACCATGCTTGGAGAATTTGGTGCTGTTTGGTCTCTTTTAGGAATAGCTTTAGTAATTGAAAGCAAATATAGAATCATTGGACTTATGATTATAGCCACTCTCATATTTACAACAATAATGGGAGAGGGAATAATTAAAAATCTAGTTAAGCGTTCAAGACCATGTAAAGATATGACTCAAAATGATCTTGTAGTTAGAAAACCAAACACTTATTCATTTCCTTCAGGGCACACTGCATCATCTTTTGCAGTTGCAAATATATTATTTGCTTGTTTTACAAGTGTTGGAGTAGTATTTTTAATTGTAGCTAGTTTAATAGCATTTTCTAGAATGTATTTATATGTTCACTACCCAACAGATATTATTGCAGGAATAGCACTTGGATTATTATGTAGCCAAGCTACAATATATATGTTTCAAACATTTATAGTTAGATTATAATCCTTTTAGGGAGGAGAAAAAATGGAGATATTAAAAGAGATAATAGAAAAAAAAGGAACAATAACAAAGGATAATATACTTCATGTAGACTCATTTATAAACTATGAAATGGATATAAAACTTTTTAATGAAATTGGAAAAGAGTTTAAAGAAAGATTTAAGGATGAAAAGATAGATAAGATTCTTACAGTAGAATCAGCAGGAATAGGTATAAGCGCAATAACATCACAATATTTTGACTATGTTCCTGTAGTCTTTGGTAAAAAGGAAGATAGAGTTCCTAGAGATAAAACAGGAATATATAAATCAGAAGTATATTCCTTTACTAAAAATACATTATATAATGTTGTTGTTAAAGACAATCTTATAAAAAAAGGCGAAAAGATATTAATAATAGATGACTTTTTAGCTAATGCCTCTGGAGCATTTGGTCTTATAGACATTGCAAAACAAGGCGGAGCTGAGATAATCGGAGTTGGAATAGTTATAGAAAAAGCATTCCAAAAGGGAAGAGAAAACCTAGAAAACAAAGGAATAAGAGTTGAGTCCTTAGTTACTTTAGAAAAAATAGAAGATGGAAAAGTTTATTTTGCTAAATAGTGTATTTAGCAATTTTTTTATTTAAAAACATAGTAAAAAACTAATTGCTAATTAAAATATCTTTAACTCTTAGGTAAAATTAAGTAATTTAATAAATGCAGATTCCATATTGTTGAGTTTTTTAACAAGTATCATAAAGATACAAAAATGGCTGATTAATAGCAGGGCTATGTCATATTATTTAAATCAATTAGTACTAGGTAGATCTATTGGACCATTTATTTCACATTATGATGGTGAGATATTTGAAGATGGGGCATACCGATTAATTAGAAAATATAAGCGGTTAGGAGTCTATACTCCTAATAAGGATTCCAAAGGTCCAGTGATTTACATAATTATAGAATTACTATGCTAGAGAAACAAATGATTAAAAAGGGTAAGTATTTTATTATAAAGTTGGCAAAAATAATTATTAGGGAAATTAATGAAAGGATGATGGTTCATGGAGAAAATAGTTTTAAATAATGGAGTTGAAATGCCCTATATTGGTTTAGGAACTGTTGGAATTAAGGGAGAGACTGGAGTAGAGTTAATAAAAACTGCAATAGATATTGGATATCGTATGATAGACACTGCACATATGTATGGAAATGAGAAAGAAGTTGGAGAAGCAATAAGAAAATCGCAGATACCAAGAAAGGAACTTTTTATAACAACAAAATTGAATAGTCAATTTGCTTCTTATGAGAAAGCAAAAGAAGGGATAGAGTTATCTCTTAAGAATATGAAACTTGATTATATCGATTTATATCTGATTCATGAGCCATATAATGAAGCCTTAGAGATGTATCAAGCTATGAGTGAATATTATGAAAGAGGAATTATTCGAGCAATTGGCATTTCTAACTATAGCAAAAGAAAATATGATGCTTTTATAAAAAATTGTGGTATTATTCCTGCTATTAATCAGATTGAATCACATGTGTTCTATCCTCAGTTAGAATTAGCAGAACATATGAAAAAGCATGGAACAAAAACTGAGGCCTGGGCTCCTCTTGCAGGAGGAAATGGAAGGATTAGAGATGAAGCGACACTAATTGATATTTCAAAAAAGTATGGGAAAACACCCTATCAGATAGCACTGAAATACATAGTTGAAAACGGAATTTCGATAATTCCTAAAAGTCATAATGTTGAAAGGGTTAAGAGTAACTTTGATATTTTTGATTTTAACTTAAGTATAGATGATATGAACAGAATTAAGAATTTAGATGGAAAAGAAACATTGTATGGATGGATGAAAAATTGGGAGTAAATTAAAGTTTTAGAATATGGAAATACAGTAGGTAT
>JAUNBX010000055.1 GCA_030526875.1 Clostridium perfringens | reverse complement strand
AAGGCAAAAGAAGAAAAGAAGGCAGATCCAAGTAAAGAAGAAAATAAAAAGGCACCAGCAGAAAATAATGACCCAAACAAAGTAAAAGAAGATTCAAGTAAGAAACAAGAGAAAAATGCACCTACAGAAAACAAAGATTCTAATAAAGGAAAGGAAAATAAAAAATCTGAGGTAAATAAAGAGAAAGAAAATAAGAATTCAAAATCAGAGGATAAGGATTCAAAAAAACAAAAAGAAAATAAGAAAGAGAAAAAAGGTTGGTCTTTATTTAAAAAAAATAAAGATAAACAAGAGAATTCTACAAAGTAAATGAAATAATAGGTACATTATATTAGGTATCATAAATACTAAGTTGTGTTTATGATACTTTTATTTTTACTTGTAATAATATTTAGGAAAAAATTATTCTAATATATAAAATAAATATTAAAAGATTGTAACTTTTTTATTATGACATTGTTTCGTAAAAAATAAGAGGTATAATTTTCTTGGCAAAATAATTGTATTTATTAATTTTTACTGATATTTATAAGTATAAGCAATAAAAAAATTAAAGTTAAGTATCTCTTGTTAAAAATAATTATTAAAATCAGTAAAAAATTATAGGAAAGGAGTTTTATTTACTGTTAAAAAAGGAATAAATTGTACATAAAAGTCATAAAAAATAAAATTATTTTAAATTTAGTTTTAAAATTTAGCTTTGTTTAGACACCTATTTATAAGTAGATAATTATAAAAAATAATTATATAAAAAGATGTAATAAGGAGATTTAAAGTAGTTATTATAATTTATATTTAAATATAAAAATAGGTAAATTTTAATATGAATTTAATATGAAAATAACTTATTTTATTGTATAATGATTACTATGTGCATGGTACTACATGTATATTGTAGCGTCAGATTAAAATAAACTATAAAACTAATGTAGAGGTGAAATGATGGATTTTGATCAATTAGCTGGTTTATTTTTTGGAGTAATTTTCATAATAATTTTATACTCTATAATTCTTTATGCATTAAGAATAATGTACAAGGATGTAAAGGGAGGTAAAAAGAAAGTAACAAATACTACTCAAAAAAATACTACTCAAAAAACAAAAGATAGTACTAAAAGAGAGAATAGCACAACAATAAGAGGTTTAGAGGTTTTAACTTCTATGGATGAAGCTAAATTAAAGGTTGGTTCTATTATACCTATGAATAGTACTGTTACATTAGGAAGAAAGGACAATAATACAATAGTCCTTAATGACAGATTTGTTTCTTCATATCATGCAAAGATATATCTTAAAAATAATGAATATTTCTTAGAGGATTTACAAAGTACTAATGGAACTTACATTAATGAAAATAAGATTGAAGGTAAAGTTAAACTTAATATCAATGATATTGTAAGATTTGGAAGTACAGCCTTTAAGATTATAGGATAATAGAGGTGAGAAGATGAATACTGTGAAATATGAGAGAAGGATAATATTACTTATATGCCTTTTGTGTATAGGGATATTTGTAAATTTGGCTTTAATAGCAGATCCAGTATCTACAACGGCACTATATATGGGTGGAATTCTTATAGTAGTAATAATAGTACCTTATATTATCTTGAGAAAATTAAAACCTAACGGGGATAAATACATACTTATGTTTGTGGATGTTTTGATTACTGTAAGTATAGGAATACTTTACGTAATAAATTCTAGTTTAGCTGTAAAACAATTAATATGGTTTTGTGTTGGTTTAGTTATATACCTTATTATAGTTTTGGTTTTACCTGATTTAAAAACATTTGCTAAATATAAGAGAATATATTTAATAGGAACGCTAATATTTATGGCTATGTCCCTAGTAATAGGTACAGAAATAAATGGTGCTAAAAACTGGGTTGTAATAGGACCACTTAGTTTCCAACCTGCTGAGTTTGGTAAACTATTCTTAGTATTGTACCTAGCTTCCGTCCTTATAAGCTATAAGAAAAAGGATAAGTTTATAGATGATATAAAAGGATTATTAAAACCCATTTTAGTTGTTGGGTATTCTGTAATTTTAATGTTTTTACAACATGACTTAGGTATGGCCCTTATGTTCTTTGTAGTATCATTAACAATATTATATTTAGCAACTTCAAATGGAAAATATGTATTAATGTGTTTAGTAGCCCTTGTACTTGGAGGAACAGTTGGTTATTTTAGCTTAGGATATGTTAGGCAAAGATTCGAAGTAGTAGGAGCTAATGTATGGAAATATGCATCAGGTTCTGGATATCAACTAGTTCAAGGATTTTATACAATGTCTACAGGAGGTCTTTTTGGAACTGGCTTAGGTAATGGGTATCCGTCCTTAGTTCCAGAAGCATCAACAGACTTTATCTATACTATAATAGCAGAGCAGTTTGGAATGATATTTGCTGTAGGTTTAATGATTCTATATTTCTTATTATTTTATAGAGGAATAAGAAGTGCATTATATGCTAAGGATAAATTTTCACAATTAGCTGTAGTAGGCTTTAGTACAATGATAGTCGCACAAGTTTTAGTTATAGTAGGTGGTGTATTTGCTGTAATACCATTAACAGGAATAACTCTTCCAATGTTAAGTTATGGTGGAACATCTATGTTAACAATATTCTTTGCTCTAGGAATACTTCAAAAAGTTTCAGAGGAGGGCAATAGATAGTGAATGATAAAGAAAACAAGAATTTAAAAAATAACAATTTAGATGACATAAATAAAAAAGATTTAAATGAAGATAAAAAAGAAAAGAAAAAACAGTATAAAGAAAAGAAAGTTCTTACACCTCAAGAGAAAGCATCAAAAAATATTAAAAGAATAATGATAGTATTCTTTATTCTTTTAATAGCTCTTATATCTTACATAGCTTATTTTGGAGTTTTTCAAGACCCAACAATAGATAATAAAACTGGAAATACAGCAAAACTTGCTATAGAGAAACAAGTAATAAGGGGAAATATCTATGATACTTTTGGTCAAGCTTTAGCAGAAACAAAAGTTGATGGATTAGAACAAACTATTTATTATCCATTTGGTAAAGCTACATCAGCAGTAGTAGGATATGTAAGTCCAAGGTATGGAACTACAGGTCTTGAATCTACTTATAATAAAGATCTTTCTACGTACACTAGTGATACTAGTATATGGGATGATTTTAATATATTTAAGTTGTTCCAAGATAGAGATAAAAAGCAATATGGAGATAATGTTTATACAACTATAGATGCTCAACTTCAAGAGGTTGCATATAAAGAGTTAAGTCAATATAAAGCAGGAGCAGTTGTAGCTATTGATCCTAAAACTGGTGCAGTACTTGCAAGTGTGTCTTATCCAGATTTTGACCCTAATAATTTAAGTACATCCATGAAAGAAGATCAAGAAACTGGTGAAGGTTTATTCTATGATAGAGCGACACAAGGGCTACTTGCTCCAGGTTCAACCTTTAAGATGGTTACTATGACATCTGGACTTGAAAATATTCCAGGATTAGGTAATGAAACTTTTAATGATCCAGGATATATACAACTTGGAGATTATAAGCTAACAGATGAAGGTTCAGTAGATTGGGGTAAACTTACATTAAATGGAGCATTATCAGTATCAAGTAATGTTATATTTGGTGGAATAATAGCAGTAGAATTAGGAAATGCAAAACTTAAAGCAACTGCGGAAGCTTTTGGCTTTAATGAAAATATTCCAACAGTTGGATTTAATTTAGCGGAAAGTCAATTCCCTACATACTCAGAAGACCAAGAAGCTGATATAGCAATGAGTGGTATGGGACAGGCACAAGACCTTGCAACTCCAACAGAAATGGCCTTGATAGCGGGAACAATAGCTAATGATGGTGTTATGATGAGACCATACTTAGTTAGTAAAGTAGTTGCAAGTGATGGTAAAACTGTTGAAGATACTTCAATAGAATCATATAGAACAGTTATGTCAGAAGCAGTTGCACAAAGAGACCAAGAAGCTATGGCTTTTGTAGTTGATCAAAGAGCTTGGCCAAGTAAATATGATGACCCAGATATAGGGGATTGGAATGAATGGCCAGAGTTTAGAGACATTCCTGATGCAGGGGCTAAAACAGGTGCTGCGCAAACAGGTAAAGATGGAGATGAAGTTGATTCATGGTTTGCAGGATATTCAGGAGATACAATAGCTGTTGCAGTTGTTGTTCAAGACACTAGCCCAGAGGATGCAATAGCAGGTCACATTGCAGGGGCTGTAATGAACACTTATTTAAAACAATTAGGAATGATACCAGATAGTGTTGATAATACAACAAATGAAGGTTCAGGAGATATGGTAAGTGGAAAATTAACTGTTGTATCTGATCCAACTAATGGTTCAAAAACAGAAAATACAATGGATGCATCTTCAGCTAATGATAATGCTATAACAGCAACTTAACAAGATATAAAACTATGAACTAAATTATCTAAAACATATTAAATAAATTTTATTGAAATTTATCATAATATTTCTATAAGAAGTTATCTAATATGTTAAGGAAGGTGATTAAGTGAATAGGAAAAATAATAAATATAACAAAGAAATTAAGAAAGTAATGGCAGTATTTATGATACTGCTATTA
Source organism: Clostridium perfringens (assembly GCA_030526875.1). GTDB lineage: Bacteria > Bacillota > Clostridia > Clostridiales > Clostridiaceae > Sarcina > Sarcina perfringens_A. The sequence continues at coordinate 10,653 of JAUNBX010000055.1, read as the reverse complement.
CTTCTTATTACTTATATAGTTTATTTTGGTGTATTTCAAACTTATAAAATATCTAAAATGAGTAGCAACACAGCTAATATAGCTAGAGAAAACAGAATTATTAGAGGAAATATCTATGATAGTGAGGGAAATACTCTTTCTTACTCTCAATATAAAAATGTTTTAAATCAAGAGATAAAGTACCCCTATGGAAATGTATTTGCTAATGTTGTTGGCTATTATAGCCCTATTTATGGAAGTATTGGTTTAGAATCATACTATAATAAAGAATTAACTACTTATGAATATAGTGATGGATTTAATGTAATTAAGCTATTTAATGAGAGAAATAATGTTAAAAAAGGTGATAACGTATACACGACTTTAAATGCTAAAATTCAAGAAATTGCATATAATGAGCTTAGTAAGTATAAAGCAGGAGCACTAGTTGCGATTAATCCTAAAACAGGAGCCATACTTGCAAGTGTATCATATCCATCCTTTAATCCTAATGATTTAGCGGAATCTATGAAAAATTACAATAGAAATGATGAAAGTATATTTTTTGATAGGGCAACACAAGGATTATATGCTCCAGGTTCAACATTTAAGGTTATAACTTTAGCTTCAGGCCTTGAGAATATATCAGGTTTAGGAGATAGAACATTTAATGACCCAGGATACATAAAACTTGGAGATTATATATTACCTGATGAAAATTATATTAATTATGGAGAAATAAGCTTAAATAAAGCATTATCAGTATCTAGTAATGTTGTATTTGGTGGCATTATTGCTATAGAGTTAGGTAATAGTAAATTAAAGGCAACAGCGGAATATTTTGGATTTAATGAAAATATTCCAACTATTGGTTTTAATTTAGCACAAAGTATATTTCCTACTTTTCCAGATGATGAAATTGGAAATATAGCTCAAACAGGAATAGGTCAAAGTGAGGATTTAGCAACACCAACAGAAATGGCTTTAGTTGCAGCTACAATAGCTAATAATGGGGTAATGATGAGGCCATACCTAGTTAGTAAAATAGAAAATAGTGCTGGAGGAGTTATAGATGAAACAACTATAATACCTTATAAAACTGTGGTATCTAAAGAGATTGCAAATAGAATAACACAAGCAATGGAATATGTGACACAGCAAAGAGTTGATAATATTTGGCCATATTTTAAAGAACTTGGTGATGTTGCTTCTAAAACAGGAACAGCAGAAACTAGTAATGGTACTACAAATTCATGGTGGATAGGGTTTACTGAAGATATAGCAGTTTCTGTAATTGTTGTTGAAGGAGGCTCAGATGATACAGTGTCTGCTCATATTGCAGCAGCTGTAATAAAAGTTTATGAGAATGAATTAAGTAATAATAGATAAAGCAAAATAAAGGAATAATTTACCTAGATGGTTAAACTCCATAAAATTTCTAAAATATGATAATATAGTTATGATGAATTAGCTACATGATTATAATTACATTGTTGAAATTGAAAGGAGACTTTGATTGGAAAAAAGTTTTAGAAAAGATAAAAGGATTATAAGAAGGATAAGAGCAGTTTATTCATTAATGTTATTAGCACTAATAGGTTATATAATATATTTTGCTATAATATATGGTCCTAAAATAGCTACTATGAAAAGTAATTATATAATCCATATAACTAAATAAGTTATTTTAATATACATTATTTCCCTAATTTGAAATAAAATAATAACAAAATTTAAACAATTTAAGAAAAATTATCATAACATATTTACAAAAAGTTAAAATAGAGATTTAATAAAGTAAGTTAACTCTATAATATTCCTAAATATGATTAACAATTGTTAAATAAAAAATCAATTTCATATTTAGGAATAATTGTATGATTAAAAGGGGGTAAATGACATTTGAAAAAAGATACATCAAAAAGTATAAAAAAAATAATGATAGTTTATCTAGTAATATTGCTAGCCCTTATATCTTATATAGTATATTTTACCGTAGTATCTGGTCCTAAAATAGCTGCTATGGATAGCAATACCAGAACAACAGCTAAGCAAAATACAATATTAAGAGGAACAATATACGATAGTGAAGGTAATGCATTAACTGAAAGTGAAAAAACAAGCACATTAGGACAAACTATCACTTATCCTTATGGCTCTATGTATGCTAATGTAGTTGGATATTATAGTAGTAGTTATGGAATGACTGGATTAGAAAAGACTTATAATAGTGAGTTATCCACATATCAAAGTGGTACAGGAATACTTAGATATTTTAATATAATTAAAAGCTTTAAAGAGAGAAGTGTTCAAAAGGTAGGAAATAGTGTTTACACAACATTAGACACTGATCTTCAAAAGGCAGCTTATGAAGGTCTTAGCAAATATACAGCAGGTGCAGTAGTTGCTATAAATGCTAAAACTGGAGCAATACTTGCAAGTGTATCATATCCATCCTTTGATCCTAATGATTTAGCAGCAGCTATGGCAAAATCAACTGAATCTGGAGTAACACCATTTTTAATTGATAGAGCTACTCAAGGTCTTTATGCACCAGGATCTACATTTAAGGTAATAACATTAGCTTCAGGCCTTGAAAATATATCAGGTTTAGCTTATAAAACCTTTGATGATACAGGTAAAATTACTATTGGAGATTATACACTTCCAAATGAAAATGGTGTAGCCTATGGTGATATTGGTATAAATAAGGCTCTTTCTGTATCAAGTAATGTTGTCTTTGGAGGAATTATTGCTGAGGAACTTGGAAATGCTAAACTTAAGACAACAGCAGAAGAGTTTGGATTTAATGAAGATATCCCAACAGTTGGATTTTCATTAAAACAAAGTACTTTCCCAACATTAGAATCATATGAGTTAGGAAATATTGCTCAAAGTGGTATAGGTCAAGGGTCAGTACAAGCGACGCCAACAGAGATGGCATTAGTTGCAGCAACAGTAGCTAATAATGGTATTATGATGAGACCATACTTAGTAAGTAAGGTGGTTGATAGTGAAGGTAATGTTGTAGATGAAACTAAAGTAGAGGAATATAGACAAGTTCTATCATCAGCTAATGATGCAGTTATTAAGAATGCTATGTCTTATGTTGTATCACAAAGAGTACAAAGTGGAACATGGTCATACTTTAGTGGAATAAATGATGTTGGAGCTAAAACTGGAACTGCACAAACTGGTAGTGGACAGCCAAATTCATGGTGGATGGGTTACTCAGGTGACATAGCAGTGGCAGTAGTAGTAGAGGGAGCAGGAAATGTAGATGGTGCTTCAGCGAAAATAGCAGCATCTGTAATTAAAGCATATCAAGCACAACAATAGGAGGAGATTTAAGGCTATGTTTGATTTTAAGCATCAACTTAGGATATTACCAGATAAACCTGGAGTTTATATAATGAAAAACTCATTAGGGGAAGTAATATACGTAGGAAAAGCTAAAGTTTTAAAAAATAGAGTTAAACAATATTTTCAAAGTTCTAAAAACCACTCAACTAAGGTAAAAGCTATGGTTAAAAATATTTCTGAATTTGAGTATATAGTTACTGATTCAGAGATGGAAGCATTACTATTAGAAGGAAACTTAATAAAGAAGTATGCTCCTAAATATAATATAGCCTTAAAAGATGATAAATTTTATCCTTTTATAAAAATAACAACTAATGATGACTTTCCAAGAGTATATGTAACAAGAAATTTTGCTAAAGATGGTAACAAATACTTTGGTCCATATACAAGTAGCTCCTCTGTATATGAGGTTATGGAACTTATAAAGAAGAATTTCCCTCTAAGAACCTGTAAAAGAGTTATAAAAGAGGGAGGAGAAACTACAAGACCTTGTTTAAATTATCACTTAAATTTATGCAAGGCACCTTGTAGTGCTTACATAACAAAAAAAGATTATAAGAAAATAATAGATGACATAATAGATATATTAAATGGAAAAAATTTATCACTTTTAAACTTACTTAAAAAAGATATGAATAAAGCAGCAGAAGATTTAGACTTTGAAGAGGCTGCAAAACTTAGAGATAGAATTTTAGCCATAGAAAGTATAGTAAGCAAACAAAAGATGTTTATTTTAAACTATGGAGAAGAAGATTTTATAGATCTGTATTCAGATGGTAAAGATAGTTGTATTCAAATATTCTTTGTAAGGGAAGGAAAAGTTACAGGAAGAGAGCATTTTATGTTAGAGAATACAGAAGATTCTTTAGTTGAAGAAATATTATCAGAATTTATAACAAGATTTTATGGTGGAACTGCAAAAATTCCAAAGGAAATTTATGTTCCTAAAGTTAATGATTTAGAGCTTTTAGAGGAGTATTTAACTAATAAAAAGGGACAAAAAGTATCTATAAAAACACCTAAAAAAGGTGTTAAAAAGGATATGTTAAATATGGTTGAGGAAAATGCTAAAATTACTTTAACACAGTTTAAAGGGAAAATGATTAAAGACAAAGAGGAAAATAAAGAAGCTTTAGAAGCTTTAGCAAAAGAATTAGAGCTAGATACTATTCCAGAGAGAATAGAGGCCTATGATATATCTAACATACAGGGTGTAGATTCTGTAGGGAGTATGGTTGTTTTTGAAAATGGGAAGGCAAAAAATTCTGATTATAGAAGGTTTAAAATAAAAACTATTGAGGGCCCTAATGATTATGGAAGTATGGAAGAAATACTACATAGAAGATTTTCTCATGGGTTAGAAGAAATAGAGATGATACAAAAGAGGAAGTTAGAATATTCTAAAGGTAAATTTAGTGTTTTTCCAGATTTAATAATGATGGATGGTGGAAAAGGTCAAATAAATATAGCCTTAGATATTTTAGAAAAATTTAATATAGAAATTCCGGTGTGTGGTCTTGTAAAAGATGAAAAGCATAATACTCGTGGAATTATATACAATAATAAAGAGATAATAATAAATAAAAATTCAAGTCTCATGAAATTAATAACTAGAATTCAAGATGAAGTACATAGATTTGCCATAACCTATCACAGAACTTTAAGAGATAATAAAGCATTATATTCAGTACTAGATAATATACCTAAAATAGGAGAAAAGAGAAGAAAAAATCTTCTTATAAAGTTTGGAAGTATAGAAAATATAAAGAAGGCTTCTATAGAAGAACTATTAGATACTCCTAGTATAGATAAAGGTGCAGCACAGAGTATAATAGATTATTTTTCTAATTCTTCAAGTAAAAATATTATTGACAAAGGTAAAAAAAATATACCATAGATGGATATTTTATAGTATATTAAATAATAGGAAACTTTTATCTACCAAAAATATTGGTATTTTTAACCTAAAAAGATGCAGTATAAATGCCATTTGTAGATAATTGAGGTAGATATATAATAAGCTTTATAAAATGTTTATTATATATGTTAATATATTATTTTATAAATAAATAATATTTATTTATAAATATTAAGTGAATTGAATAATATTAATTTTGAGGAGTTTGAAGTTTATAATGAATAAATATATGAATTTTAGTAAGTTACTTTACGGGTTTTACAGAGAGGAAGATATACTTATAGATGCTCCCATGAGCGAACATATCTATTTTAAGGTTGGGGGACCTGCAGATATTTTAGTTACACCTGAAACAAAGGAGCAAGTAATAAAAACTATCAATTTATGTAAAGAACATAATGTACCATATTTTTTATTAGGAAATGGTTCTAATCTTTTAGTTAAAGATGGTGGTGTTGAAGGTGTAGTTATAAAGTTTTGTAAATTAAATGAAATAACTGTAACTGGTAATGAATTAAAGGCATATAGTGGAGCTTTATTAAAAGATGTTTGTAAGGCTGCTCTTGCAGAAGATTTAGTAGGTATTGAATTTTCTTGTGGAATTCCAGGAAGTATTGGTGGTGCTGTATGCATGAATGCTGGTGCTTATAATGGAGAAGTGGCAACAGTTGTTAAAGAAGTTGAAGCTATAGATATACTAGGAAATCTTGTGGTTTTAAGTAAAGAAGAATTAGAACTTGGGTATAGAACATCTATAATAATGAAAAAACATTATGCTGTAGTCAGTGTTACATTAACTCTAGAAAAGGGAATACATGATAAAATAGAATTTAGAATTAACGATTTAACTAGAAGAAGAGAAGAGAGACAACCTCTTGAGTATCCATCAGCTGGAAGTACCTTTAAAAGACCTGAAGGACATTTTGCAGCAAAATTAATTGAAGATGCAGGGCTTAAAGGATTTAAAATTGGTGGTGCATCAGTATCTAGTAAACATTCAGGATTTGTTATAAATCATGGAGGAGCTACTGCAAAAGATATTTTAGATGTCATAGCACATGTTCAAGAAGTAGTTAAAGAAAAGTTTGAAATAGAACTTAAAACGGAAGTAAGAATAATCGGAAGAGATTAGTAATAAAATAAAAGACCTAAAGTTTATTTCTTTAGGTCTTTTATTTTAGTAGTTTTTAAGTATTTAAATGGTGTTTAATAAAATATTATTTTTAAATAATATTTGTTCAAATGAATAAATGTATAGCGTGTTTACAAAAGGAAAGAGTGGGGGGGACCACTCTTAATATACAATAGTATTCGGGGGAACTTATTGTATAATGTATTTAAATTATTTGCAAAAAGTCAGTGTTTTATACATAAAAAATAAAAAAATATTATTTTTTTATTTTCTTGTTTTAATGATAGATATTTTTTAAGTTTTATTAAAGATTAATGAAGTATTAAGAAGGAGTTTGTATAATTAAAAGATAAAACACAATCTGAATAAAGTTTTACTTTATGATATAATTTTAATATAAAAGTTTTGAGGAGGATTTCTATGAGATTTGTAATAGTGACAGGACTTTCAGGAGCAGGAAAAACTGAAGCTACAAGAAGTTTAGAGGATTTAGGATATTTTTGTGTAGATAATTTGCCTCCTAAATTAATTTCTAAATTTGCAGAAGCGTGTACTCAAAGTCAAGGAAAAATAAATAAGGTAGCCTTAGTTATAGATATTAGAGGTGGAATATTCTTTGATGATTTATTTGAAAGCTTAGAGTTTTTAAAAAGAGAAAACTTCAAATATGAAATATTATTTTTAGATGCCTCTGATGAAATGTTAGTTAAGAGATTTAAGGAGAGTAGAAGAAGTCATCCTCTTTCCCCAGATGGTAGAGTTTTAACTGGAATAAATGAGGAAAGAATGAGACTTAGAGAAATAAAGGATAGAGCAGATAACATAATAGATACTTCTAAGTATGCTATTAGAGATTTAAGGGAGAAGATAAATATATTATATGGTGATGGTAAAGGAAGAGATAAAAGCTTAACTTTAACAATATTATCTTTTGGATTTAAATATGGAATTCCAACAGATTCAGATTTGGTTTTTGATGTAAGGTTTATTCCAAATCCTTTTTATATACCAGAGTTAAAACCATATTCAGGGTTAGATGAAAGTGTTAGAAATTATGTTTTTGAGCAAAAAGAGGCTCAGGATTTTGTTGTAAAACTGAAAGATATGTTATATTTTTTAATACCAAATTATATAAAAGAGGGTAAAAGGCAGTTAATTGTTTCTATTGGTTGCACTGGTGGTCGCCATAGATCAGTTGCCATTGCAAATGAGATTTATGAAGAGCTAAAAGCATCAGATTATATAGTTGGAATAGAACATAGGGATATAAATGAGGATATAAATAGAGGAGCTAAGAAATTATGATTCCTTTAAGATCTCTTAGATTGGGAAAAAAGGTAAAAGGATATATCATAGCATCTATAATATCAACTTTAATTTTAATAGTACTTATAGCAAAGACTATTTTAAGTAAAGTAGGTGAACATAGTGTAGATATAGTTTTAATCATAGTTTTTATTATTTTGTCTTCTGTTTTAATATATAAATCAATTGAAGAGATTATAAAGTGTATTGTAGTTTTAGCTAAAAAGGGTTATATTGATATAAATATAGATGAAGATTTAGAAGAACTTATAGATGATGAGGTTATTTTACTTAAGGGACCTAAAATCGTTGTAATTGGTGGAGGAACAGGACTTTCTACTATGCTTAGAGGTCTGAAAAGTTATACATCAAATATAACAGCAATAGTTACAGTAGGAGACGATGGTGGAGGATCAGGAGTTTTAAGAGAAGACCTTGGAATACTACCACCTGGTGATATAAGAAACTGTATATTAGCTCTTGCAAGAACAGAACCTTTAATGGAGGAACTTTTACAGTATAGATTTAAAGATGGTAGACTTAAAAATCAGAGTTTTGGTAACTTATTTTTAGCTGCTATGGATGGTATTTCAGATAATTTTGAAGATGCTGTTCAAAAAATGAGTTCAGTACTTGCAGTTAAGGGAAAGGTTTTACCTGTTACATTAGAAAATATGATTTTAGAAGCTGAACTTGAAAATGGAAACAAAGTAATAGGGGAATCAATAATTGGTGAAGAGGTTATCGAACAAAATAGTAAGATAAAAAGACTTAAGATATTACCAGAAGATGCTAAAGCCTTAGAAGACGCTATTTTAGCAATTGAGGATGCAGATGCCATTGTACTTGGACCTGGTAGTTTATATACCAGTATCTTACCCAATCTTTTGGTAAAGGATATTACAAGGAGTATAAAAAAGAGTAAAGCTCTTAAATTATATATATGTAATATTATGACTCAGCCTGGAGAAACTCAAAAATTTTCAGTTTCAGACCATCTTAAAGTACTTTTTGATCATTGTGGTAGAGATATTATTGATTGTGTAATAGCTAATGAGCAAAGTATTCATCCAGATTTAAAGGATAAGTATTATGCAGAAGGGTCTGATATAGTTAATTTAGATGTAGACGAGTTAGAAAAGCTTGGAGTAGATGTTGTAAAGGACGATTTAACAGAAATACAAAAAACTTATGTTAGACATAATGCAAAAAAATTAGCTAAAATAATAATAGAAACAGTTATGGAAAAGAAAATGCTCTATGATAAAAATAAAATTTTAGAGTATATATATTTGTGCAAAAAAATAGAAACTAGAGATAACTAGAAAGGAAAGTATTATGTCATTTTCATCAAAAGTTAAAGGAGAAATTTGTAGGTATACAGATATTTCAAAAGAAGAAGCTCTTGCTCAAATATCAGCTATAATGAAAGTAAGTGGAACACTAGCTTTTAGTGGTAGACAAATAAGTTTTAAAATAACTACAGAAAATCCAGCATCAGCAAGACTTATGTTCACACTTTTAAAAGATTATTTTTCTATACATTCAAAACTTATGGTGAAAAAGAGTAACTCTTTAAAGAAAAATAATATATATATGGTTGTAATTACTGAAGATATGGGTGTAAAGAAACTGTTAAAGATAACAGGAATTTTAAGGGAAATAGATGGGATAATGTCCATAGATTATACTATTGATAAAAGTTTAGTAGATACAGAAGTTAAGAAAAAAGCTTATATTAGGGGCGCTTTTATAGGTGGAGGAAGTATAAGTAATCCAGAAAAAAACTATCATTTAGAGTTTGTTACTCATTCTCAAGAATATTCAGAAGATTTATGTAAAATTATAAACAGCTTTGGACTTAATTCAAAAGTAATTCAAAGAAAAAATAGTTATATAATTTATATTAAAGAAGGAGAACAAATAGTTGATCTTTTAAATATAATAGGGGCTCACTCTGCTCTTTTAGAAATAGAAAATATAAGAATTATGAAAGAGATGAGAAACAACGTAAATAGGTTAGTTAACTGTGAAACAGCCAATCTTAGTAAAACAGTAAATGCTGCTGTGAGACAGGTTGAGAGTATAAGATTTATAGAAAAAGAAATAGGTCTTGCAAGACTTCCAAAAAATCTTAGAGAAATTGCAGAACTTAGACTAAAGTTTCCTGATGAGTCTTTAAAAGAACTTGGGGAAATGTTAGAACCTAAGATTGGAAAATCAGGAGTGAATCATAGATTAAGAAAAATAGAAAAAATAGCTGAAGAATTAAGAGGTAATGAATTTTAGTGTTTAGTTTTCATAATTATTTATTAAGTAGTATGATATTAAATATTCATAGTACAATTTAAGATATAAATAAAAAGTTTTAAAACTTATAAATTGGTTTTAAGACTTTTTTATTTTGTAAGACTTTAGCAGATAATAATTTAGAATATATTATAAATTGATTTTATATAATAGATATCTTGCATCTTTTATGTAAAATCAGCAATGATTTAAAACAGAGCCTTTTATTAAAGATGTCCTTAGGATAGATAAAATGTTAAAATATTAGATGACATTAAGATATATCTAGAAAGGGAGTGAGAAATATGTCTGATAAGAAATTTTGTCACTTGCATTTGCACACAGGATACAGTTTACTTGATGGTTCGGGAAAGATAAAGCAAGTAATTTCAAGGGCAAAAGAACTTGGAATGGAAAGCATAGCAATAACTGACCATGGGGTTATGTATGGGTGTGCGGACTTTTATAAGGAAGCAAAGGAACAAGGAATAAAACCGATTTTAGGATGCGAAGTCTATGTAGTACCTAAATCTATGAAGATAAAGTCTGTTGATAATGACAATAAAACCTATCATTTAGTTTTATTAGTAAAAAATCAAAAGGGCTATGAAAACTTAATGAAGATAGTTTCAACAGCATCTATAGAAGGTTTTTATTATAAGCCAAG
>JAUNBX010000054.1 GCA_030526875.1 Clostridium perfringens | reverse complement strand
TATAAATATTTTGATACAATTGATTCTACAAATACATATTGTAAGACTCTTGCTGAATCTAAAGCAAAGGAAGGAACTTTAGTAATTTCAGAGGAACAAACAAAGGGCAGAGGAACAAAGGGACGTCTTTGGTCTTCTCCTAAAGGCTCTGGTCTTTGGTTTTCTATAATACTTAGACCTAAAATGTCTATTTCTAACCTTGGGAAAATAGTTATTGTAACATCCTCTGCACTTTGTGAAACATTTAAAAGCCTAAACATAGATGCAAAAATAAAATGGCCAAATGATATATTGGTAAAGGGTAAAAAGCTTTGTGGTATTTTAACTGAAGTTAAATTAGAGGGGGATTATATAGATTATATAGTTCTTGGCATAGGAATAAATGTAAATATAGACTATATGGATTTTAATGATAATTTAAAATTAACTGCAACTTCTCTTAAAATAGAATTATCAAAAGAAATCTCTAGAGGTTATGTTCTTGGAACCTTTCTAAACTTCTTTGAAAAGTTTTATACTGAAATGCTACATAGCTCATCCTTTGAATATTTTAAAATTTATAAAGAAAATTCCTTTGTTATAAATAAAACTGTTAACATAATAAAAAATAATACTATAGAGACCGTGACAGTATTAGATTTTGATTTAGACGGTTTTATAATAGTTAAAGATTCAAATGGTGCTATAAAGAAAATTTCTTCCGGGGAAGTTTCCTTAAGGTTTTAATAAATATAAGAAAAAATAGAAAGTAGATATTAATATCTACTTTCTTACTTTAATTTATTTCTAACTTACCAAACTTTCTAAATCTATCATATCTAGCTTTTAAAAGATCCTCAGTATTGATTTTTAAAAGAATATTTAGCTCTCCTAAAAGCTCCTTTTTTATGCTATTTGCAACTAAAGATATATCTTTTTCTGCTCCACCTTTTGGCTCAGGTATTATCTTTTCTATAATACCTTTTTCTAATAAATCAAAAGATGTCATTCCCATTATTTCAGCTACCTCTTTAGATTTTGATGGATCTTTAAATAATATTGAAGCACAACCTTCTGGTGATAATACTGAATACACAGAATTTTCAAGCATCCATACTCTATCAGAATTTGCAAGGCCTATTGCTCCACCACTTCCGCCTTCTCCTATTATTATGGAAATTATTGGAACCTTAAGCATTGACATTTCAAGAAGATTTCTAGCAATTGCCTCTCCTTGCCCTCTCTCTTCTGCTCCAACACCACAATAAGCTCCAGCTGTGTTTATAAAGCATATTACAGGTCTTTTAAACTTTTCCGCTTGCTTCATGAGTCTCAATGCTTTTCTATATCCTTCCGGATGTAAAGATCCAAAGTTTGTTTCTAAATTTTCTTTAAGATTCTTACCTTTTTGTATTCCAATAACGGTAACTGGAATATCCCCTAAAAAGGCAATGCCACCTATTACGGCTTTATCATCTCTAAAATTTCTATCTCCATGAAGCTCAAAAAAATCTTTAAAAATTAATTTTATATAATCTAAAGATGTTGGCCTTTGAGGACTTCTAGCTATAGATAGTCTTTCCCATGCAGTTAACTTCTTATTTATCATTTCTTAAAACCCTCCTTAGAACAGTGAATACTTAATATTCTTATAAGGGTCATTCTTAAGTCTTGTCTTTCAACTATTGCATCTACAAAACCTTTATCTAGTAGAAACTCTGCACTTTGAAAATCTTCTGGTAAAGTTTCTTTTATTGTTCCTTCAATAACTCTTCTTCCTGCAAAAGCTACAAGAGCATTTGGTTCTGATAAAATAATATCTCCAAGCATTGCAAAGCTTGCAGTAACTCCACCTGTAGTTGGATCAGTAAGAACAGTTACATACAATAACCCCTTCTCACTGTGTCTTGCTAAAGCTGAACTTATTTTTGCCATTTGCATAAGAGAAATTATACCCTCTTGCATTCTAGCTCCACCAGATGTTGTAAATATTATAATTGGCAAATTTTCTTCTGTTGCTCTTTCAACAGCTAAAGTTATTTTTTCACCAACTCCAGCTCCCATACTTCCCATCATAAAATTAGAATCCATTACACATATTACGTTTTTTATTCCACCAATATTTGAATATCCAGTTACAACACCTTCATTTAATCCACTTTTCTCTCTACTATCTTTTAGCTTTTTATCATAGTTTGGAAAATTCCCTATATTATTAGATTTAATCTCTTTATTAAATTCTTTAAATGTATCTACATCACATATAGTGTTTATTCTCTCATAAGCACCTAATCTAAAATAACCATGACAATGATAGCAAATCCCATTATTTTCTTCTAAAATTTTAGAATATAGTATTTTTCCGCATTTATTACATTTTGTCCAACAACCATCTGGAACATTTGGACTATTTGTCTCATCTTTAGCAATATTAACAGTTGCATATTGCCTCTTTTTAAATATTCCCATATAAAATCACCATCACATATTAAATTCCTTACTTATAAAGCTAGTATCAAAATTCCCTGATTTAAAGACTTCATTGTTCAATATATCAAATTGGAAATCTATATTACATTCAATTCCTTCTATAACAAATTCTTCTAATGCCCTTATCATCTTATGTATAGCTTCATTTCTATCTTTTCCATGAACTATAAGCTTTGCAATCATGGAATCATAAAGAGGTGGTATAGTGTATCCTGAATAAACAGCAGTATCAACTCTTACCCCATTTCCTCCTGGTATATTTAAAAAGCTTATTTTACCAGGACATGGTGCAAAGTTTCTATATGGCATCTCTGCATTTATTCTACATTCTATTGCATGACCTCTTAAAACAATATCTTCTTGCTTAAATGATAATTTATTATTATTTGCAATACTAATTTGTTCTTTTACGATATCCACAGAAGTTATCATTTCAGTTACTGGATGTTCTACTTGAATTCTAGTGTTCATTTCCATAAAGTAGAATTCTCCACTTTTATCTAATAAAAACTCCATAGTTCCTGCATTAACATATCCTGCAGCTTTTGCTCCATTTATAGCAGCTTCCCCCATCTTTTGTCTTAACTCTTCAGTTAAAATCCTAGCTGGTGCTTCTTCTAAAACTTTTTGATTTCTTCTTTGTATAGAACAATCTCTTTCTCCTAAATGAACAACATTCCCATGATTATCAGCTATTATTTGAAATTCTATATGTCTAGGATTCTCTATAAATCTTTCCATATAAACTGAGTCATCACCAAAATTTGTTGCACCTTCACTTTTAGCAGTATAAAAAGCATTCTCAAGTTCTTCTTCACGTCTTACAAGTCTTATACCTTTTCCACCACCACCTGATGATGCTTTTATCATTATAGGATAACCAATTCTTTTAGCCTCTTTTTTTGCTTCTTCAAAAGTCTCTATTATTCCTTGGCTTCCTGGAATAACAGGAACATTTGCCCTTGTCATAACTTCTCTTGCCATAGATTTATTTCCAAGTAAATCTATAGTTTCTGATTTTGGCCCTATAAACTTTATATTACATGCCTCACACATAGCAGCAAAAGTTGCATTTTCTGATAAAAATCCAAATCCAGGATGAATAGCATTACTCTTAGTAGCTACAGCTGCACTTAATATATTCGTTGAATTTAAATAAGAATCTTTAGATTTTCCTGAACCAATACATATTGCCTCATCTGCAAGTTGTGTATGCATAGCATCTTTGTCCTGTTCTGAATAAACAGCAACAGTTGATATACCAAGTTCTTTACAAGCTCTTATTATTCTTACGGCTATTTCACCTCTGTTAGCTATTAGAATCTTTCTTATCATTAAAAAATCACCTCTTTATCCAACTATAAAGGTAAGTTCAGCCTCTGCTGCTTTTTTACCGTCTACGTAAGCAATACCCTTAGCAACTCCAACTTTACTTCTCATCTTTATAAGTTCTACCTCTAAAGTTAATGTATCTCCTGGAACAACTTTTCTTCTAAATTTAGCTTTATCTATGCCACCAAAATATGCTATTTTGCCTTTAAACTCGTCTCTTGCTAATAAAGATACTGCACCAGCTTGTGCTAAAGCTTCTATTATTAAAACTCCTGGCATAACTGGCTCTTGTGGAAAATGTCCTTGAAAAAAGTTTTCATTCATTGTAACATTCTTTTTTGCAATTATTTTATCCCCTTCAATACTCTCAACTTTATCTATTAATAAAAATGGGTATCTGTGAGGTATTATTTCCATTATTTCTTTAATATCCATAACATTCTCTTCCTTGCCTTAATCTATTTTATTTTAAATAGTGGTAATCCAAATTCCACAATATCATCATCTTTGCACATTACTTCAACTATTTCTCCATCATATTCTGATGTTATTTCATTCATAATTTTCATAGCTTCAACTATACAAAGAACATCTCCCTTTTTAACCTTATCACCAACTGTAACATAAGGATCTTCTCCAGGAGAAGATGAGCAATAGTAAGTTCCAACTAAAGGTGATTTTATCACCTTTAAATTTTTATCTTCTATATTTTCTTCTTTGATCTCTACTTCCTCAACTTTTGTTTCAGATTTTACTTCATTATCTCCATGGCTTTTTAAAAGTTCATTTGCAAAGCTATGACTCTCAGTATTTTTAACTATAGGTTCCTCTTTATGATTTTGAGGAACCTCTGAATTTTTATTCATCTTTAGTTTAATGTCTTGACTTTCAAGTTCAAAGCATCTTAAAGATGATTTATCTATTATATTTATTAATTCTTTAACTTCACTGTAATTTAACATATTTTACTCGCTCCATTTTTTGAAAATAATACTTCCATTGTGTCCACCAAATCCTAATGAATTTGACATTGCATATTCAACTTTTTGTGCTCTTCCCACATTTGGAATGTAATCTAAATCACAATCTTCATCTTTATTTTGTAAGTTTATAGTTGGAGGTAAGAATCCTTCCCCTATAGCTTTTATAGATGCTATTGCCTCTATTGCACCAGCCGCTCCTAAAAGATGTCCTGTCATGGACTTTGTTGAACTTACCGGGATGTTTTTAGCATTTTCACCAAATACTTTCTTTATAGCTAAGGTTTCTACCTTGTCATTTATTTTTGTGGAAGTTCCATGAGCGTTTATATATAAAGATACATTCTCATCTATCCCTGCTTCCTTCATAGCCATTCTCATAGCTTTTGCAGCACCTTCTCCATCTGGACAAGGAGATGTTATATGATATGCATCACAAGTTGTTCCATATCCTACAACTTCACCATATATTTTAGCTCCTCTTTTTAAAGCACTTTCAAGGTCTTCTAGGATAACTGTGCCTGAACCTTCACCCATAACAAAACCACTTCTATCGCTATCAAATGGTATAGATGCTCTATTTTTATCTTCTGATGTACTAAGTGCTGTTAATGATTGGAATCCTGCAATTGAGAATCCATCTATTGAGCTTTCAGAACCTCCTGCTACAACTATGTCTGAGTAACCATGTTTAATTGATCTATAGGCTTCTCCTATACAGTTAGTAGATGTTGCACAAGCTGTTACTATACTTATACAGTTTCCTTGAAGTCCAAATTCTATAGCTATATTTCCAGCTGCCATATTACATATTAACATTGGTACTGCAAATGGAGATATTCTTTTAGGTCCTTTAAAGGCTAAAGTTTCAACTTGTTGTTTAGCAGTTCCAATTCCACCAACTCCAGTTCCAAATATTACTCCAATTCTATCTCTATCTATGTTTTCTAAATCAAGACCACTATCTTCTAATGCTTCCTTTGTTGAAGCTATTGCAAATTGTGAATACATATCTAATCTTTTTGCTTTTTTCTTTTCCATGTATTTTTCAACTTCAAAATCCTTAACTTCAGCTGCAAGCTTTGCTTTATATTCACTTATATCAAAATGAGTTATAAAATCTATTCCATTTTGTCCTGATTTTATTGAATTCCAAAACTTTTCTACTCCACATCCTACTGGCGATATTACACCAAGTCCAGTAACAACAACTCTTCTTGTCATTTTTTTAAATCCTCCCCTTATATCATAACCATTCCGCCATCAACATTTATAACCTGACCTGTTATATAATCTGATAAACTAGATGATAAAAATAAAACTAAATTTGCTACGTCTTTAGTTGAACCCATCTTTTTCATAGGTATCGTTTGAAGAATCATATCCTTCACTTTATCAGATAAGCCGTTTGTCATATCTGTATCTATATATCCTGGTGCAACAACATTTATGTTAACTCCTCTTGGTGCAAGCTCTCTAGCTATTGACTTAGAAAATCCTATAACACCTGCTTTAGACGCTGCATAATTACATTGTCCTGCATTTCCTACTAATCCAACTACTGAAGAAATATTTATTATTTTTCCAGCTCTTTGTTTCATCATTATTGGTGTAACAATTTTTGTTGTATTAAATACACCTTTTAAGTTAACATCAATTACACTTTCAAAATCTTCTTCTTTCATTCTCATTAAAAGCCCATCTTTAGTTATTCCTGCATTATTTACTAAAATATCTACAGTACCTAACTCTTCTTTAGCTTTTAATATTAGTTCTTCAACTTCTTTAAAATTACTAACATCACATTTAACAGCTAGAATCTTTACTCCTTTTTCTTCAATGCTTTTAACTAAGTCTTTTATTTCATCGCTGTAACTTCTATAGTTAATAACTACATTTGCACCGTTTTCTGCAAGAGTTAATGCTATTTCACGCCCAATACCTCTTGATGCCCCTGTAACTACTGCATTCTTTCCTTTTAACATATATTTTTCATCCCTTCTAAAGTTTTATTTAAGCTCTTTAGGTCTTCTACATTAAATATATTAACTTCTTTTTCTAGGGCTTTACTTATATCTTTTACAAAACCACTTAAAACTCTTCCAGGTCCAACTTCTATAAAAGTATCTATACCATTTTCTATCATTAATATTATAGAGTCCTCCCATTTTACTGAAGATTCTATTTGTTTTACTAAAAGTGGCATTATTTCTGATTTATCTTCTATAAATTCCCCTTTTACGTTACATACTAAAGGAATTTCTAAATCATTAAATTCTACTTTTTTAAGTTCTTCTTCAAGTTTTAGGCCAGCTTCATGAAGCATTGACGTATGAAAAGGTCCTGAAACCTTTAAAGATATTGCTCTTCTTGCTCCTAATTCTAAAACTATTTCTTTTGCATATTCAACAGCTTCTACTTCTCCACCTATAACTATTTGCTTAGATGTATTATAGTTTGCAATTTCAACTATCCCTTTTAAACTTGCTTTATCTACTGCCTCTTGAACCTTTTCTCTTGAAAGTCCTATAACAGCTGCCATAGCACCAAGGCCAACTGGAACTGCCTCTTGCATAAACTTCCCTCTTTTTTTCACTAAAGAAACAGCATCTTTAAAAGAAATAGCATTAGCTGCAACTAGGGCTGAGTACTCTCCTAAACTAAGACCTGCTACCATATCAGGTTTTATATTATGTTTTTTTAAAGCTTCAAGAGCAGCTATTGATGTTGTTAAAATAGCTGGTTGAGTATTTTCAGTTATGTTAAGTTCATCTTTATTACCATTAAATATCATACTAGTAATATCAAACCCTAAAGCTATATTAGCCTTATCAAACACCTCTTTACACTCCTTTATGTTTTCACAAAGTTCTTTTCCCATACCTATATATTGAGCACCTTGCCCTGAAAATATAAATGCTGTTTTCATATTGCCTCCTAAAACCTAATTAAAATAATTTTTTATCTTATCATAATCCTTAAATAAATCTTCTATTATTTCTTCTACACTCTCTCTTTTTCTTACAAGACCTGATATTTGCCCTGCCATAACTGAACCTAGTTCTATATCTCCATCTCTTGCGGCTTTTGGAAGTGCGCCCTTTCCTAAAGCTTCTAACTCATCCATTGATGCATTTTTAGATTCTAAATCCATAAATTGTCTTGCTAATTTATTTTTTATAACTTGAACAGGATGCCCTGTTGATCTTCCTGTAACTACTGTATCTATATCATTTGCTTTAACTACTGCTTCTTTATAATTTTCAT
The DNA here is from genome assembly GCA_030526875.1 of Clostridium perfringens. GTDB lineage: Bacteria > Bacillota > Clostridia > Clostridiales > Clostridiaceae > Sarcina > Sarcina perfringens_A. The sequence goes on along the minus strand of JAUNBX010000054.1, from coordinate 7,895 downwards.
GAATAGTACACTCATTAGAAACTAAAAATCTTGTTCCTACTTGAATTCCGCTAGCTCCTAACATAAATGCTGCTGCAACCCCTCTACTATCACCTATACCACCAGCTGCTAAAACAGGTATGTTAACTGCATCAACTACTTGAGGAACTAAAGCCATAGTAGTTAGTTTACCTATATGTCCACCTGATTCACATCCTTCAGCAATAACTGCATTAGCTCCTAATCTTTCCATTCTTTTTGCAAGAGCTACTGATGGAACTACTGGTATAACCTTTATTCCAGCTTCTTTCCACATTTCCATATACTTCCCTGGATTTCCTGCCCCTGTTGTTATTACCTCTACTCCTTCTTCTACTGCTATTTTAGCAAGCTTTGGTGCATCTTCAGATAATAACATTATATTAAGTCCAAAAGGTTTATTGGTTAATTTCTTACATTTTTTTATTTCTTCTCTTATATATTCAGCTGGCGCATTTCCTCCTGCAATTATTCCTATTCCCCCTGCATTGGAAACTGCTGCTGCTAAAGAACTATCAGAAATCCAAGCCATAGCCCCTTGTAGTATTGGATATTTTATATTCAATAATTTACATATGTCCTCTTTCATAATCATCACTCCATTATATTTTATAACTATTTATAAACACTTATATAATTATAGTGCATTTAGAAAAATTTTTCTACACCTCTATTAGGGCTCCTCCCCAAGTTAATCCTGCACCAAATCCTACTACTATAATCTTATCTCCTTTTTTCAAAAGGTTTCTATCATCCATTTCAGCTAATGCTATAGGAATGCTTCCCCCTGATGTATTTCCTACTTTCTCTAGATTCATAAAGAATTTATCTATAGGACAATCCAATCTTCTTGCTGCTTCTTCAACTATTCTTACGTTAGCTTGATGAGGCACTATATATTTTATATTGTCCAATGATTCTCCTGATTTTTCTAAAAGTTCTGAAACTACCTTTGGTAACATCTTAACACTAAATTTAAATACTGCTCTTCCATCCATCCAAATATGATCTACCTTTAAGTCTTCTATAGTAGTACATATTTCTGAAGATGGCATTGCTTTTCCAGCTGTTAAGCTCTTAATGCCTGCTGTACCATCTGAACCTGTATATGTTGCTAAGATACCATTATTTTCTGAAGATCCTAAAATACAAGCTCCTGCACCATCTCCAAAAATAACACATGTACCTCTATCTTGCCAATTCATAATTCTTGATAAAACTTCTCCGCCTATAACTAATGCTTTTTTATATTCTCCTGTTTTTATAAGTGCATTTGCTGTTATTAATGAGAAGACAAATCCTGAACAAGCAGCAGAAATATCAAAACAAGTAGCATTTACACATCCTAATTTATCCTGAACAATACAAGCTGTTGATGGACATACACTATCTGGAGTTATTGTTGCAACTATTATTAAATCTATTTCCTCTGGCTTACAACCTACCTTTTCCATAGCTTTTTTAGCAGCTTCTGCTGCCATTTGCCCTACAGTTTCTCCAGATGAAATCCTTCTCTCTTTTATTCCTGTACGTTTTGTTATCCATTCATCAGATGTATCTACAATCTTTGCTAAATAATTATTATCTACAATGTTTTTTGGATAGTAATTTCCATATCCTAAAATTTTTGCTCCTGACATAAACCTTCTCCTTATCTTTACAGTTATTAAAACAAATATTATTTTCAAATAAAAAGTTTACTAACAAATCCATATCAATAAATTTTGTATAACAATTTTAAAATTAGTCAATAATTATAAACTGTGTTTAAAACATTTAAAACTGCTAGTACCTCTTTTAAAAATATAAGGATAATTTGGGATATTCTTATATTCTACTCAAAATTTTTGATTGTCAAAGTTAATTAGAATAATAATACTATTTTTTTTAAATGTCAATGTATTTATGGAAATTAGTAGTATGTTTTATTAAAACTAAGATTAAAATCATAATTTTTCTCAATAAAACAACGTTTTTTTTAATAATTTTATATTTATAGTAAAATTATAGAATTAATAATAGTTAAATTTATTTATTTTTCCATTTTATATACAATTTTACTTAAATATGATTTATAATTTATTTAAAAGCTTTAATTTATTAATATTTAAACTTATAAACATTAACTTTTAAGTTTTATTACAGAACTTAAATAGATTAAATTATAAAAAGGGGTATTATAAAATGAAAAAATTATCTAGCTACTTACTCATAATATTAATTGTCTTTTTTATTTTTGAAAATCTAAATACTGTAACTGCCTTTGCATACACCTTAGAGGATAGCCCTCAAATAATAGCTGACAAAGCAATTACTATAGATGTTGATACTAAAGAAATAATATACACTAAAAATGCTGATATAAAAGCACAACCAGCATCTACTACAAAGCTTATGACAGCTCTTCTTTTTTCCTTATATAAGGATAAAAATGATATGCTAACATTTACAGAAAATGCAATAAGTCAACCCTCTAGTTCAGTTTATAAAGATTTTTCTTTAAAACTTTCTCCAGGAGATTTGATTTTAGCCGATACTGTTATGAAGGGCCTTATGCTTCACTCTGGAAATGATATGGCTTCTGTAATTGCTGAAAATATTTCAGGAGACATAGATAGTTTTGCAAATCTTATGAATGAAAAAGCTAAAGAATTTAATATGACCAATACACATTTTTCTACACCTAGCGGCTTAGATACTGATGAAGCTTTAAATGGAAAAGAGCATTATACAACAGCTTATGATTTATCTATTTTAGGAAACTATGCCCTTAATGACTCTTGGGTTTTAGGAACCTCCTCTCTAGATAATATAATTTTAGATATTGATGAAAGTACTTCTATAAATTTAGTAAATGGAAATAAAAATCTAAATAACAATGGGTGCTTAGGTGGAAAAACTGGCTTTACTACAAAAGCTGGAAGATGCTTAGTTGCACTTTATGAAAGAGATGGAAGAAAAATTTTAGGAGTTGTAATGGGTTCTACTTATTCTGACTATTTTGATGATATGGAAAAAATTATAGACTACAGTTATAGTTTAAACCCTACTACCATTTACAAAAATGGAGAAATATTAACTGCTGAATCTATAGCCTTTAAATTTCTTAGGTTATTTGGCCCTGAAACGACTTGTGATATTCCACTTATTATAAATGAGGATATATATCAATATTCTAATGATATAAACGATAATGAGACTGAAATTCTATTTGATACTAATATTGACCCTTGGAATCTTTCAGAAAATTCTATAGTAGGAACAGTTACAATAAAAGAAAGAGATTCTTCAAAGACTTTCAATTTATATACAAACATAACAACAAAAGATTTAATTAAAGAAAATATTAAATTTTATATAGTTTGTGTTTCTATAATAATTGCTATAGTTATACTTTTAATAATTATTATTAGAAAAAAATTAAAAAAGAAAAACGAACTTATAAGTCATGTTTAAATATGAAATGCTGTATCAAAATAATATTTGATACAGCACTCATTTAATATAATTATTAAATTTTGAAAAATGATTTTATATCTTCTTCATTATAATTTATAACTAATTCATCTGGGAAATCAACTTCATTTAATATTTTCTCGCAATTTGGGAACTTCCCAACTGCATATGATATATGCGCATCGCTACCTAGTATAACTTTAACGCCATACTCTTTGCATAATCTTAGCATTTCTCTATAATTATCTAAAGCCCCTGCCCTATATCCATCTGGATTTAAAGAAGAATTATTAACTTCTAGTAAAACATTATTTTTTTTAGCACCCTTTACTATTTTCTCGTAGTCTAAAGGATATCTTGAGTCATCTGGGTGTCCAATTATCTTAATATATTTATTTTCCATAGCCTTTAAAATGGCCTTTGTATTTTCTTCTATGGACCCAAATTTTATACAAGGTGGATGTAAACTTGTTATAACATAGTCTAATCTTTCTGCTAAATCCTCTGGAATATCTATACTTCCATCATAGTCAATAATATTAGCTTCTACTCCTTTTAATACATTAACTCCCTTTATCTCTTTTGGTATAGCCTTTAAATTATAAAAATGGAAAAGGTGACTCGCTCCTGGCATATTAGGTGCATGATCTGACATCCCTAAATATTTTAATCCAATGTTACACGCTTCGTCTATATTTTCACATATAGTACTATAAGCATGACCACTAGATATTGTATGACAATGTAAATCTATAAATGCTTTCAAAAAATCTCCTCCTAAAATTATATATAATATTGTTAAATAATTTTCTAACACTTTACAAATAACAATATTAATTTCATAATTATATATTATCTATTTTTCTAATAATTAAACTTAAAACTAATTATAATGTCTATTATAAAATATATCAATATTTATATTTTTATAAATGTTAATCTTATTTGCATATAAAAACATACTTACTCGCCCTAAATATTATATTCTTATTTACATAGTAAAACTTTTTTAATGTTACATAAAAAAATAAGGTAAATTATAGTTGTATAATTTACCTTACTTGTTCATATACTTTGTTTTAAATGTATATCATCTATTATTTTTTCTCATTTTTAATTGCTATTCCTAGAGTAGATGCAAATCCTCCCCAAAGAACTGTTGCACCGAACATAAAAAATATTGTTGCTGTAACTGTCATAAAACTCATCTCCTTCTTATTTTTAAACATCTAAAACTTCTATATTTAACTTATCTTTTCTCCAAGGTTTTTTACTTATTATTAGTGAAATAATTATTCCAAATCCTATTACACCCCAACCATATAATAAAAGTGATGGAAGTGAATATCCTTCATATGGAACTCTTACTTCTGTTAAAAAACTTTGAATTAACATAAGTAAAAGCACTGCTGGAGTTACATATTTTATAGCTACATCCCACCATTTACCTATTTTAAAATAAGACATAGAATTTGTATGTTCTCTAATTGTTTTAGGTTTTAATACATATCCTATAAATATTGCTTCTAACAATCCCACTACAACTATTCCATAGTTATTTATAAAATTATCTATTATATCTAAAAGATAAAGGCCTGCTCCTGTTGAAAATAATGAACTTAGTAAAAATCCAACTACACATATTGCTGTTATTACTTTTTTACGCTGAAATCCAAACTTATCTATAATAGCAGCCGCTGCAGCCTCAGTTAACGATACACTAGATGTTACTCCTGCAAATATTAAACATACAAAAAATAATGCCCCTATTACACTACCTAGTGTTCCCATGGTACTAAATATTTGTGGAAAGACTATAAACGCAAGCCCTATTCCACTTGTAGCAACTTCACTAACTGGAACATTTTGAATTGTTGCCATATATCCTAAAATTGCAAACACCCCTATAGAACATAAAAATTCAAACCCACAATTTGCAAAAGCAGTCATAAATGCACTATTATTTATATCAGTTTTTCTTGGAAGATAACTTGAATATGTCATCATAATCCCCATAGCAATACTAAGAGAAAAAAACACTTGTCCATAAGCTGCAACCCAAACCTTTGGATCTAAAACCCTTGACCAATCTGGCGTAAACAATGTATTAAGTCCAAGGGATGAACCTTCTAAGTTAACTGATTTTATTACTATAAATATCATTATAGATATTAAAACAGGTAAAAGTACCTTATTAACCTTTTCTATCCCTGACTTTATTCCTCTAAAACATATAAACCAATTAACTCCCCAAACTAAAGCTATTCCAATAAGTATTACAAAAACAATTCCTCCAAGTTCAAAGGGTGATGATGATAGATTTAAAAAACTGTTATAGAAAAATCCATTAGGATCATTTCCCCAAGACTTTGAAAAACTAAAGGTAAAATAGTTCATTGCCCAACTTAAAATCATAGAATAATAACAAAGAATTATAAAAGCATTTATACTAGGCCACCATCCAAGCCATTCCCACTTTTTATTTCCTTTTGCAATAGATAATGGTGTGGAACCTCTAAACTTATGCCCAACTCCATATTCTAATATCAAAAGAGGTATACCTGCTGTAAATATTGCAAAAAAATAAGGAATTAAAAAGGCCCCTCCACCATTTGAATAAACTAAATACGGGAATCTCCATATATTCCCTAATCCAACTGCGGAACCAACTGCTGCTATTATAAAGCCCATTTTACTTCCCCACTGGTCTCTTTCTTGTTCCATATAAATTCCTCCTTTTACTTTTTTATTTATTACTTATAATTAATTACATTAAAAACCTTACTATATAATATATTATTTTCATATATTTATCAATATTTTTTTAAATATTTTTTATATTTATATAGTTTTATTTTTATATTTTATAAAATATTACTGTTTTTCTAAGTATTTTATTAATTTATCTAATATTTTTTTCTATAGCATATTCTCATTATGCATAAAAAGTTCTACACACATTTAGATTGAACAGAAAAAGGAGTCTAAAAGTTTCACACTTTTAGACTCCTTTTTTATTTATCTTATTTATTTTTTTCTATTATTTCTTTTAATGTATTATAAGTGCTGTCTATTATTTCAGCACAACTTATTCTTTTTTGCTTTAACTCTTTACAAATTTCAGTTTCATAATTGCTTTTTATTTCTTCCATTAATTTTTTTGTTAGTCCTCTAGCTTCATTAACCTCTTCATTAGTACTTCTCCCCTTTAAATAGCCAATAACTATAGTGGCTCCACCAAGAGCTCCACAAAGGCTTCCTGAAGCAAAGCCTGTCCCCATACCACTTGCTATTGCAACTGGTATATTAGTTTTAAATTCATCATTATAAGATTTTACTATAGCTTCTGAACAAGTATATCCCTCTTTATGATATTCTGATGGTTTTTTCATTTTAATCTCCTCTTTATTTAAAAAATTATTCTTTTATTATAATCTTTATTTTAAATATATACCATACTTTAGTATTAACATAAAATATTCTACTCTTATAATTATTATTTACTATGTTTACCTAAGAAGCTCTCTTTATAAAAGCCTACTATTTTTTTAGAAACCTTACTATCAAATAAATAAATTCATATTTGATTCCTCAGCTTCTCCAAGCATATAACCTACTCCTCCTATTTTCACTCCATCTATAAGCTCTTCCTTTTTTATTCCTAAAAGGTCTAATGTCATTTGACATGCTACCATTTCTATTCCACTATCCATAGCTGCCTTTATTAAATCTTCTAAAGATGAAACATTTTTATCATTCATTATTTTTCTTATAAGTTTTGGCCCTATGCCTCCCATATTCATTTTAGATAGCTTAAGCTTTTCGCTTCCCCTTGGCATCATAGCCCCAAACATTTTTTCCATAAAATCTTTTTTAACTTCAGCATTTTCTGACTTTCTAAGAATATTAAGTCCCCAAAATGTAAAGAACATTGTTACTTTTTTACCCATAGAAACTGCTCCATTTGCTATTATAAATGAGGCGATAGCCTTATCTAAATCACCACTAAACACTATTATTGTTTTATTATCTTTAGTTTTTAAGGCTTCTTCTTTATTTTCTAAAGAATCTTTTTTAATTACAGCACTTATTATTCCCTTATCCTTAGATATATCTAAGAGGGTGTTATTTGTTTTTTCACACCAAGATTGTATATCTCTAAAAAAGCCTGGGTCTGACGCATTAACCTTTAGAACCTCTCCTTTTTGCAAACTATCTATATATTTTTTAACTTCCATTAAAGGCCCTGGACAAGATAGGCCACACAAATCTTTTTCTAGATTTATATGTTTTTTTTCTATTTCCATTGCAGCCTCCTCCTCTATATTTCCTTTATTGTTATTCCTTTTAGTTTTATTAAACTTAGATGCTATAAATGTTTTATATCCTCCTGTTATGTTTTTAACCTTGAAACCATTTTG
>JAUNBX010000053.1 GCA_030526875.1 Clostridium perfringens | reverse complement strand
TTAAAGCTGGAGCACCTAAAAATATAATAGGATGGATAGATGAACCATCATTAGATATGACTCAAAGAGTAATGTCAGAATGTGACATAACTTTAGCAACAGGTGGTCCTGGAATGGTTAAAGCTGCATACTCATCAGGAAAGCCAGCAATAGGAGTTGGAGCGGGTAATACACCAGCGATAATAGATGATACAGCTCATATAAAAATGGCAGTAAGTTCAATATTAATGTCTAAGACTTTTGATAATGGAGTTATCTGTGCATCAGAACAAACAGTTATTGTTATGGATTCTGTTTATGATGAAGTTAGAAAAGAATTTGCTGAAAGAGGAGCATACTTCTTAAAAGGCGATGAAATAGAAAAAGTAAGAAAAACTATAATAGTAAATGGTGGGTTAAATGCTAAAATAGTTGGTCAATCAGCATTTAAAATAGCAGAACTTGCAGGAGTTAGTGTTCCAGAAGATGCTAAGGTATTAATAGGGGAAATTGAATCAGTTGAACTTGAAGAAGAGTTCTCACACGAAAAATTATCACCAGTACTTGGAATGTATAGAGCGGAAAGTTTTGAAGAAGCTTTAGCAAAAGCTGAAAGATTAGTTGAACTTGGTGGATTTGGTCACACTTCAGTTTTATATACAAACACTCAAGTATCAAAAGATAGAGTTTTAAAATTTGGGGCTACTATGAAAACTGGTAGAACAATAATCAATATGCCATCAACTCAAGGAGCTATAGGAGATATCTATAACTTTAAATTAGCACCATCTTTAACACTAGGTTGTGGTTCATGGGGAGGAAACTCAGTTTCAGAAAACGTAGGACCTAAACATTTAATAAATATTAAAAGCGTAGCTGAGAGGAGAGAAAATATGCTTTGGTTTAGAATGCCAGAAAAAGTATACTTTAAATATGGTTCATTAGGAGTTGCACTTCCAGAACTTAAAGACATGAAAAAGAAAAAAGCATTCATAGTAACAGATAGAGTTTTAGCTGAACTTGGATATGTTGATAAAATAACAAAAGTTCTAGATGAAAATGGAATAGATTTTAGAGTATTCTCAGAAGTTGCACCAGATCCAACTTTAGCAATAGCTAGAAAAGGTGCTGAAGCTATGAGAGCTTATAATCCAGACGTAATTATAGCACTAGGTGGAGGTTCTCCAATGGATGCTGCTAAGATTATGTGGGTACTATATGAACATCCAGAAGTTAATTTCCATGACTTAGCTATGACATTCATGGATATAAGAAAGAGAGTATATCCATTCCCTAAAATGGGTGAAAAAGCAATGATGGTTTCAATACCAACATCAGCTGGTACTGGTTCAGAAGTAACTCCATTTGCAGTTATAACTGATGAACAATCAGGAGTTAAATATCCACTTGCAGATTATGAATTAACTCCAGATATGGCAATAGTTGATGCAGAACTTATGATGAACATGCCAAAGGGATTAACATCAGCTTCAGGTATAGATGCTCTAGTTCATGCAATAGAAGCTTATGTTTCAGTTATGGCTTCAGAGTTCACAAATGGATTAGCTTTAGAAGCAATAAGATTAGTATTTAAGTATCTTCCACAAGCATATAGTGAAGGAACTACAAATATTAAAGCAAGAGAAAAAATGGCTCATGCATCTACAATAGCTGGTATGGCATTTGCTAATGCTTTCTTAGGAGTTTGTCATTCAATGGCTCATAAATTAGGAGCAGAACATCATATAGCACATGGTGTAGCAAACGGAATATTAATAGACCATGTTATAAGATTTAATGCTGTTGATAATCCAAGAAAACAAGCATCATTCCCACAATATAAATATCCAAATGCTAAGTGGAGATATGCAAAAATTGCTGAATACCTAAACTTAGGTGGAAACAGTGATGATGAAAAAGTAGAAAACTTAATTTCTGCAATACAAGACCTTAAGAAACAAATTGGGCTTCCAAGTACAATTGCTGAATGTGGAGTAACTAAAGAAGCATTCTATAGCACATTAGATTCAATGACTGAAGATGCATTTGATGACCAATGTACAGGAGCTAACCCAAGATATCCATTAATGAGTGAATTAAAAGAAATGTATATAAACGCTTTTGAAGGAAATAACGAAAGAGTTTAATTTAATATTAGATTGTATAAAGATTGAAATAGAAAAAATGTATTTTGAATAAGTTATTGCTAACTTAAAGATACATGATAAAAATAAAAACTATATTTAAGAGATTTTTCTTAAATATAGTTTTTTATTTTAACTATTAATTTTAATTTGACGTAGATGTTTTGTAGTAATTATTTTTTTATTATTTATCTTTTTCAGTATCTAAAATAAATTTACCTACTAAAGATGATAAAATTCCTCCACAAATTGGAGCAAGTATAAATAGCCATAATTGTTTAACAGCAACGCCACCTACTAATAAAGCAGGTCCAATACTACGAGCAGGATTTGCTGACATTCCTGTTACTGGGATACCTACTAAGTGGATTGTTGTTAATGAAAGACCTATTATAATTCCTGTAACCATACCACCATTTCCTCTTTTGCTAGTTACAACTAATATAACTAAAACAAAAATAAATGTTAAGACAAATTCAGTTAAGAAAGCGCCACCAGCACCAAAATGACCAAAACTATTTTGACCTAGATTTGTAACTGCCATATGACCTGATTTTAAAATTACATATAATATAGATGATGCAAGTATTGCTCCTAAAACTTGAGCTATTATGTAAGATATAAGTTGTGGTAAAGATATTCTTTTGTTAACAAACATTGCTACAGATACCGCAGGGTTTATGTGACAACCAGAGATATTTCCTATAGCGTAACACATAATCATAAGTGCTAGACCAAAGGCAGCAGCAATTCCTAGTATTCCAACGCCACTTATTCCACCGCCTAAAACAGCAGCACCAGTACCTATAAATACTAGAACAAAAGTACCTATAAATTCAGCTATTGCTTTTTTTGCCATATATAAAGCCTCCTTAAATTTTAATATATTATTTATGAATATATTATGAACACGAATAGCATTATACCATTAAATGATTTAATAGTAAGTAATTCAATTAATAAAATTAAAATTGTTAATGTTTACTTTATTAAACAAGAAAATTAAAAATAAACTTAATAAATAATAAGATAAAAAATACAGTGATAAAATAATAACTTACTAAATTATTAAGAGTTAAGACTTAAGTATCTTTAAGAATAGATAATGTTATTTAAAATACATAAAACGAAATACAATATTAATATATGCATAAGAAATTAATATAAATTAATCAAAGATAAATGTTTTAAAGTTACAATTATAAACTAAAATAAAAAGCTCAATACTTTCATCTATAGTATATAACTTTTATCTATAGTTTATTACACCAAATTAGGAAGAAATATATCTAGATGAAAGTATAACTGAATAAAGTTTAGCTTTATGATAAAATAATAGTAATAAATAAGAAATTTAGAAGGTGGGGAAAGTTATGAAAAAACAAGTATTTATAAAAAATAGAGATAATTTAGCTAATCTTTTAGAAAATAATTCATTAGTAATTTTATTTGCAGGAGAAGCAATTTTCAAAAGTGCTGATGAAAAATATCCATTTACACCAAATAGAAATTTTTACTATTTAACAGGGATAAATGAAGAACAACATATTTTAGTTATGGAAAAACAAAATGATGAACTTTTCGAAACTATGTATATTTTAAGACCAGATGAAATGCAAGAAAAATGGACTGGTAAAACAATAAGAGATTATGAAGCTAGAGAGGTTTCAGGCATAGAAGAGGTTAAGTATTTAGATAACTTCCATACAGATTTAAATAATCTTTTAATAAGTGGGAATGTAAAAAATGTATACTTAGATTTAGAAAGAAGAGGATTTGATGAAGAACTTAGATTTCCTCAAAGCTTTGCTAAAAATTTAAAGAAAAAGTATGCTGATGTTACAGTTAAGAATGTTTATAATGAAATAGCTAATCTTAGAAAAGTTAAATCAAAAGAAGAAATAGAAGAGATGCAAAAGGCTATTGATATAACTACAAAGGGTGTAGAAGTATTAATGAAAAACTGTAAGTCAGGAATGAAAGAATATGAACTTGAAGCATATTTTGATTTTACTTTAAAACAAAGTGGAGTAACTGATTTTGCTTTTAATACAATAGCGGCTTCAGGAAAAAATGCCACAGTTCTTCACTATGTAGATAACAATAGTGAACTTAAAGATGGAGATTTAATTCTTTTTGACTTAGGAGCGCAATTTAATTATTATAATGGAGATATATCAAGAACTTTTCCTATAAGCGGTAAATTCTCTAATAGACAAAAAGAAGTTTATGAAGAAGTTTTAAAAGTTAACGAAGAAATCACAAAGATGTTAGTGGTAGGTATAACTTTTAGAGAAGTAAATGACAGGGCTAACGATTTAATTGCGAAAGCTTGTAAAAAATTAGGATTAATAGAAGATGAAAAAGACTTTAGAAAGTATTATTTCCACTCTATAGGACATAGCCTAGGTCTTGATACTCACGATGTTGGAGAAAGGTATGGAGAACTAAAAGAAGGAATGGTGTTTACTGTTGAGCCAGGTCTTTACATTCCAGAAGAAGAGATTGGAATAAGAATAGAAGATGATGTTCTTATAACAAAAGAAGGTCCTGTAGTTTTAACTAAAGATTGTATAAAAACTGTAGAAGAAATAGAAAACTTTATGGCAAATAGATAATAAATACAGTTTAATACTTGCATAGTTATAGTAAATGGTGTATATATAATAGTATATAAGTGAATAATTTAAGTTAAGGTAGAGGCGCGATTGTTAAAAGTATTTAAATCTTTTAGTTAAGCAAATGAGATTTAAAAAAAGGAATAATCGCCGAAGTGTCTAGTTAAAGCTTTAATGCTAGATGCTGGGGGTATGTAAAATATGCATATCACTGTCACAAAATTTGTGGAGAGCTATCATCTGAATTTTATAAACTATTTTCATAAAGTAAATTTAGGTTTATTTTATTAAATTGTATTTATAGGTCTTGGGTGATAAACTCAAGGCCTTTGTTATTTTTTAGGGGAAGTTTAAACCTTAAGTTGTTATTCGCATAATAAAGGGGGAAAATTAAATAGTGAAAAAGAAAACTGGGTTACAAATATTTTTATCAGTATTTATACTTTCAATGCTTTGTTCAACAGTAGCTTTTGCATCTAATGGGGCAACTGATGCAAATACTACGAGTTTAGGGTTTTGGACAATATTGCCACCGCTTGTTTCTATAGTTTTAGCCTTTATAACAAAAAATGTTGTAGTATCGCTTTTCTTAGGAACATTTACAGGTTGTGTGATGTTAAACTTAAATGGATTTAATATATTTTCAGCAGTATTTCAAGGATTTATTGATTTTACTTATAGGGCTTTAGATGTTTTATCAGATCCTTGGAATGCGGGAATAATTCTTCAAGTTTTAGTAATAGGTGGTGTAATACATTTAGTTGCTAAAATGGGTGGAGCAAAGGCCATTGCAGAGGCTTTAGCTAAAAAAGCTAAGACAGTTAGAAGTGTTCAGCTTACAACTTGGCTTTTAGGTCTTGCAGTATTTTTTGATGATTATGCAAATGCTTTAATTGTTGGGCCAATTATGAGACCTGTTACAGATAAACTTGGTATTTCAAGAGAAAAGCTAGCATTTATAATAGATGCAACAGCAGCACCAATTGCAGGTCTTGCAGTTATATCTACTTGGATTGGACTTGAAATTGGATTAATTGGGGATGCTTTTTCAAGTATAGGAATGAATGTAGATGGTTTTAGCATATTTCTTCAAACACTACCTTATAGATTTTATAATATATTAATTCTAGCTTTTGTATTTATTTTAGCTATAACTTTAAAAGAGTTTGGACCTATGTTAAGTGCAGAAAAGAAAGCTAGAAATGCACTAAAAAGAGAAGAACTTTTAGAAAGAGTTGAAAATATAAAGTCTGAACATAGTGAACTTGAACCAAAGGAAGGGGTAAAGCTTAGTATATGGAATGCAATAGTACCAATAGGAACTTTAGTTATTTCATCCCTTTTAGGCTTCTATTATAGTGGGTATACCTCTGTAATGGGTGGAACAGATGCTGTTGCTAAAGAAATCTTTATAAATGCACCTTTAAGTTTTGGGGCGGTGCAAGAGGCTTTCTCAAATGCAGATGCATCAGTTGTTTTATTCCAAGGGGCATTACTTGCAAGTTTAGTTGCCATAGTAATGTCAGTTTGTAAAAAAATATTTACAATATCAGAAGCTATAGAAACTTGGGTTGAAGGAATGAAAGGGCTTCTTATAACAGGAGTTATACTAATTCTAGCTTGGTCTTTAAGTTCTGTAATAAAAGAACTTGGAACAGCAGCTTACTTAGTATCTATTTTACAGTTTGCAATACCAAAGTTTTTACTGCCATCAATAATATTTATATTAGGATCTATAATAGCTTTTGCAACAGGAACAGCTTATGGAACTATGGGTATACTTATGCCTCTTGCTGTACCTTTAGCTTATGCAATAAATCCTGATATGAGCTTTATAATAGCTTGCACATCTGGAGTTTTAACAGGAGCAATCTTTGGAGACCATTGCTCACCTATATCAGATACAACTATATTATCATCAACTGGGGCTGGTTGTGATCATATAGAACATGTAAGAACCCAAATATGGTATTCGTTATTTGTTGGGGCTATAACGATAATATTTGGATATATTCCTGCTGGATTTGGAGTAAGTGTTTGGATTATATTACCTGTTGCTTTAACAGCACTTTTAGTAATAACACTTTTAGTAGGGAAAAAAGTTACAGAAGATAGTAGTGAGAAAGTAAGTGCAAAAAGTATAGAAGTATAAAATGATAAACATAAGATAAAACTTAGTAATAAGTAAAAAAGTGGGCTTTAGAGATATAGAAGAGTTATCTAAATTAAAATAATATTTAGATGACTCTTTTTTTGTTTCTCATTAGGTGAATCTAAAGTAATTGACACTTTTTCCATTTTATCATATTATAAAAAGGTAAATGCTATGAAAAGAAGAGTAGTAAAGTTAAGGGTATAAAAGAGAGCTGGGTAAAGGTGAAAGCCAGAGACTTAAAACTTTATGAAGATGGCCTTTGAGCAGATTTTTTGAGGAATAATTTTTCTAAGGAAAGTACGGGAGCAACCGTTATATTGCTAAGTGATTTAATTTTAGTCACTTATTAAGGTATCTATGGTGACATAGATATAAATTAGAGTGGTAACGCGTGAATTAACGTCTCTATGGATTTTCCATAGAGGCTTTTTTAATAATATTTAAATTATTGTTTCTCTTTATTAAAATATGTAAATACTAAAAATAATATAAAATCTCAGGAGGATGTAACATGACAAAAAAACCATATTATATAACAACGCCAATTTACTATCCATCAACTAAGCTACACATAGGAAATACTTATACAACAGTGGCTGCTGATACTTTAGCTAGATTTAAAAGATTAACAGGTCATGAAGTAATGTTTTTAACAGGAACAGATGAACATGGTCAAAAAATAGAAAGAATAGCTAATGAAAAAGGAATAACTCCAAAAGAACATGTAGATGAAATAGTTGCAGGAATAAAAGACTTATGGAAGATGATGAACATAAGTTATGATAAGTTCATAAGAACAACTGATGATTATCATGTAAAAGCTGTTCAAGATATATTTAAAAAATTATATGACCAAGGTGATATTTATAAAAGTTCTTATGAAGGTTTATACTGCACACCTTGTGAATCATTTTGGACTGAAACTCAATTAGTAGATGGAAAATGCCCAGACTGTGGTAGACCAGTTGAAACTGCAAAAGAAGAAGCTTACTTCTTTAAAATGAGCAAATATGCAGATAGACTTATTAAATATATAGAAGAAAATCCACATTTTATTCAACCAGAATCAAGAAAAAATGAAATGCTTAATAACTTCTTAAAACCAGGACTTCAAGACCTTTGTGTTTCAAGAACAAGTTTTACTTGGGGAGTTCCTGTAAGTTTCGATGAAAAACATGTTATTTATGTTTGGATAGATGCATTAACAAATTATATAACTGCATTAGGTTATGGTAGTGATAATGATGAACTTTATAAAAAATTCTGGCCAGCAGACCTTCATTTAATAGGAAAAGATATATTAAGATTCCACACAATTTATTGGCCAATAATGCTTATGGCACTAGATTTAGAACTTCCAAAACAAGTATTTGGTCATGGATGGTTACTTGTTGATGGAGGAAAAATGTCAAAATCAAAGGGAAATGTTGTGGATCCTGTAGTCTTAGTTAATGAATTTGGCGTTGATCCTGTAAGATACTATCTTTTAAGAGAAATACCATTTGGTTCAGATGGATTATTTAATAATGAAATATTTATAAAGAAGATAAATTCAGATTTAGCTAACGATTTAGGAAATCTTTTATCAAGAACTATAGCAATGGTAGAAAAGTATTTTGATGGAGTTATTCAAGCTCCAACTTGTAAAGAAGCTATTGATGATGAGTTAATAAATTTAGCTTTAAATACTCCTAAAAATGTTGAAAAAGCCATGGATGGAAATAAGATACCAGAAGCCTTAGAAGAAATCTGGACTCTTATAGGAAGAGCAAATAAATATATTGATGAAACAACTCCATGGATACTTGCTAAAGATGAAGAAAAGAAAGAAAGACTTGGAACAGTTTTATATAATCTTTTAGAGTCATTAAGATTTATATCAGTTTTAATAACTCCATTTTTAACAGATACAAGTGAAAAGATGAATGTTCAATTAAATACAGAATTAACTACTTGGGACAGTTTAGCTTCTTTTGATGGAACTAAAGCTGGAGGCCATGTAGTTAAGGGAGATGTTATATTCCCAAGAATAGATGTAGAAGAAAAACTTAAACAACTTGAAGCTTTAAAACCAGCTCCAGTAAAGGCTGCAGATGAAGAAATAGTTAAAAATCCTATAAAAGAAGAAATAACTATAGAAGATTTTGAAAAAATAGACTTAAGAGTTGTTAAAGTTTTAGAATGTGAACCTATTAAAAAGGCTAAGAAACTTTTAAAACTTAAAGTTGACTTAGGTGGAGAAACAAGACAAGTGGTTTCAGGAATAGCAGCACATTTAAAACCAGAAGAAATAGTTGGTAAATATGTTGTTCTAGTTGCTAACTTAAAACCAGTGAAATTAAGAGGAGAGTTATCACAAGGTATGATTCTTGCAGCATCAACTTCAGATGATTCTATATTGACACTTGTAAATCCAGGTGAACTTCCAACAGGAAGCCAAGTTAGATAATTCATTAGATTTATTTTAGTATTTTAATAATGTAGTACTAAAATATGATTTGATATTTATATTATAGAATATTATAAGATTTTAAGGTTCTAGAGAGTTAAAAATATTTTTCTCTCTGAACCTTTTATTATTAAAGTGAGGGGGAGTTAGTTTTGAAAATATTAATAGGAAATGCGTGGCCTTATGCTAATGGGTCACTTCATATAGGAAGAATTGCATCCTGGCTTCCAGGTGATGTGTTAGCAAGATATCATAGAACAAAAGGTGACGATGTGATATTTGTTTCAGGTTCTGACTGTCATGGTGCTCCAGTTTTAAAAAAGGCAAAAGAAGAAAACAAAACATCAGAAGAGGTAAGTGATTTTTATCATAGAGAGTTTGTTAGATGTTTTAATAAGCTTGGTTTTTCTTTTGATGTATTTACAAGAACAGATACCGCTTATCATAAAGAGGGTGTAGAAAAGTTTATAATAGAGCTTTATAAAAAAGGATATATTTACGAAAAAGAAGTTCAAAAGTGTTATTGTGAAAATTGTATTGAGATTTTAGAAGAGGACGATTTAGAAGATGGTAAGTGCAAATATTGTAGAGGTAAAACAGTAAAGACTTCATCAAATCATTTATTTTTTAAATTGTCAGATTTCGAAGAGGATATTAAAAAATTAATAGATGAAAATAAGGGATGGAGAAGTGATGCAATAAATATTACAAAAAGGTATTTAGAAGGTGGATTAAGGGATAGAATTATAACTAGAGATATAGATTTAGGAATTAATGCACCCATTAAAGGCTATGAAGATAAAAAAATTTATGTATGGATCGAGGCATTAATGGCTTATCTTACAGCATCTATGAAATATATAGAAGAAAAAGAAGAAAATTTTAAAGAGTATTGGAATGATGAAAATAGTAGAGTATACTTATTACATGGAAAGGAAAATATACCTTTTCATACCACTGTATTTCCTGCTATATTATTTGGTCTTGGCATAGATAAATGTAATATAAGAATGTTATCTTCCCAGTACTTAAATTTAGAAGGTAAGACTTTTTCCACAAATAAAAACTGGGTTTTATGGGCTCCATATATGATAGAAAGATTTAATATAGATTTAATTAGATATTATTTAATAAGTAGAGGACCTGAAATTAAAAACTCTGATTTTACTTGGAAAGATTTTGTAAATGCTAACAATAATGAACTTTTAGGTTCCTTTGGGAACTTTGTAAATAGAACTTTGGTATTTATTAATAAAAGTTTAAATGGAAAATTAGAGAATTGTGAAATAGATACAAAGTGGAAAGTTGTTTTAGAAAGTAGTTTTGACCATGTAGGTAAGAAGTTTGAGAATGGTTCTTTTAGAGAGGGTTTAAATTATATATTTAAAATAATTAAAATAGCAAATGAATATTTTGATAAAGAAAAGCCATGGATTTTAATTGATGAGGATGAGGAAAAATGTAAAAGTGTTCTCTATACTTGTAGTCAAATAGTTATAACTTTAAGTAATCTATTGGATCCTGTAATCCCGTTTTCCTGTGAAAGGATTAGAGATTTTATGGGAATAGAAAATCCAAGTTGGAGCTTTAATGAGAAAAAAATTATAAATGTTAAAAGAGTTGAATTTTTATTTGAAAGAATAGATAGAAAAGTAGCAATGACAGAACTTGAGAAACTTAAGATGAAAAAAAGATAAGTAAAAAAACAAATAGCCCTTGAAATTTGTGTAAGGGGGACAAATTCCTCAAGGGCTAATTTAAGGGGTAAAATTAAATTAGTGTTTTAGCTACGTTACAATTATTATATTACTATTGTTATGTGTCAATTTGATGACAAAAATAGAGAAAAATTATTTCTATAAGAAGAAAAATGTAGTAACAGGAGGTAAAATGTCGATGAAAGCATATTTAATATCGGCTTTAGTTGGAGCAGTTATAGGGTATATAACAAATTGGTTAGCTATAAAGATGCTCTTTAAACCGCATAAAGAAAAAAGAATATTTGGTATGAAAATACCTTTTACACCTGGATTAATACCTAAAGAAAAGGAAAGAATTGCAAAAAGTGTAGGAGATACAGTAGGAGAGCATATTCTTACAAATGAGATTATGACTGAATCTTTAAGGGATAAAGAGATTTTAAATAGTTTAAAAAGTATACTTAATAAAAAAGTTTATGATATATTTGATACTAATAGTACTATAGAAGAAATATTGAGAAATATAGATGAAGATAATAGATTTATAAAAGAGAATTTTCAAAAAAATGTATATAGTAAAATAATAGAATTAATAAATAACAAGGAAAATATTGTAAAAATTTCTAATGATATTTTAAATTTGCTTTTGCAGAAAATAAAGGAAAAACCTTTAATAATTCAGAGAGTTATTAAAAGTAAGAAGTTTAGAGAATGCTTATTACAAATAAATAAAGAGCAAAAAGATAATAAAATTTTAGATAATGAAATAAAAACATTTATAAGTGGAAAAGTTTTAAAGCTTATAGAAGAAAATAAAAGCTTAAATGATATTATTCCTGATAATATAAATAATAATATTTCAGGTTTTGTATATAGTCAAAAGGATTTGATAGCACAAAATCTTATTAAGGCTTTAGAAGATAATAGTTTTTCAACTAAAATAAAAGAAATAATAGGTGATATTTTACCTTCTATGATGTCAATGTTTATGAGTGTTGATAGTTTATATGAGAAATTATTTAGTGCTGTTAAGGAGTATTTATTAGTAGAGGAAAATAAGATAATACTTTGTAATTATATTATCTCAATATTAAATAATTTCCAAGATACTAAGATAGAAGATATAATAAGGGCTATGTCTGAGGAAGATTTTAATAATCTTTGTCAGTGCGCATCAGATTTAGTTAATGATAAATTATTAAGTGACGAAAATATAATAACTTATATAGATAAACTTGAAAATTATTTATTAAAGATAGATTCTTATGAAAGTATTATCTTAAAAATAGATAAGGATTATGAAAAACATTTAAAAGCATATTTAGATGAAAATATAGCTGCATATTTAAAGACAGATAATTTCAATAATTTAATGAAAAATGGAACCAATATGGTAACTGAATATTTATTAAAGTTAAAAGTTACAGATATCTTTAATGAGAAAGAAAAGGCATTTGATTTTATATGGAAAATAGTAGAGAATTATTATAATAATTTTGTTGAAAAAGATGCAAAGGATATTGTAGACATAATAAATATTCCGAAACTAATAGAGAAACAAATTAATTCCTTTGATGTAAGTTATGCAGAAAAGCTTATAGTAAGAATAGCACGAAAAGAGCTTGGCGCAATAACTTGGCTTGGAGCTCTTTTAGGAGCAGTACTGGGAGTGTTATCTCCTCTTTTATCAAGACTTTATAGCTAAAAATAATTTTAAGTAAGTTAAAAAATATAAAAGCTATAAGATATTATAGTAAAGTAGTGGTATTATAATATTTAGATATGGCTTAAGGTAAATATTGATTTTAGATAAAAATAAATGGTGTTAAATTAATCATTGAAATTATCTAAAATCAATATAATGCCTAAATAATAGTTAAATATATAAGAAGGAGATTTTATGAAATATAGAATTTTTGATACTCATGCTCATTATGATGATGAAGAATTTAATGGGGATAGGGAAAATGTAATTAAAGAAATAAAAGAAAATGGAGTTCTTGGAGTTATAAATGCTGGAGCTTCCTTAGAAGGGTGCATAGATTCAGTAAAGCTTGCAAATAAATATGAGATGTTTTATGCATCAGTTGGTATACATCCAAGCTATGCTGATAAAGTTACAGATAGCGTTATAGAAGAACTTAGAGAGCTTAGTAAAAATAAAAAGGTTAAAGCCATTGGAGAGATTGGTCTTGATTATTACTGGGAAGAAAATCCCCTAAGGGAAGTCCAAAAAGAAGCATTTAGAAAACAAATGAAGCTTGCAGAAGAGTTAAACTTACCTGTTGTAATTCATGATAGAGATGCCCATAAAGATACTTTAGATATATTAAAAGAGTTTCCAAAAGTTAATGGAACAATTCATTGTTTTTCAGGTTCAGTTGAATTTGCAAGAGAATGTATAGCACTTGGATATTACATAGGATTTACAGGAGTTTTAACTTTTAAAAATGCAAGAAAGTTAGTAGAAGTTTGTGAAGATATTCCACTAGATAGAATGTTAGTTGAAACAGATTGCCCTTATATGGCACCAACTCCTAACAGAGGTAAAAGAAATCAATCAGATTATATACAATATGTAATAGAAAAGATATGTGAAATAAAAGGTTTAGGAAGAGAAGAGATACAAGATATACTTCTTGAAAACACAAAGAGAAGATATAACATAGATGAAATATAGTAAATATAATGGTTAATCTAAGGGTTAAAGGTTAGGTTAGCCATTATTAATTGTTAAGGATAAATATAGTTGTTTGTTGACAGAAAATAAAAGATAAAGTTAAATTAATTGTATACTAAAAAGAAGAAAGGGTGTGTAAACCTTGATAAAGGAAGTAATAGTTGTAGAGGGTAGAGATGATATTACTGCTGTAAAAAGAGCCATAGATGCTGAAATGATAGCAACTAGTGGATTTGGAATAAATAAAAAAGTTATAGATAGAATTAAAGAAGCACAAAAAAGAAAAGGGGTTATAGTTTTAACTGATCCAGATTTTGCAGGAGAAAAAATAAGAAGTATAATATCAAAAAGAGTTCCAGGTATAAAGCATGCTTATATAAGTAGGGCAGAAGGGACAAAGGGAGATAATATAGGTGTTGAAAATGCAGAGCCTGAAGCTATAATAAAGGCTTTAGAGGAAGCTAAAATAACACTAGAAGAAAAGAGAGAAGAGTTTACAATTGCAGATTTAGTTTACTTTAAATTATCAGGGGACCCTAAAGCAAAGGTAAGACGTGAGCTTGTGGGAAAAGAGCTTAGAATAGGTTATGGTAATGCTAATCAAATGTTATCAAGATTAAATAACTACGGAATAAGCAAAGAAGAGTTTGTAAAAGCTATAGAAAAGATAGAAAAGATGATATAGGAGATTTTAATGGATATAAAAGATATAAAAACTAAAGAGTTAGTAGAAAAATATAATTTTAGGTTTTCAAAAAGTTTAGGGCAAAACTTTTTAATAGATGATACAGTTTTAAGTGACATCATAGAAGGTGCTAAGGTTTGTGATGAAGATTTAGTAATAGAAATAGGACCAGGGGTTGGAACGTTAACTGCGCAGCTTTTAAAAAGAGCAAAAAGAGTTGTTGCTATAGAATTAGATAGTAATCTTATACCAATACTTATGGAGGAGATTGGGGATAATCCTAAATTTCAACTTATACATAAGGATGCTTTAAAGGTAGATTTTAATGAAATAATTGGTGAAGAAAAAAATGTAAAACTTGTTGCAAACCTTCCTTACTATGTTACAACACCAATAATAGCTAATCTTTTAAATGGAGGTTATAAATTTAAATCTCTTACAATAATGATTCAAAAGGAAGTTGCAGAAAGAATAAATTCAGAACCTAATTGTAAAGAGTATGGCGCTTTATCAATACTTGTACAATATTATTGTAATACTTCCATAGTTAGAACAGTAGCACCTTCTTGCTTTATGCCAAGACCTAAGGTTGAATCAATAGTTATAAGACTTGATAGACTAGAAAAACCAAGAGTAGATGTTAAGGATAAAAAGCTATTCTTTGATATTGTAAGAAGTGCTTTTAATATGAGAAGAAAAACTCTTTGGAATGCTACAAAAACTATAGGACTTCCAAAAGAGCAAATGGAAAAAGCATATAGTGATGCAGGGATTGATCCTAAAAGACGTGGAGAAACCTTAAGTCTTGAGGAATTTGGTGCTTTAGCAGATGCTGTATACAGTTATATAAATAAGTAATTAAAATTAAAAAAACTATTCTTATTTAGTGTGTCCCTTCATATAAATGTAATGAATAAATTTATATGGAGGGATATTAATTTGGCAAGTAATAAATTATATAGAAGCTTTATAATACTTCAAGAAGATGAAAGAGGCCATTCAGTATCAAATGATAAACCGCTATCAGGGTATGCAAAAATAGAGGCAAAAGGTGAGAAGTGTAAAATAGCTTTTTATGCTCAAAATTTAAAAACAGCTGATGAAAAATGTCATATGGCCCTTGTTTGCAATAAAAAAGATGGAAATTATATTTTAGATTTAGGATTAATGAACATAAACTCTCAAGGAAAGGCTGAAGCTTCTTTAGAATATAGCACAAATAACATAGGGAATTTAGATATAAGTTACGATAAAATAATAGGAGCCGTTGTCTATAAAGAATTTAATGGTAAATTGGTCTTTTTAATGTGTGGTTTCCTAAATGGGCAACAACCAAAGGATAATTGGAAGATATATAATATACTCTCTAAACATGGGTTAGGTAAAAAATCTCAAGGTTCTAGTAGTGGTAGTAAGAAAGTTGAAGAAGAACATAAAAAACATAGTAACAATGAAGTTGAAAAAATAAAAAAAGAAAATGAAGAAAAAAGAAGAACTCTTGAAGAAGAAGTTGAAGTAGAAGAAGTAAATAACGTTATAGAAGACATAGTTAATGAAGATATAGAAGAAATTATACAAGAAGATGTAGAAGAAGTAGTAAAGAGAGATGTAAAAGAAGATATAGATATAGATGTGGAACAAGTTAGAAGTGAAGATGTAGAAGAAATAGAAAATAGGTTTGATGAGTATGAAGAAAGTATTAAAGCTAGAATAAGTGGAGGAAACTATGAAAGAGATACTGATGAGAGTTATTCAGTATTAGAAACCCAAAGAGTAGTTGAAAGAATAGAATTACAAGTACCAACACAACAAACAGGAACAATGGGAAC
>JAUNBX010000106.1 GCA_030526875.1 Clostridium perfringens | reverse complement strand
TCTGTTTTACTAGAAATAACATCTTGTTCAAGCCCCATAAGATGCATTATTATAGGACGAGTTGTTTTCAGTAGTGTATGATAAAAATCATTTTCTTCAAGGTATTTATAATCTATACCTAAGTTTAATATTTCATTTACAAGAATCATATCTTCCTTATATTCTTGTCTTGCAGTTTCATCTATAATTTTCTTTGATACCCCACCATTTGCAAATCTAGCTGCAAATCTTAAATCTTCTGTAAGCATAGGATAAACTTCTAAAAGTTTATTTATTCCATTTTGTCCATGCTTCTCTTTTATTTCTTTTAAAGCTCTTCCCATGCCTAATATCTCAGGTGGCATGCCTAAAGTATACATAGCACCTGTAAATGATATTGCTCTTGGAACTGCATAATCTTTTGAATTATCTATTGATAATATCTCTTTTTTAAGCTTTTCATCTTTAACTAAATTAGCTATATTATCTAGATTTGCAACTTCTCTATTATATTCTAGTCCTGTTTTTGCTTTTGTAAGTCTATCTCTATTTTTAGGAATAAAATCTGATACAAAAGACACATCATTTATGATTTTTAAGAATGTTCTTAAATAATGCTTAGAACATATACCTATAAATTCTTTTAACAAATCTCTATCTTCTTTAGATAAATTTTTATGAACTGATAAGTGAATTTTTTCATCTAACTCTTTAGCCGCAACCCTTGTTTTTTCTTCTCCATAATCATATCTCAATGCTGATTGGAAAGTAAAGGTTTTTATTCCGCTATAAGTATCTATCATTTTGTCTATATTTTCACCATTAAAATGGCCTCTAAATGGTAAAGAACCGCACCCAAGTATTGGATTTATTGAAACTCCAACTTTTTCTCCCCATTTATAAGCTTTATCTACTGCCATAATTACTGATAAAACCCCAGATATTAATCCGTAAGACATGGCAGTATCTGACCTTGCTATCATAATTCTTAAATCCTTTATATTATCACCTTTTTCTTTTTGTATAATATAAAAATCATTTAATATTTTATCTACATTAACTAATGATGGCACATCTTCTACTAATGGAATTATTCTAACGCTATTTTCTTTAAATTGAACAGGATAATTCTTATTTCCCATCTCTATTACAGAGTTTACTCTTTCTTGAAACTCAGCTATTTCTTCTCCACTTTCAACCATAGGAACAACAACTTCTGAAATAGCTTGAATATTTGTTAAATTGTATGCTTGAGAATTTGTTTCAACAATTGACATAATACTCATAAGTTGTCTAAATACTGATTCCTTATTTGAGTTTGGTATTCTTGGAGTTATTCTTACATCTTTTCCTGGAATAACGCCATTTCCTATAAGACCTAAGGCTACTTGAGATGTTTGATGGTAAGGTGTTAATTTTCCTTCAAAATCTATCATTATTTCTTGTATCCCAAGGCCACCTTTTTCAACTGGTGATAATCCTTTTATTGCTTCTGCTGGTTCTTGTTGTATTGACACATATGTTTCTACATTGTCCGGATGTTGTGTCATCATAGAGCTAGGAATTTTCAATATAATCACGACCCCTTTTTATTTTGCTTATTTCTTTTTTATTATATTGCATTTTATAATGAATTTCAATATTTTTTATATTTTTTTGCAAGTTTTAATTCCACTAACTTGCATATATTTTTTACATATTTAACTATATATTTCAAAATAAAAAATAATTTCGTATATTTATTTTGTAAATACTACTTATAATTCGTTTATAAGAAAATAAAAAGGATGTAAGTTTTACCCTACACCCTCTTTAAAATTCTATGTTTTAACCTAATTTAATAACCAATACACTAGATGAGAATTTTGTATACCCTTTATTTTTTGTGACCTCTTGAGTTATAGCATATGGAGTATCATTTATAATAGAATATACTCCAGGGTTATTAGCTACAAATAACGCATGCCCTGATATTAAGCCTTTACTTGGATCTCCAGATGCAAGTAAACCTGAATTTGCAATTCTACGTTCTATCTCATTTATATCATCTTCTTTATTTTCTACAAATGTTAATACCATATCATGTCCTCGCTTGTTTGAAACTAATACATTCCAATAAGCTACATAAGTTCCAGGTGTTAAAACTCTTATAATATTTACATCTCCATTATTTTCATAGCTTAAATCATTTCCTATACTTGTGGTTATATCATCAAAAAATATTGTTTTTAATGGATCTATACACTCAGAACAATGTAATTTTTGACATTGTATTCCGCCCTTTGGGCAACTA
The DNA here is from genome assembly GCA_030526875.1 of Clostridium perfringens. GTDB lineage: Bacteria > Bacillota > Clostridia > Clostridiales > Clostridiaceae > Sarcina > Sarcina perfringens_A. The sequence continues at coordinate 484 of JAUNBX010000106.1, read as the reverse complement.
CAACTTCCTGTAGGTCCTGTTATTCCTACTCCTGTAGGTCCTATTGGACCAGTTACCCCTGTAGGCCCTATTTGCCCTGTTGGTCCTATAGGTCCAATTATGCCTATCCCCGTAGGTCCTGTTGGGCCTGTTATTCCATTTGCACCAGTTGCTCCTGTTGGGCCTGTTGCTCCTGTTACTCCATTTGCTGGTCCTGTTGGTCCTGTTGGTCCCGTTACTCCTGTTCCAGTTGGACCAGTTACTCCCGTTGCACCTGTTGGACCTGCTATTCCTGGATCTCCAGTTAATCCTGTTGGTCCCGTTGGCCCCGTTATTCCAGTGGCTCCTATTAATCCTGTAGCTCCCGTTGGTCCAGTGGCTCCAGTTAATCCTATAGCTCCTGTTGGGCCTGTTGCTCCTGTTATTCCATTTGCTGGTCCTGTTGGTCCCGTTGGTCCCGTTACTCCTGTTCCAGTTGGACCAGTTACTCCCGTTGCACCTGTTG
>JAUNBX010000105.1 GCA_030526875.1 Clostridium perfringens | reverse complement strand
GGAGAATTATTATGATTTTTGAAAAAATATTAGGAAATATAAAAGACTTAGAAAACAAAGAAAAACTTCATGTAGAAAAATTATTAATAAAAAAAGATGATTTATTAAAAAGAATAATAAGAGTAAAGTCAGACCATGGTCATGAACATGGAATATCTTTAGATAAAGGTGTAACTTTAAGTAACGGAGATATCTTATTTAATGATGGACATAATGTAGTTATTGTTCAATTTGAAAGCAATGATATATTAGTAATAAAACCAAAGTCTATAACTGAAATGGGAAAAATAGCTCATGAACTTGGAAATAGACATTTACAAGCACAATTTGAAGACGATACTATGATTATAGAATATGATAGCTTAGTAGAAGATAAGCTTAAACATGATAAAATAGATTACTCAAGAGAAGAAAGAGTATTAGAAAAGGCATTTAGACATGTTGAATTTGAACACAGACACTAAGATATTAGAAGTATTAAGAATTATACAATTGTGCGATTCAAACTTTCCAGTAGGTTCTTTTAACCATTCTTATGGAATGGAAACTTACTTAAGAAAAGATGAAATTGAAAATACAAAAACTTTTAGAAATTGGCTTAAGATATATTTAAATAAGCAGTTTATATATTCAGATGGTCTTTGTATAAGAATGTTATATGAAGAGTTAGAAGGCTTAGAAACTTTAGAAATAACTGAAAAGATAATAGAACTAGATAGAATGATAACAGTTCAAAGTATAGCTAAAGAAAGTAGAGATGGTTCAAAACTTATTGCAGGAAGAATGATAAAGATGTTTGTAGACCTTTATGATTTTGAAGTTTTAAAATCCTATGAAGAAAAAATAAAGGCTAAAGAAGCCTTTGGGCATCCTGCTATAGTTTTTGGTTTAGCTCTTTATAGTTTAGGATTAAGTATGAGAGAAACAGTTTCTTATCATATTTATAGTACAATTTCAACTTTAATACAAAATGCAGTAAGAACTATTCCCCTAGGACAAAAGGATGGACAGCTACTTTTAAAGGAATTTTGTGAAGAGACAGAAGGACTTGTTTTAAAGGTAGAAAATGCTGATTTAGACTATTTTGGATTAAATGTACCAGGAATTGAACTTTCTCAAATAAATCATGAAACTTTAACTTTTAGATTATTTATGTCTTAATTTAGAAGATATAAATAAATGATTAAAAATTTATACTATTTAAATATAATTAAAGGGTTAGTTAAGTATTAGAAGATATTTTTTAATATTATTATACTAATTTTAACTAATATATAGAAGAAAGGGTGATTATTATGTCAAGACCTGTAGTAATAGGTGTTGGTGGACCAGTTGGAAGTGGAAAGACTCTTTTAACTGAAAGATTAACAAGAATGATAAACAATGAATATAACTGTGCAGTTATAACAAATGATATATATACTAAAGAAGATGCTAAATTCATGGTTAAAAATTCTGTATTACCAGAAGAAAAAATCATGGGAGTAGAAACTGGGGGATGTCCACATACTGCAATAAGAGAAGATGCGTCAATGAACTTTGCTGCAATAGAAGAGATGAAATCAAGATTTTCAGATTTAGATATAATCTTCTTAGAAAGTGGTGGAGATAACTTAGCAGCTACATTTAGCCCAGATTTAGTTGATTTTTCAATATACATAATAGACGTTGCCCAAGGAGAAAAAATTCCAAGAAAAGCAGGGCAAGGTATGATAAAAAGTGATTTATTTATCATAAATAAAATTGACTTAGCACCATATGTTGGAGCAAACTTAGATGTAATGAGAGAAGATACATTAGCCTTTAGAGGACAAAAAGATTTTATATTTACAAATCTTAAAAATGACTCTGGAGTTTTAGAAGTTTTAAATTGGATTAAGAAAAATTGTCTTTTAGAAGGAATATCTTAAGTTATGGATAATAAAGATAATGCAACATATGCAGGAATAATAGACTTAGTTTTAGAAAAACAAGGTGAAAATGTTGTATCTCCTAAAAAATATTTTAATGGAGTTTTTAAACTATCTCCTAAGATGGAGTTAGATTCAGAAAAAATACCCGCATATTTTTTAATGCAATTAGGTGGAGGAATAGTTGAAGGAGAGAAGTTTAAAATAGCAGTAGAGCTTAAAGAAGATGTACGTGCAATTGTAACTACTCAAGCAGCTAGTAAAGTTTATAAATGTGAAAACAGTTATGAATCTTTCCAAGAAACAGTTATAAAGCTTCATAAAAATAGTATTTTAGAGTATATAACAGATCCTGTTATTCTTTATAGAGATGCAAATTACAGACAAGAAAATAATATATACTTAGATAAAACTTCCACATTAATATATACAGATGGAATAACATCAGGTTGGTCTCCAGACAAAAAGAGATTTCAATATGAGAAAGCAAAGCTTAAAACTAATATATATATGGACGGGAAACCTGTCTTATTAGATAATATGTTAATAGACCCTAGAGAAGACGATGTAGAAGGTCTAGGATTTATGGAAGGATACAAAAACTTTGGTACTTTAATTATATTAAATGAGAAAATAGATAAAAAAACTATAGAACATTTAAGAGAAGAAGTTTTAAAATTAAATCTAGATATAAAATTTGGTATAACAGGTTTAGAAGTAAATGGTTTTGTTCTTAGAGTTATTGGAAATCTAACACAAGATTTAGAAGAAGTAATAGGACTTTGTCATAACTATATAAGACAAAATATATTAAATTCACAACCTTTAAGTATTAGAAAATTATAAT
>JAUNBX010000052.1 GCA_030526875.1 Clostridium perfringens | reverse complement strand
AAGTTCCTTGACCTGAACCCATATAAACTATTATACTTATATCTGATTTTGTTTCATTTTGAGTATAAGTTCCTGATATAGTTGTTACTTCGTTTGCAGTTACTTCTTTTGTATTTAAGAAATATGGCCTACCAACACTTTTACTTTGAATTCCAACATATAATTCCCTGTCAATTGTTGACTCTAAAGTTACGCTATAGCTATATTCCTCTCCGGCTTCTAATGTTATTTTAGGATGATATAATTGTATTTCCCAATTCTTACCTCCTGCATTATCTATTATTCCATCCATTGTTTTTGTTTCTGTATTAAATATAACATCTGCCTCAGCATATTGAGTATCTACATATGATGTCCATCCTATAACATTTAAATTTTCAAATTCTGATTGTAAAATAACTGAACTGTTAGAAGTGCCTAAGGCATATGTGCTTACTGGATTTGAATTTAAAGAAAAGTTTTCTAAACCTAAGTCATAGACATTTATAGAGTTTATAATCATTGATTGTGGAAATACTGAATTATCTATATTTCCTCCCATAGAACCACCTACGGCTATGTTTAACATAAGATGAAATTCTTGAACAAAAGGATATTCTTCTGTATTTAACGGCTCTGATAAGTTTCTCTCTGATCTAAAATATTCTATACCATCTACAAGAATTTCTATATATTCTGGTGTCCAAATTAATCCATAAGTATGGAAAGAATCGTAATCATCTAATATTTCTATTTGTTCCGTTTGGTCTCCTGCTAAGCTCTTAAAATTTTGGGCCTGTGTTTGAAGTGAACCATGGATATAATTTTGACTTGAACCTGTACATTCCATAATATCTATTTCTCCACTATTTGGCCAAGAACCATAAACATTATCTGTTGGAAGCATCCATATAGCTGGCCAAAGCCCTTGCCCTTTAGGAAGCTTTGCACTTATTTCAAATTTACCATAAGTCCATGATCTTAAACTTTTAAGTCTTGCTGATGTATAGTTACATCCTCCATAAGCTTGTTCCCTTGCAGTTATTACTAATGTATTATTTTCTACTATTACATTGTCTGGGCTATCTGTATAATATTCTTGTTCTTCATTTCCCCAACCATCATTATTTCCAATATCATAACCCCAATTATCACTATTTGGAGCTCCTTCATAATCAAAATCATCACTAAAGCTTACTGTTACCGCATTTTCATCATAAATTGGTGCATCTAAAAGTGCTATAAAGAATACCCCACATTTATTTATATTAAAAGATACATTAGCGCTATCATCTACATTTGTTACGCCTAAACAATTAAATGTATTTGCTGTTTCATCATAACTATATACTTTTACATTTTGGCTTAAAAACTCACTAGAGTAATTTTCTAATGTTGCTGAAATCTCTATAGTATTACTTGTTAAATCCTCTAATCCTTCAACAATAAAACCATATATAGGCCCTGCATATCCTTGTAATTTCATAGTGTTTTCTATACTTGTTAATACAGTTTCACTTAATGCACCTACCTCCATTTCAATACTTTCACCATTATTTAATTTTGTTGATATTATCATTTTTATACACTCCTTATTATTTTGTAAAAATTATTATTTGAAAATTTTAATTTAAGAATTTTGAATTGATGCATCAAAATATTTGATTTGAATTGTTTTATGAAATTTCATTTAGATTTAAATTGTTTTAGAAAGGCATATTAAACTTAATATTATTTTAAAAGACAAATAATTATTAAATTTATAAATATAATTTGAATTACTTAGAAAATAAGAGATTTAAAACTTTAATCTAATCATACTTTAAATAAACTTTAATTTTAGATATGTATTAAACTAAAATACTATAAAAATTTGTAAAATTATTTTTTACTGATATTGTTTTAATGTAAATCTTAATATTTTTTGAAAATTTATAAGAATTTATTAGAATTATCTTTAATAATTTAATAATGAAATGTTTTTTAGAATTGTTATAAGTTGTGAACGTTCGTGTTTGAATGCTTTCCTTGCATTTATAATACAATAATAATTCGTAATAGTCAAGTGTAATTTTAATTTTTTTTATTAAATTCTTCGCTAATAGTACTAGGGCTATAAAAATATATTAATAAATTATATTTTCACAGCCCTTTTTACTTTTAGTTATATTTAATAAAATATCATTGTTTATTTTTAAATCGAATTTTTACTTTACTACAATCTAATAATAGCTTATACAGCACTAAAGTCTATAGAAATTACATATCTCCATGTCATCTGGTAAAGTCCATACATTGCCTTCCCCTTCTACTACAACATAAGGTCTCCTATTACATATCCCTTTTTTCAAAACCCTTACCACCTTACTTTTTTCACTCTCATATTTCTCTACTAAGGGTTGTAACACAACTTTCTCCCCTATTCTTAAGGCCTTTAAATCCTTTTTGTGTATCATTTTAGTTCTTTTTTTATTTATTTCAAAATTTATTATTTCTAAATGTCTATTGACTCTATAATTCTTTAAAATCTCATATTTTTCTTCATCAAAAAACTCCATTTGTTTTAATATATATAAGCCTAATTCTACATCAAGCATTTTGTCCATGAAATCGTCTACATACCTTTCTGATATGCACTGTCTTAATTCTTCTAATTTTCTTTCTATTCTCAAAAGGTAATATTCCTCTCCGTAATGTTTCAAAATTGCTTCACACCCTTTAGTATTGCATACCTTTTTCATTCTCATTTATACCTCCATAAAATTAATAATTCCTAAATTATATTTTTTATTATTAAACTTTCAAGCTCATATGGAGTCATGTAATTTATTGAAGAATGTATTCTCTTTTTATTGTACCAAATTTCTATAAATTCAGATAAATTAATATATGCATCATTAAAGGTATTATAACTATTTAAATATACTTCTTCTTTTTTTAAAATTGAATGAAAAGCCTCCATCGGAGCATTATCATAGGGGCACCCTCTTTTACTAAATGATTGCGTTATCTCAAGCTTAGAACAATACATTTTCATTCTATAACTTGTGTATTGTGAACCTAGATCACTATGGAATATTAATCCTTTTAGTGATTTCTTATTTTTACAAGCCATATCTAAGGCCTTTATCACCAAATCAGTAGTCATGGCTGTGCTCAAGCTATATCCAATTATTTTCCTTGTATGTAACTCTAAAACTGAAGCTAGATAACACCAACCATTCTTTTTAGTATATATATATGTTATATCTCCTAGCCACTTTTCATTTATATTTTTTGTTTTAAAATTCCTGTTTAATAAATTCTTTAATTTATTCTTACAACACCCTTTTTGCAATGCCTTATATCTCTTTCTTTTTTTTAAATGGAGCTTCATCTCTTTCATTTTATTCTGAACTCTTTTCAAGCTTATTAAATATCCTCTTTTAGTTAAAATCTTATATATTTTAATTGAACCATATTTCCCCTTACTTTTTATATATAATTCATAAATTATCTTTTTTAATGTCTTGTTTTCTCTTTCTCTCTTAGATTCTCCTCTATTAACACTTTTATAAAATGTACTCCTGTTAACTTTAAGTAATAGGCACATTGTTTTAATTGAATGTACATTTCTATTTTTTTTTATAATTTCAATCTTCTTGTTTAAATCTTTTTTAGCTAAAATATGCTCATGAGCCTTTTTTAATATTTTATTTTGTTTTCTTATAAGTAATATATCTTTTTTCAATCTGTTAATTTCATCTACTGAAATTGTTTCAAGTTTATTAATTTTAATCCTTTTCAATCTATTAACCCAAAGTCTTAATGTCTGAACTTCGAGTCTGTAACATCTGCTAAGTTTTTTTAAAGGAACTCCTTTATTGTACAATGATACTATCTTTTCTTTTTCATCTTTAGTATATCTTCTACCCCGCATTTTTTAGACACTCCATTCACTATTTTCTTAATATATATTTTAAATAGTTTATCTTATCGTGTCCACAAATTCATACTATCATAAAAGTTATTTTCCTTACCTTAATTCCTGAGTTTTACACACTTTTATAAGCTAAAACAATTAAATGTATATATGTCAATAAATAATATTGATTTTTATATCAAATATTTTTTCTATCAAAATGAATATTGCATAGATATATAAATTTTAGTTAATAATTTATATTAGTTTGTTATTATATCTTTTAGTTATAGTAGAATATAAATTTAACTCTTTCATAATCTTTTGGACTTTTCTTCTTCCTATGACTACACCTTTTTTTCTCAAAGCAAAGTATATTTTATTTACTCCATAAATTCCTCTATTTTCTCTATATATATCCATTATCAATTTTTTTAGATAAGCTTCTTCTCTTTCCTTTAAAGATTTATTATTAATATATCTATAATATGTACTTGTACTTATATCTAATGTATCACAAAGATAATTTACACTATACTCTTCCTTATTCTCATTTATAAACTTTATTTTTTCAACTAAATCATTTTTTTCATAACAGTTATTTAAATTCTTTAAAATATCATTTTCTTCTTTAACTTTTTCTAATTCTTTTTTTAATTCTAAAATCTTATTTATTGTAATATCTTCACTTTTACTTACATATATTTTTTGAAACTTTTTTGCCCAAACAACTATATTAGATTTAGGAATGTTATAATCTTTACTTATATTGCTTATGCTTCTACCTGAGCTATATAGGCTAGCTACACATTCCTTAAATTCATTTGTATATTTTCTATTCTTCAAACTCATCCACCCTTTCAACTTAAATCAATATAATTTTACTTTCTTTATTTTTCTATGTCTATTTATAAAAATAATAAAATCATTATTGCTTAGTTTAGCAAGCTACCTCACTCTTACCTAAATAAATAATTATTTAAAACATATGATTAAAAATAAAAAATATTTTATTATTGACTTAGGATTTACAAATAATATATAATATTCTATATTATTTTATATACTATTAGCTTTGAGTAGGAGTAGTAATTTAAAGATGAATTTTTAGAGAGTTATGGCTTTTGGTGAAACATAACATTTGTCTTTTTATGAACTTGCCTAGGAGCATATATGTTAAAAGCATATACGGTTTATCTTCGTTATTAGATAATTAAGGTGAGAAAGATTTTATCTTTCTAAGTAGAGTGGTACCGCGAAATTATCCTTTCGTCTCTTCAAGTTTAGAGATGAGAGGTTTTTTATTTTTAATATTAATTTTAAGTATAACAATTATTTAAAATGTACTAATTTATAAATATATCAAGGAGGAATTTTAATGGGAAATTACAGTACTGTCATAGATAAAAAGTGGCAGAAAATATGGGAAGAAAAAGATTTATATAAATTCAATCCAGATAGTGATAAGGAAAAACTTTATGTTTTAGAAATGTTCTCTTATCCATCAGGTAGTCAGCTTCACGCAGGTCATTGGTTTAACTATGGACCAGTAGATTCTTGGGCTAGATTTAAAAGAATGAAAGGATACAACGTATTCCAGCCAATGGGCTTTGATGCTTTTGGACTTCCAGCTGAAAACTTTGCTATAAAAACTGGAATACATCCTCAAGATTCAACTGTTAAAAACATAAAAACAATGGAAGCACAATTAAAAGCTATGGGTGCTATGTTTAACTGGGATAACGAAGTTGTAACTTGTATGCCAGACTACTACAAATGGACTCAATGGTTATTCTTAAAGCTTTATGAAAAAGGATTAGCTTATAGAAAAAAAGCTCCTGTAAATTGGTGCCCTTCTTGTAACACAGTTTTAGCTAATGAACAAGTTTTAGGAGATGGAACTTGTGAAAGATGTTCAACTGAGGTTACTAAAAAAGATTTAACTCAATGGTTCTTTAAAATAACTGATTATGCTGATGAACTTTTAGAAAAGCTAGATGGATTAGATTGGCCAGAAAAAACTGTTGCAATGCAAAAACACTGGATAGGAAAATCAACTGGTGCAGAAGTTAACTTTAAAATAAAAGATTCTGACCTTGATTTTAACGTATTTACTACAAGAGTTGATACTCTTCTTGGAGTTAGCTATGTTGTTTTAGCACCTGAAAATCCATTAGTTGATAAAATAGTTACTAAAGCTCAAAAAGAAGCTGTTGAGAACTATAAAGAAGAAGCTAAAAAGCAATCTGACATAGAAAGACAATCAATTTCTAGAGAAAAAACAGGAGTATTTTCTGGTGCTTATGCTATCCACCCTCTAAATGGAAAAGAAGTTCCAATTTGGGTTGGAGATTACGTTTTAGCAACTTATGGTACTGGCGCAGTTATGGCAGTTCCAGCTCATGACGAAAGGGATTTTGCCTTTGCTACAAAGTTTAATCTTCCAATAGAAAGAGTTATAAACTCTAAAAAAGGTGAAGAAGAACTTCCATACTGTGAACATGGTATTTTAGTTAATTCAGGAGAATTTGATGGATTAACTACAGCTGAAGCTAAAGTTAAAATAGTTGAAGCTTTAGCTAAAAATAACTTAGGTGAACAAAAGGTTAACTATAGATTAAGAGACTGGTTAGTTTCAAGACAAAGATATTGGGGAGCTCCAATTCCTGTTGTTTACTGTGAAGATTGTGGAATAGTTCCTGTTCCTGAAAGTCAATTACCAGTTGAACTTCCATATGACGTTGCATTTACTCCAGATGGGAAATCTCCACTTTCAAAATCTGAAAGCTTTGTAAATACAACTTGCCCTCACTGTGGAAAACCAGCTAAAAGAGAAACAGATACTTTAGATACATTTGTTTGTTCTTCTTGGTACTACTTAAGATATCCAGATAACAAAAATGTAAAAGAAGCTTTTGATCCTACAATAATAAACAAAATGCTTCCTGTTGATAAATATGTTGGAGGACCAGAACATGCTTGTATGCATCTTCTATATGCTAGATTCATAACTAAAGCATTAAGAGATATGGGATATTTAAACTTTGATGAACCATTTAAATCATTAACTCACCAAGGTTTAATCTTAGGACCTGATGGCCTTAAAATGAGTAAATCTAAGGGGAATACTATCTCTCCTGATGATTATATAAAAGAATATGGTGCTGACGTATTTAGAATGTATCTAATGTTTGGATTTGGATATGTTGAAGGTGGCGCTTGGAGTGATGATGGAATAAAATCTGTACACAGATTTGTTGAAAGAATTGAAAGAACTTTAGACTCTGCTAGAGAAGCTATAAATTCTAATGAAAATAGCAAAACTACTTTAGACTCTGCTGAAAAAGAGCTTAACTTCTGGAGACATAACACTATAAAATCTGTTACTGTAGATACAGATAAGCTTCAATTTAATACAGCTATTGCTAGAATGATGGAATTTGTAAATGCCCTTCACAAATACCTTCAAGAAGGCACTAAAAACTTAAGTTTCTTAAAAGAAGTTTGCGAAGATTATATAAAACTTCTAGCACCATTTGCTCCTCATTTCTCTGAAGAACAATGGAATCTTTTTGGAAACACAGATTCAGTATTTAATGAAAGCTACCCTGTATTTGATGAAAAAGCTTTAGTTAAAGATGAAGTTGAAATAGCTATCCAAGTTAACGGAAAAATCAAAAACAAAATAATGGTATCATCTTCTTTAGATGAAGAAGGTATAAAGGCAGCGTCTCTTGCAGATGAAAAGGTAAAGGCAGCTATTGGTGACAAAACTGTAGTTAAGGTTATTGTTATTAAAGGAAGACTTGTTAATATAGTTGTAAAATAGCCTTAATTATATTTAAATATACCCTATAATAAGTGAAGAATATTTTTGTTCTTCACTTATTTATTTAGTGATAAGTTTTTTTACATGATATATTAATAATCTTTTTTTCTTAAATAAGTAATATTTGTAAAATATTTTATTAAATTATATAATATAATAAATGAAAAAATTATTTTATATATTATTTATAAAGGAAGTATTATTTATGAGAGACATGGACTTAAACGGAATAATTGTATTTTCAATCTTAGCCGGTGGAATATGTACTTTTTTAGGTGGAATAATCAAATCATTTAACGGCGCTGATATGCTTAATTATTTTGATGAAAAAAGATATGATAAAGATAAAACGTCAAAATTAGTAGGTTTAGATTTTTTAATAATTGGATTAAGTATTCTATTTCTTGCTTTTATAAGTGTTTTTATAAATCCAATTTATTATAATTTAATTGTACTAATAGATTTATCTATCCTTTTTATAGGTTATATTATAGCCTTTTATCATCAATTTTTTGTGTGCAGAAAAAAAGATATAAATTAGAAGGATTTACATATGAGAAGAGTATTAAAAATAGTATTTGGTATTATCTATTGCATAGGCGCCTTTATAACATTTACCCTAAGTATTATCTTTTTATCACATTCTGATATTGTTATGAATCCAGATGCAATGCTTCCCTTTCAATTATATGCACAAGCTTTTGTGTTACTTGCTTTAGGGGCTATTCCCATGATTATTTCATGCTGTATAGTATACCAAATCTTTGATATGAAAAATAGTTATCACTACAAACGAAATGGACTACTTATATTTATTCCTGGTATAATTTGTGTTAGTTGTGCAATTTTTATAATTGGCTTATTGTTTATTGGAACGATTAACTCCTCTATGCTAAATATATAAAAATAATATGAGCATGTATACTATAAAACTAATAATAATTAATAGCATATTGATTTAAATTTAATTTTATGATAAATTAAATTTAGAGTAGAATTCAGTTTAATTTAATATAAATAGTTTTCTAGGGTTCCGCAGCTACTGCTGGCTGGTCCAAGAGAAAACGCACAATTTATTGTGTACACGGAAGGAGAAAAGCCTGGGAGGTATTTTAATAATATTTTCTAGGCTTTTCTTTTTTACTTAAAAACAGTAGTAAAATTTTTCTGTTAAGTATATAAGAACATATTTCTACTTAGACTAAAATAGTATAACAAGTTAGAAAGGAAGAACAATTATGAAAATAACAAATGAAATGATTGATGAGGAATTAAGAAGATCAGCTAATAAAATTGAAGAAATGTTAAAAGACTTATTTGAAAATCATGTAAGTATAGATGATATAATATCTGACATAAATAATTCACCTAATAACGAAAATATTAAGAATGTATTATCTAACTTAAGTGATTCAAGTGACAAGGAAAAGTTTATTAAAAACTTCTATGAAAATCATGTAATGATGAATTTAATAGCAAAACAATATGTTGTGGAAGGATTCCAATGCATTGAAAAATGGATTCCAAGAAAAAAAGATGGCTCTAAATTAAAAATATACATATATAAACCTATTGAAGAAAAGAAAAATGTTCCTGGAGTACTTTGGATTCACGGTGGTGGATATGCTATGGGAGCTCCTAAAAAAAGGATTCCTACCTTTAAAAATTTAATTGATGAGAGTAATTGTATAATAGTTGCTCCTGACTATCGTTTATCATTAGAAGCTCCCTACCCTGCTGCTTTAAATGATTGTTATGAGGCACTTTTATGGTTAAAAGAAAACGCTAAAGAATTAGGTGTTAGAGATGATCAAATCATGGTAGGAGGAGAAAGTGCAGGAGGAGGACTTACTGCTGCCTTAAGTTTATATTCAAGAGATAAAGGTGAAGTTAATATTGCATTCCAAATGCCTTTATACCCAATGATAGATGATAGAATGACAAGTGAATCAGCAAGGGACAACAATGCTCCTGTTTGGAATTCTAGTCTAAATGAGTGGGGTTGGAAGTTATACCTTAGTGATTTATATGGAAAGGATGTTCCACCATATGCAGCAGCCTCTAGGGCAACTGATTATAGAAATCTTCCACCAACAGTTACTTTCGTTGGAGATTTAGAACCATTTAAGGACGAAACTATTACATATGTAAAAAACTTAAGAGAAGCAGGAGTTCCAGTTGCTTTTGAAATGTACAATGGGGCTTACCATTGTTTTGATGAGGTTTGTCCTGATGCAGAAATCAGTAAAAAATCAATGAACTTTTTCATGGAAGCATTTAAATATGCAGTAAATAATTATTTTGCTAAACAAACAAAAAATTAATAAAACTTAATACATAATATGTAGTATTAACATAGTCATAAGATAACAATAAAAAAATTATATAAGTAGTACTTTATATTTATAATTAATATATCCAAAAAAATATTTAAAGTTTACACAATTCCATTAACAGAACTTTTACATATATTCTTGTGTAATAAAAATAGTAGTGCTTAGACAATAGCACTACTATTTTTATTTCATTTAATTTTGTATCCCCAGTACTTTCAAAAAATCTTATATAATTTATTTTACTGTGCCTTAAATTTTATTTATTCTTAATTCATAACAATGTAAAACCACTATAATATCACTATGTACGTAACTTCTTCTAATAACTTGTTCTTGAAGCATCATTTTTCCAAAAATCAAAAGCCTTTAAAGCTTCTGTTTTGTCAATAGCCTCTAAATCTAATATGTTTTTGTCCTTGCAATCATTTTTAAGAAAGTTTAATATATGTTCATCTCTAAAGCCTATATCCCTTGCATCTTGCACAGTGCACCCATAGTATACTTTAGATATGTTAGCCCATATTATAGCTGACATACACATAGGACATGGCTCTGAAGTTGTATATAACTCACAACCTGATAAATCAAAGGTATTTAACTTTTTACAGGCTTCTCTTATAGCATTTACCTCCCCATGAGCTGTTGGGTCATTTGTTTTAACCACTGTGTTATGAGCAACCGCTATCACCTTATTATCTTTTACTATAGCGCATCCAAAAGGTCCTCCCTCATGATTTTTCATTCCATCAATACAATTTTCAACACATAATTTCATTATCTCGTTTTTGTTCATAAACTTCTCTCTCCTATCTATATTTAATTATCACCATTATAAATTTTACTATACTATAGTCAAATTTAAATAGGGTCTTTAATAAACTCCTAAACTTTAGATATATAAATATTAAAAATAACCATTTAACTGTTTATCTTATTATTAATTAGTAAATATTCATCTTTAGCTATTAACCTTATCATCATATGTTTTGTTAATCTCTATTCATATTAATTTCTCTCTATTCTAACCTTTTATTGATAAGATAATTTATAAAGTATAGAATTATTATATAAGAAATTGCTACAACACTCACTAATATTTATAGCAATATTTAAGGTTATTTTTTATGAGGTGAAATAATGAATGAAAATACAGCTGGACTTATAATTTGCAATTTAAAAGGAAATGAACTTTTAAAAATTGGCTCTATTACTTTAATTAAAAGAATGGTAATAACCTTTCAACAGGCTAATGTATCCCCTATTGTAATTGTTAGTAATAATAATATTGATGAGCTTAAAATTAATCTTAGGTGCTTTGGAGTAATATTTTTAGAGATTAATGATTCTTCTAAATCTAATATGCTTGATTTATCAAAGATTGGTTTTAACTATTTAGTAGATAAATGTTCTAAAGTATTGCTTACCCCCTCTATAGTTCCTATATTTAAGAAAAGCACAATAGAAAAACTTATTAATTGTAACGGCTCTATTACAGTTCCATCATATAATCAAAAAGGTGGTCATCCCATTCTCATTAATAAAAAAGCTATTTATGATATTTTATCCTATGAGGGAACTAGTATGAAAAATGCTGTAAACAATCTAAAATATAAAAAAGAATACATTGAAGTTAATGATGAGGGAATAATTCATAGTGCTGATGATATTGATACAATAGTTGATATTTTACCAATATACAATGAACAAATGATTCATAGTTTTGTAAAAATAAGTGTTGAAAAAGAAAGATTATTTTTTGATGCAAGATCAAAACTTTTGTTTAACTTAATAAAGGAAACTGAGTCTGTAAGAGTTGCTTGTAACTATATGTCTATTTCTTATAGCAAGGCTTGGAATATCATAAAAGATGTAGAAAAGGCTTTAGGTTATGCAGTTGTTCAGAGAAAACAAGGAGGAAACCATGGTGGAAAGACTGTCTTAAATGAGAAAGGACTAAGTTTTTTAAAGGCTTATTCTGAATTTGAGAAGTCTATTAATGAATTTTCTAAAACTCAATTTCAAAAAATTTTTATAGACAATAACATTATCTAACGTAGCAAGTACTTTTCACAAAGAAGTTGATAGAAAAATTCTTCTCTTATACAATTTTATATATGGGTAAATTAAAAATTAATATAAATTAATTCTATTTTATATAGGATAGATCCTCACAATATATTGATAAGTACATATATTCTACATAATAAGTTAAGTATTAATTTTACTAATATACTAATATAAAATCTAAACTAGGGGGAGAAAAAAATGTATAAGTTAATAGTAAACGGTAAAGAAGTTGAAGGGAAAAAAGATAAGTCCCTTTTAAGATTCTTAAGAGATGACCTTCATATAACATCTGCAAAGGATGGTTGTAGTGAAGGTGCTTGCGGTACTTGCACAGTAATCGTTGATGGTAAAGCTATAAAAGCATGTACTCGTAAGTTATCAAAAATTGAAGGCAGTAATGTAATCACAGTTGAAGGACTAACAGATAGAGAAAAAGAAGTTTATGAACACTGCTTTGCAGAAGCTGGAGCTGTTCAATGTGGATTTTGTATACCTGGTATGATAATGTCTGCAAAAGCTTTACTTGATGTAAATTTAAATCCTACTATTGCTGATGTAAAAAAGGCTATAAGGGGAAATATCTGTAGATGTACTGGATATAAAAAAATTGAAGAAGCAATACTTATGTGTGCAGACTTTTTTAGAGAAAATAAAGAAATTCCAGCACCTCCTACTACTCTTAAAATGAATGAAAGATTTAAAAGACCTGATGCTGCTGAAAAGGTAAATGGTACAGGAATCTATGTGGATGATATGTACTTAGATGGTATGATATTTGCTAAAGGAGTTCGCCTTAATGTTCCTAGAGCATTGATAAATAATATAGACATATCTGAAGCTTTAAAGCATCCAAATTGTGTTAAAATATTATTAAAAGAAGACGTTCCAAATAATAAAATAGGTCATATAAAACAAGATTGGGATGTAATAATGGGTGTTGGAGATACAACAAGATATGTAGGAGACGTTTTAGCTCTTGTAGCATCTGATGATTCAGATAAGTTAGACGAAATATGTAATCTTGTAAAGATTGACTATACTGAGCTTAAACCTTTAACAACTCCTTTTGAATCTTTAAAGGGTGACGCACCTCTTATTCATGAAGATGGAAATATTATGAGCCGTGCAAATCTTATAAGGGGTAATGCTGATGAGGCTATTAAAAACTCTAAGTATGTAGTTACAAGAAAATATAAAACTCCATGGCAAGAACATGGATTTATGGAACCTGAATGTGCAATTGCTGTTCCTGAAGGACTAGATGGTCTTAAACTATATACAACTTCTCAATCAGTATATGACGAGCAAAGAGAAGTAGCTGCAATGCTTAAAATTTCTCCTGAAAAAGTACATAGCCATGCTCAATTAGTTGGTGGTGGTTTTGGTGGAAAAGAAGATATGAGTGTTCAACACCATGCTGCACTTATGGCTTGGATTACTAAAAAACCAGTTAAAGTTAAATTTACAAGACAAGAAAGTTTAGATTATCATGTAAAACGTCATCCAATGGAAATGGAATTTACAACTGCTTGTGATGAAAATGGATATCTAACAGCTATGAAAGGTTTAATTATAGCAGATACAGGTGCTTATGCATCTCTTGGTGGACCAGTTTTACACAGGGCATGTACTCATGCAGCAGGCCCATATAACTATCAAAACATAGATATATTTGGAATGTCTGTCTATACTAACAATGTTGTAGGTGGAGCATTTAGAGGCTTTGGTGTTACTCAATCATGCTTTGCAACTGAAAATAATATTAATCTTTTAGCTGAAATGGTTGGAATTTCACCATGGGAATTTAGATATAGAAATGCTATAAGACCTGGTCAAATACTACCAAATGCTCAAGTAGCTGATGAATCAGTTGCAATGGTAGAATGTCTAGAAGCTGTTAAAGAAGCTTTTGAATCAAGCCCTTATGCTGGTATTGCTTGTGCCTTTAAAAACAGTGGTACAGGAATGGGTAAAATGGATATTGGTCGTGTTAAACTATCAATTGAAGACGGCAGAGTTCATGTTAGAACATCAGCAGCATGTATGGGACAAGGAATTGCTATGATGTGTGGAACAATAATTTGTGATGTTACAGGATTAGATCCAGCATTATTACTTCATGAGCATGCAGATACAGTTAGAACTCCAGACTCAGGAACTTCAACTGCATCAAGACAAACAGTTGTAACTGGTGAGGCTACAAGACGTGTTGCTGAAAAACTTAAAGCAGAGTTAGACAAAGGATTAACTATAAAAGACCTAGAAGGTAAAGAGTTTTACGGTGAATACTCAGCACAAACTGATCCATTAGGTGCAATAAAAGATAATCCAATTAGCCATGTAAGTTATAGCTATGGCTGCCAAGTTGTAATTTTAAATGAAGAAGGAAAATGTGAAAAAGTAGTTGCAGCTTATGATGTTGGAACACCTGTAAATATTCAATCTGTTGAAGGACAAATTGAAGGTGGTATACTTATGGGACTTGGTTACGCAATGACTGAGGAATTTAAATGTGAAGATGGTATGCCAAAAACAAAACTTGGTACTTTAGGATTAATAAGAGCAACAGATGCCCCAGAACTTGAAATTAAATTGGTACAAGCCAAAGGAGCTATTCCACAAGCATTAGGTGCAAAAGGTGTTGGAGAACTTTGTATGATACCAACTGGTCCTGCTTGTTCTCATGCATACTATAGATTAGATGGTAAGTTTAGACAAGAAATGCCACTTAGAGAAACTTATTATAAAAAGAAAAAATAATTATTAAATTAAGTTTTATTTAAAATTAATGTGGATTTTAGATAAATTGTGGTGTTGTCTTAAATAGTATTTAAATAATATTCATCTTTACCTAAAATCCATATTCTTAAAACATGTCTTAAGAAGTTATATATAAATAATTTCTACTTTAAATAGTCATAAATAGCATATCTATAAAACTTAAAAATCAATAAATTTTAATAATTTGAGGTTATAATATGATTATAAATATAAACGGATTAATATTAGTTGCAGGCCTTTCAAGTCGCATGAATGATTTCAAACCTTTAATGAATTTAGATGAAAAACCAGTTATTTTTCACACAATAGATAGCATGTTAAATGCTAATGTAGATAAAATAGTGTTAGTATTAGGCTATAGAGGATCTGATGTAGAAAAAGCAGTTTCTAAGGTCTATGATTCTAATAAAATAATTTTTATTTATAATTCTGATTTTAAAACTAGCGATATGTTAGCTTCTATTAAGATAGGATTAAGGGCCATGCCTCAATGTGATGCATTTTATCTTTTACCAGGGGATATGCCTATGGTTTCTAAGGAAGTGTTCTTAAACCTTGCTAAATGTATACAGGGACATGAAAAATTAATTGTATTCCCTTCATTAAATGGATACAAAAAGCATCCACCTTTAATAAGCGCAAGTTTAATACAAGATATTTTAAGCTTTAATGAAGCTGGTGGACTAAGAAAGTTCTTTGAAAAAACAGATTCTAATATTTTAACTATTGAAACAAAGGATATTGGTTGTAGTCTTGACTTAGACACACAAGATGATTTTAAAAATTTAAAACAATATTTACATAAAATTTAATTCACAATAATACTAATTATAAGCAAAAAAGAGCTATCAAAATTTAAGATAGCTCTTTTTCACTTAAAACACATAAGGATTTTAATAAAAACTCCTCCCCCTTTTTTAGGTGTAAATTTTATAAATATATTCACATCTCACATTAATTATAAAATATTTATCTGCTTACTTTAATTTTTCTATGCTCTAATTTTCCGTTATTTTTTATTAATAATATTTCCGATAATATTTCAATTGCAATTTCTTCTGGTGTTCCATTTGAAAAATTTAATCCTATTGGAGAATAAACTTTTTTAAATAATTTTTCATCTATCCCCTCTTCTAAAAGTTTATGTACAACTTGTACAACTTTCCCTTTGCTTCCTACCATTCCTATGTATTTCACATTCATCCCTATAAATTCTCTTAAGGCCTCTAAATCAACTCTATGCCCCCTTGATGCTATTACAACATAAGTATTATCTGTTATAGTTAACGCTCTTATATTTCTTACAACATCTCCTGTTATAACATCTAAGTCATTAATCTTTTCATAATCATCTCTATCATCTAAAACTGTTATTTCAAAATCTAAATGATTGGCCATAAATGTAAGCTCACGACCTATATGCCCAGCTCCCACTACAATTAACCTGTTTGGCACTTTAAACACCTTTATAAAGCCTTTTACACTTCCACCACAAGCTAACTCAAGTTCATCATTTGGACCCATTCCATAAGCAAAGTTTTTACTTTTACCTATCTTTATTAACTCCCTAGCTTCATTTATAACCT
>JAUNBX010000051.1 GCA_030526875.1 Clostridium perfringens | reverse complement strand
TTGCACGCAGGGGGTCAAGAGTTCGAATCTCTTTACCTCCACCAAAAGAACTACAATTATGTAGTTCTTTTTTTATTTGAATAAATAGTTATTTAAATGTATAATTAACTTAAATTAAAATTAATACTATTTTTAATATTAGTTTAGTAAACTATATTAGTATTAGATATAATTTAAGTGTAAAGGATAGAAGGAACATAAAATAATTATATTTATGATTAATAATTAGCTGGAGAAATATGATGATATATAGAATTAAGCAATTTATGTGGGCTATTAATTGTAATTTTAAAAAAATAGATTATGATTATATTTGTAAATTTTTAAATAATGAAGAAATAAATCTTTTTAATAAATTAAAGCATTCAGATAAACATCATTGTGTGAGGGTTTGTATTGATTGTTTAAAAATAAGAGAAGGTAAGAGAATAGATATAGATAAAGAAATATTAGGAAAGGTAGCACTGCTACATGATATAGGAAAAATACAGTATAGATTATCTTTAGTTGAAAAAGTAGCTCTAGTTATTTTACATCAAATTAGTAGAGGGAATCTAAGTAAACTAGATAAGATAAAAGCAGTAAACATTTACTATAATCATGGAGTAAGAGGAAGGGAATTATTAGAGAAAAGTAATGGTGAGTATAATCATATTTTTTTAAGTGCTATAGAGAATCATCATAATAATTTTGTAAATAATAATTCTATACATAATAACCAATTATTAAGGATACTAGTTGAAGCTGATAATAATAATTAGCTATTTATTTAATGTTGGTAGTTTTATAATAGGAATGATTATGTTAGATATTAAGTGATAAATTTCATTTTATAAAACCAAATATCTTAGTTAATTAATAATACTATGGTTAATAAATTAAAAGTATAATATATTGAAATATAAGAAATTAGCAATATAATATTGAAAATAATGTAAAATTAATAATGTTTTTTAATGAGTTTAATAAAAAGATTTTTATTAAACTCATTTTTTTTATTTATATATCATAGGTTTATAAATATATAAAACGAATTTTACTTTAACTTAATCATGATTACTAACTAAAATTTTATTCACAAATATATTGGAGATAATATTTTATAAATTTTATCTTAAGAATAGTATTATAAAATTCGTTTATAGAAATTTAAACCAAAAGGAGACACTATTTATGGAAGAAAGTATGGTATTAGATACCCTTTGGGTATTATTCGGTGGTGTTTTAGTTTTTGCAATGCAAGCAGGATTTGCTTTAGTGGAAACTGGTTTTACAAGAGCTAAGAATGCAGGGAATATCATCATGAAAAATCTTATGGATTTTGCACTGGGTTCTTTAGTTTATTGGATTTTAGGTTTTGGTATAATGTTTGGAAAGGATGTTTTAGGACTTTTTGGCTCTGTTAAATTTTTTGCTAGTGGAAATGTTGAACATATGGGATTAACAATTACTAAAGAATCTTTTTTATTTTTTCAAACTGTGTTTTGCGCCACATCAGCAACTATAGTTTCAGGGGCCATGGCTGAAAGAACAAAATTTATATCATATTGTATTTATAGTGTAGTTATAAGTGCTTTTATATACCCAGTTGTTGGACATTGGGTATGGGGTGGCGGATTTTTGTCTGATATTGGTTTTATAGATTTTGCAGGTTCAACAGTTGTGCACTCAGTAGGTGGTTGGTGTGCTGTAGTTGGTGCTATTCTTTTAGGACCTAGAATTGGTAAGTATTCTGAGGATGGAAAGACTAATGCCATTCCAGGACATAGTTTAACTCTTGGGGCATTAGGTATATTTATTTTATGGATTGGTTGGTTTGGATTTAATCCAGCATCAAGTTTAAGTGTTAGTGATATGGAACTAAATTCAAGAATATTTATTACTACCAATTTAGCCGCCGCTTCCGCTGCTACAACAACTATGATACTGACATGGATAAGATATAAAAAACCTGATGTCAGTATGACTCTAAATGGAGTTTTGGCAGGGCTTGTAGCAATAACTGCAGGGTGTCATGTTGTGACACCAGGTGCAGCAGCTATTATTGGTATTATAGCTGGAATAGTAGTAGTATATGGAATAGAATTCATAGATAAAGTTTTAAAAATTGATGATCCTGTAGGTGCTATTGGAGTTCATTGCTTATGTGGTGTAACAGGAACATTAATGGTTGGATTATTTGCAAGTTATGGTGATAGTTTAGGATTATTTTATGGTGGAGGATTTAAACTTTTAGGAATTCAAGCTTTAGGGGTTATATGTGTTGGAGCATGGACAATAATAACTGCTCTTATATTATTTAAAATAATAAAATCTACAATTGGTTTAAGGGTTAGTAAATCAGAGGAATTAAGAGGATTAGATTATGAGGAACATGGTATTGAAAATAGTTATGCAGACTTTCAAAGTACAGATATAAATATTTAAAATATGGGGGGATTATTTTGGATAGTATAAAAAAGATTGAAATAATAACAAGGAAGAGTAAGTTTGAAGAATTAAAAACTGCACTAAATAAAATAGGAATAGGTGGCATGACTGTTTATCAAGTTTTAGGTTGTGGAACACAAAAAGGAGATAAGCTTTATTATAGAGGTGTTCCTGTAGAACTTAAGTTAATTCAAAAAGTTAAGATTGAAATTGTTGTTTGTGAGGTTCCTGTTGAAAAAGTTATAGACGTTGCTCAAAATGTTTTAAGAACAGGAGAAATTGGCGATGGAAAAATTTTTGTATATGATATAGCAGATGTTATAAAAATCAGAACTGGCGAAAGAGGTAAAGCTGCTTTAGCTAATGATTAAAATGTAAAATAAACAAGTCATTAATGAAGTAATTTTCATTAATGACTTGTTTTGCATAGTTTAATAAAGTTTAAGTAGTAACATTTTTATTAAATATAAGTTATAATCAAATTAATTAACAGTTTACATAAATATATAATATTGTTTTGAATTATGTAAAAAATTTAATAATAGTAGATAAGTTTATTAAAAGTAATTAATTTATAAATAGATAAAGTGTTAGTAATATAGTAGAGCGAGGAGTTGAGGAGTTAATGGATTATGATGTTCTAATTCTAGGTGGTGGAATAATAGGTTGTGCTGTTGCTTACGAATTATCAAAATATAATTTAAATATAGCAGTTATAGAAAAAGATTTTGATATAGCAGATGATATATCTTTTTTTAATACATCCATAGTTTATGATGGATGTGAATGTAAGGACAACTTAATAAGTGCATTAGAGGAAATGGGAAATTCAATGTTAGCTAATATAACAAAGAAATTAAATGTTTCCTTTAAAAGATTACCTAATTTAACTATAGCAACAGACGAAAAATCTTTAAAAATAGTTGAAGAAAGGTATCAAAGGGCTATTGATAGAGCATTAACTGGGATTAAACTTATAGATGGTGACCAAGCCAGAAAGATGAATCCTAGGTTAGGAAATGATGTTATAAAAGCTCTTTATTCAGAAAATACTGCTGTTATAAGACCTTATGATTTAGCTATAGCTTATGGAGAAATTGCTTATGATAATGGAGTAGCTTTTAGGTTAGAAGAAATTGTTACAGATATTCAAAGTTTATCAAATGGTTTTTGGGTAACAACAAATAAAAATAAATTTAAATGTAAATTTGTAGTAAATACTATTCCAAGTGAAAAATACTTAATAGATGATATAAAAGAAAAAGATAATTCTGGACTTAATTTAAAGACTTATTATGTAGTTTTAAACAATTTAAAAAATATAGATAGAAATTCAATTATATCTAAGATAGAAGATACAGATAATTCTATTATTTTTATGCCAAGTTCTTGTAGTGAGCTTATAATAGGTGTAAATTCAGGAATAGAATTAAGTAAAAAAGAAGTTATTGATAAAATAAAAAGTGTAATTCCAGATTTAAAAAGAAAGGATGTAAAAGATATATTTTATGATAATAATCATAAAGATATAATGATAATAGATGATAGTGAGGTAAATAAAGGGTATATTCGAGTTACGGGAAAGTATTATGGAGAAGTTACAATATCTCCAGCAATAGCTACAATAATAAGTGAAACTATAGTTGAAGATCTAAAATGTGGAGAAAATAAAAGTTTTATTGATAAGAGAAGAGAATTTTATAGATTTCGTGATTTATCAATGGAAGAGAGAAATGAACTTATAAGACTAGATAAGAGATATGGAAAGATGATTTGTATATGTAATCAAATATCTGAAGGAGAAATAGTAGATTCTATAAGGAGGCCATTAGGTGCAAGAACTGTTGAAGGAATTAAAAGAAGAACAGCAGCAACTTTTGGAAATTGTAACGGTGCATATTGTATAAGTAGTGTTATAGACATACTAGCTAGAGAATTAGATAAGAAGCCTACAGAAATAGTTGAGGATTCTAAAAATTCTAATGTATTAACTTGTAGAATAAAGGAATTTGATGAAATTTAATAATGTGGTTTATGAAAGGAAGAAGTTATTAATGGAAGAAGAACTTTTTACTAGTGTAGTTAGACTTAGAGGGTCTAAATTTCATAATGTAGTTTCTGTAAAGAGCAGTAAGCCTGTACCAGCAGAGCAATGGATTGAGTTTTCTAAAATACTTAGTAGACTATATGTTGGAGTTCCAACAAAAATAGGCACTGTGGTTTGTAGAAATATTTTAAATACAGGCATTGATATAATTTGCACTAAAAATATTGATAATTAATAAATTAAAAAGTTATTAATATCATATTTAATTTTAATCTTAACAGATAAATTAATAAATATTTATAAAGTATAAAAAAATCTAGTGAAAATACACTAGATTTTTTTGTTTTTTGAAATAAAAGTTAAAAAAATACTTCAATATATGATAAAATTTTTATAATAATACATAATAATACATAGAAATGAATTGAAAAATGCAAGAAATAAATTTAATTATTCATTATTAGAGCAAAAGAAAATTTTAACATCATAATTTATCAATTAATGAACGCTAATCCTTAATAATTGTTAAACAAAAAAGTTAAATGATATATGTTTTATAAAAATCATTTTAGAAATGAATTTCTATTGTAAAGCTACTACTTAAGTGTTAATCTGTATTCGACGAAAGAAAGAATAAAAAATTAGGAGATGGTTATTATGACAAGATTCACAACAGTAAACTCAGATACATTTTTAATGGTAGAATCATTAAATAGAAAGAATGAAAAAACAAATAAAAAGGCATCATTATTATCACAATTATTTACAGCATTACATAGAAAATAATTTAGTCTTAGATATAATTTGAATAATTTAATTAAATAGTTTTAAAATCAGGATATATGGATATAATTTATAATAAGAAAAATATAATATAATACTTGATTAAATTCTTGACATTATATTGCAATAGATTTACTATATTATTAGTAAAATAAATATTAACCTTTGATCAGGATAGTAGTGTTTAGTAGTATTTTAGAGAGTCAGTGGCTGGTGTAAACTGATATACTATAATCATGAATCCACCTGTGAGGGACTGTGATGAGCAGTACGGATTTTACCGTTATAAATTTTGAGCGGATAGATTTTAAAAATCTATCAATTAGGGTGGCAACGCGGAGTTTTTCGTCCCTTTATTTAAGGGAATAGGAAGACTCTTTTTGTTTTGTCTAAAAATAATAACCATATAAAATATACTAAATAAAAGTAGAAGAAAGGAAGAATAAGAAAATGCTAGATTTAAAAAGAATTAGAAATAATCCAGAAGAAATAAAGGCATTATTATCAAATAGGGGAGAGGATTTTGATGTAACATGTATAGATGAAGTTGTTGCATTAGATGAACAAAGAAGAGCTATACTTGTAGAGGTTGAAGCTTTAAAGAGCAAAAGAAATCAAGTATCTGCTGAAATCCCAAAAAGAAAGAAAGCTGGAGAAGATGTTACTGCTGTTATGGCTGAAATGAGAGAGATTGGGGATAAGATAAAGGAAGATGATGCAAAGGTATCTGAAATAGATGAAAAAATAAACTATATAATGCTTAGAATTCCTAACATACCAAACCCTCAAGTTCCAGATGGAGAAACAGATGAAGACAATGTAGAAATAAAAGTTTGGGGGGATAAAACAAAATTTGATTTTGAACCAAAAGCTCATTGGGATTTAGGAACAGATTTAGATATATTAGATTTTGAAAGAGCTGGAAAAGCTACAGGTTCAAGATTTACTTTCTATAAGGGCGCAGGTGCTAGATTAGAAAGAGCTATAATAAATTATTTCTTAGATACTCATGTATTTGATAATGGATACACTGAGGTTTTACCTCCTTACATGGTTAATAGAGAGAGTATGACTGGAACAGGTCAATTACCTAAATTTGAAGAAGATGCATTTAAAGTTGAGAATAACGGATTTTTCTTAATTCCAACTGCTGAAGTTCCAGTAACAAATCTTTATAGAAATGAAGTATTAAGTGGAGATAATCTTCCAATAAAACATGTTGCTTATAGTGCTTGTTTTAGAGCAGAAGCAGGTTCTGCAGGAAGAGATACAAGAGGTCTTATAAGACAACATCAATTTAATAAAGTTGAACTTGTTAAGTTCTGTAAACCAGAAGATAGTTACAAGGAATTAGATAAACTTGTTGTGGATGCAGAATCAGTTCTTCAAGGTTTAGGAATACCTTATAGAATAGTTAGAATATGCAAAGGTGATTTAGGATTTACTGCTGCATTAAAATATGATATAGAGGTTTGGATGCCAAGTTATAATAGATATGTTGAAATATCAAGTTGTTCAAACTTTGAGGATTTCCAAGCTAGAAGAGCTAATATAAAATATAGAGAAACACCAAAGGATAAACCACAATTTGTTCATACATTAAATGGTTCAGGTGTTGCAATTGGTAGAACAGTAGCTGCAATACTAGAAAACTACCAACAAGCAGATGGAAGCATTAGGGTTCCAGAAGCATTAAAGCCATTTATGAGATGTGACGAAATAAAATAATTTTTAAATATATAAAAAAGCTATATCAAATAAAATTTTGATATAGCTTTTTTTAGCCTTAATAAAAAATACAAAATTACATTTTAAAATATAGACAAAGAAATAATTTTTAAAGTTTCCTTTTTTAATTTGTTGAACTTTTAAATAAATTTTATATAATTTATTTAAATTATATATTTTTTAAACATAAAAGAAAGAGATAAATTATTATTTATTAGTAAACCAGGAAAATATATTGGAATATAAAGGAATAAATATGCTTTTTATATTGAATAAATTATTTATATGTGATATTTTAAATAAGGATGGTATCTTATGAACCATACTATTATATATTTTTAATTATATTTGAATTTAGAACGCTCATACTTATGATGAGATGAGACGAGATAGTATCATCACACTCTAATTTTTGGAGGTGATATTTTATGAAAATAGGTTTTATAGGAGCAGGAAAAGTAGGTTTTTCTTTAGGTAAATACCTTGTAGAAAACAGTACAACTGTATCTGGATATTATAGTAAAAATGAAAACTCATCTAAAGAAGCATCAAAATTTACTAATACAAAACAATTTTTAAGTTTAAAAGATTTAGTTAATGAGAGTGATGCTATTTTTATAACCACGCAAGATAGTTTTATAGCTTCTGTTTGGGAGAAGTTAAAAGATTTAAATATAGAGGGCAAAATTATTTGTCATTGTAGTGGTTCATTATCTTCAAATATATTTTCAAATATAGATAAGTATGGTGCTTATGGCTATTCAATTCATCCTTTATTTGCAATCTCAGATAAATATAATTCTTATAAAATATTAAATGAAGCTTTTATAGCTATTGAAGGGCATGAAAAATATTTAAATGACTTTGAGATACTTTTTAAAAGCTTAGGAAATAATGTTCAAGTAATATCTAAAGAAAATAAGATGTTATATCATGCAGCAGCAGTAACTTCTAGTAACTTAGTTTTAGGGCTTATAAAAGATGGTATAGATTATTTAACTAAGTGTGGATTTAGCGAAGAATCTGCAATGGAAGCGCTGTATCCTCTTATATCCTTTAATATAAGCAATGCTAGAACTCAAGGAATTATTAAGAGTTTAACAGGTCCTGTTGAACGAGGAGATTTATCCACTATAAAAGGACATTTATCTGTAATTGATCCTCATAATGTGGAGTCTTATAAGATGTTATCAAAAAACATATTAGGTATTGCAAAGATTAAAAATAAGGATAGAGATTATAAAAATATTGAAGATTATTTGGAGGAATAAACTATGAAAAAGACAATACTTGATTTTAAAAAGGCTAAGGAAAATAATGAAAGAATATCAATGCTTACAGCTTATGATTATTCATCAGCTAGGCTTATAGATGAAGCTGGTATAGATGCTATATTAATTGGAGATTCTTTAGGAATGGTTTCTTTAGGATATGAGGATACTTTATCAGTAACTATGGAAGATATGATCCATCATACAAAAGCGGTTGCAAGAGGAACTAAAGAAGCTTTAGTTGTTGCAGATTTACCTTTTATGTCATACCAAACATCAGTTTATGATGCTGTATACAATGCAGGCAGACTTATGAAAGAAGGAAGAGCTCACGCTGTTAAATTAGAAGGCGGAGTTGAAATGTGCGATAGAATAGAAGCAATAGTTAAATCATCAATTCCTGTTATGGCTCATATAGGTTTGACACCTCAATCAGTAAATGCATTAGGTGGATTTAAGGTTCAAGGAAAAGATGAAAAAGCAGCAAAAGCACTTATAGAGGCTGCTAAAGCAGTAGAAAAAGCTGGGGCATTTGCAGTGGTTTTAGAATGTGTACCTGCTAAACTTGCAGCAATAGTTACAAAGGAATTAAGTATACCTACAATTGGCATTGGTGCTGGTGCAGAGTGTGATGGACAAGTTTTAGTTTACCAAGATATGATAGGTATGTTCAGTGGATTTACTCCTAAATTTGTTAAGAGATATGCTAATATAGGAGATATGATGAAAGAAGCTTTTGAAGAATATAATAAAGAAGTAAAAAATGGTTCTTTCCCAAGTCAAGAACATACATTTAAAATAAGTGAAGATGTTATAGAAAAACTATATTAATATAAAAATAGGAGAGGCATAAAATGAGAATTGTAAAGACTATACAAGAAGTAAGACAGACAGTTAAGGAATGGAAAGCTCAAGGACTAAGTGTTGGATTTGTACCAACTATGGGATATTTACATGAAGGACATGAGAGTTTAATAAACAAGGCTGTTGAAAACAATGATAGAGTTGTTGTTAGTATATTTGTAAACCCTATGCAATTTGGTCCAACAGAGGATTTAGATAAATATCCAAGAGATTTAGAAAGAGATTCTAAACTTTGTGAAAGAGCTGGAGCTAATTTAATATTCCATCCTGAGAAAGAAGAAATGTATTTTGATGATTTTTCTTCATACGTTGATATAAATGGATTAAGTGATGAGTTATGTGGAAAAAGTAGACCTGTTCACTTTAGAGGTGTTTGCACAGTTGTAACTAAATTATTTAATATAGTTAACCCTGATAGAGCATACTTTGGAGAAAAAGATGCACAACAATTAGCTATTATAAGAAGATTTGTTAGAGACTTAAACATTGATATAGAAATAATAGGATGCCCTATTATAAGGGAAGAAGATGGACTTGCAAAAAGCTCAAGAAATACTTATCTTTCAAAGGAAGAAAGAGAAGCTGCTTTAATTTTAAGCCAATCCTTAAATTTAGCTAAAGATGCTATAAATAGCGGAGAAAGAAACTCTAAAACTGTTATAGATTTAATCTCAAAAAATATTGAAAAAGAGCCTTTAGCAAAAATAGATTATGTTGAGGTTGTTGACTCTCTATCAATGGAGCCCGTTGAAAAAATAGAGAAATCAGTTTTAGTTGCTATTGCAGTTTATATAGGGAAAACAAGACTTATAGATAATTTTACATTTAACATGTAAGAATTTATTAGTATAATAATTGTAGGTAAAAAATCTAAGATATATTTTAAAGAAGTGTTGATTTTAGAAAAGTTATAAAAAAACATATTTATCTAAAATCAACATTACATTAAAATATAATATTAAGATGGATACGATAAAGGAGAAATATATATGCAATTAACAATGTTAAAAGGAAAAATTCATAGAGCTACAGTAGTACAAGCTGAACTTGATTATGTAGGAAGTATAACTGTTGATGAAGATTTATTAGATGCATCAGGAATATTAGAATATGAAAAAGTTCAAATAGTGGATGTTAATAATGGAAATAGATTCGAAACATATACAATAGCAGGAGAAAGAGGATCAGGAATGATTTGCTTAAATGGTGCAGCAGCTAGATGTGTTTCAACAGGCGATAAAGTTATTATAATGTGTTACTGTGAAATGGACAGAAATGAAGCAAAAGAACATAAACCAAGTGTAGTTTTTGTTGATGATGAAAATAAAATAAAAAGAGTAACTAACTATGAAAAACATGGTTTACTTTCAGATAAAATGTTAGAAGATTAATATAATATTAAAGTTATGTTTTTATACAGTGTTGATTTGGGAAATATATTTTTATTTCTGCTAAAATCAACACTTACTTAAAACAAGCCTTATTATAAAATATAATATTTCAAACTTTCCCATAAAAATTAAAAAAATATATTGACATAAGTTTATCAGATTGATATAATAACTTTTGTAATAACGCGGAGAGATGGTCGAGTTGGTTTAAGGCACCGGTCTTGAAAACCGGCGTGCGTGTGAGCGTACCGTGGGTTCGAATCCCACTCTCTCCGCCATTTATAAAAAATAATTTCTAAAATATTAGAGGGCATGGAGAATTACTCAAGTGGCTGAAGAGGCGCCCCTGCTAAGGGCGTAGGTCGGGCAACTGGCGCCCGGGTTCAAATCCCGGATTCTCCGCCAAGCACCTAATAGCTATTAGGTGCTTTTTTCATATAGATTTTATAAACTAAGTGATAAAATATATTGATTTAAAAGAGGTAAATAAAAAGAGTATAGTATTTTATAAATTGCTATATTTAATTAATAACTATGGAATTGATACCATGAAAATTATTGAAAAATATACGATAAATATGTATACTTAAATTAAGGTATTATACAAAGGATAAAATGAAAGGGGTTTCATATGGTTAAAAACAACAAAAGTAAAAAAAATAGTATAGATAAAAAAGAAAACGTTTCTACAAAGCATAATGAAATAGAGTCTATTGACATAAAAAAAAGAAGTAAGTTTTCTAAAGAGTATAAATTAGGATTATATTTAGCCATTGGGAGTATTGGAGCAGCGTATGTTTGGCCTATTTTAGGATTCTTACTTAGTATTTTTGGATTTGTTAATTCAAGTCGTGCAATGAAAGCTTATAAAGAAAATAAGATACCTCTTATATTAAATATAATAGCATTTATTTTCTGTGGAGTTCTTCTGTTTATAACAAAGGCTAATATTATAAGTATATAAGTTAAAATACTTTAAGTAAAAGAATAAAATTTTTCAGATTGGTTAAAATAAGATATATAGTTTTAATTATAAATAATTTCTAAATTTTATAAAGATTTTTTTAAAATTATGTTGACTTAGATTTGTAAAGATGATATAATATTTTTTGTAATGACACGGAGAGATGGTCGAGTTGGTTTAAGGCACCGGTCTTGAAAACCGGCGTGCGTGTGAGCGTACCGTGGGTTCGAATCCCACTCTCTCCGCCATTTATAAAAAATAATTTCTAAAATATTAGAGGGCATGGAGAATTACTCAAGTGGCTGAAGAGGCGCCCCTGCTAAGGGCGTAGGTCGGGCAACTGGCGCCCGGGTTCAAATCCCGGATTCTCCGCCAAAATACCTAGTAATTTTACTAGGTATTTTTTTGTCGTCCAAAATTAATTTATTTTTATAAAAAGTAAAATAATAAAAACAATTTTATTATTTAAATTATAGAATAATATATGTTTAGTCAGTGGATGTATATATCTATATATTAAAAACCATTTCTAAATGTAATCTAATCTTGTTCTTTAATATTCAATTTATAATCATCTATATATTTTAAAACTTTAAAAATTATCAACAGATTTTTTAAAATAATAGTTAAATCTGTGGATTACTATTCTTTTTATCTTCATCTAAAACCTTTTCTAATAAATTTTTCATAGACTTATCCACAAAAATCTTTAAAATCAAGAAGATTATCAACAAAATTATTAACAAAATCAATATTCCATATAAAAAATTCAAATTAATTCCTCCTCATAATTTTTTAAAACTTATATAGAAATATTATACACTAAAGAATTTAATTTACAAAATATAATAAATACTATACAAAACTCTTTGTTATAAGGCTAAAATATAATTAATAAATAATTTTTTAAAATTAATATTATGTTAGAACAGAAGTGAAGTTTAAATTTAGTTAAGAAATTTAAGTTACCCTTATATAAATAAAAAATAAAATGGCAATAAGTTTAGGGTATTGATTTATTTTGAAGGATTAGCTAATATCAAAAAAACTTAATCTATACTTTAATAAAATTAAATATAGATTAATAAATTACTTTTAAATTTAGGAGGTCAGGTTATGGCTTTAAGGATTATATACGGTAGGGCAGGGACTGGTAAAAGTAGATTTTGCATAGAGCAAATTAAAAAAAAGATTGAAAATGATAGTAATAATAAACTAGTTTTAATAGTTCCAGAGCAGTTTACATTTCAAACTGAAAATAGGATATTAGATGAAATTGGAGAAAAATATGTTTTAAAAGCTGAAGTATTAAGTTTTAAAAGACTTGCTTATAAGGTTTTTAGCAGTTGTGGAGGAAGCACTAAGTCTTTAATGAGTGATGCTGGAGTTAGCATGCTTATTTATAAAGTCTTAGAGGATTTAGGTGGCAGTTTAACTACATTTGCTACTGCATCTAAGAAGCAAGGATTTATTGATATAGTATCTAGAGCTATAACAGAGTTTAAAAAATATAATATTGATAGCTCTCTTTTAGAAGAAACTTTAAAAGATATAGATGATGAAGAGTTGCATAATAAATTAAAGGATTTAGAGATTTTGTTTAATTCTTTTAATGATAGGCTACATAAAGGACATATGGACGGAGAAGATAGATTAACTTTATTAAATGAAAAGTTAGATAGTTGCTCTATATATGATGATGCAGAGATTTTTATTGATGAATTTACAACATTTACTCCAATTCAATTAGAGATAATAACTAAGCTTTTAAAGAAAGTCAAAAATGTAAATATAACTTTATCTATGGATAATATAAATTCTAAATCTGTAGATAATGATTTGTTTACCTCTACTAAAAGTACAGAAAGAAGGCTTTTAAAAGTTTTAGAAGATAATAATATTAAGTTTAATGGTTATATAGATTTAAATAAAGGTGTTCCTCATAGATTCAAAGATAGAAAAGAGCTAGAAGTAATAGAGAAAAATATATATTCTTATCCTTTTAAAAGCTATTATGGTGATAATGAGAGAGTAAGACTTTATAAGGCAAATAACAGCTATGATGAAATGGAATTTGTAGCTAAGGATATATTAAGACTTGTTCGTGATAAGGGGTATAGATTTAAAGATATTTCAATAGTTTGTAGGCAAATAGATGCTTACGAAAAGATTAGTTCTATAATTTTTAATGAATATGAGATTCCTTATTATATAGATAAAAAGATGGATGTGGCTAGTAACCCCCTTATTGTTTTATTAAATTCAGCAGTAGACATAATAACTAAGAATTGGAAGTATGAAAGTGTTTTTAGATATTTAAAAAGTGGTTTAATAAAAATAGATACTGATGATATTGATAAACTTGAAAACTATGTTTTAGGAAATGGAATAAGGGGAAAGAGATGGCAAGAAGATTCTTGGGAATATTTATCTAACATTATTTTTAAACAAGATAATATTTCTGAAGATGATCAAAAAAGGCTAGATGAAATAAATAAAATTAAGGATAGTGTTAGGGAACCTCTTAATAAATTTTATGAAAAAACTAAAGGTGTTAAAACTCTAAAAGAACAAGCAATAGCTCTATATGAGTTTTTAGAACATGATATAAATGTTTTTGATAAAATTGATTATTATGTTAAGTATTTTGAGGAACACAATATTCCTAAAAAGGCAAAAGAGTACTCTCAAGTTGTTGATATTTTAGTTGAAGTTTTAGAACAAATTGTAGACTTATTAGGAGATGAAAAGGTAGATATTCAAGAGTTTATGAAGATATTAAATGTTGGACTTTCTAAGTATGAAATGGGATTAATTCCTGTGGCATTAGATCAAGTTACAATAGGAGATATTACTAGAATCAAGAGTAAGGGGACGAGAGCTTTATATATAGTTGGATTTAACGATGGTGTTCTTCCTTCAAATAACAGTGAAGAAGGAATCTTATCTGATTTAGATAGATTAACTTTAAAGGAAAAAGGCATAGAGCTTGCTTCAGATACTAAAACTAAGGTTTTTGAAGAACAATTTCTAGTGTATACAGCTCTTACAATTGCAGAGGACTATTTAGTTTTAACTTATCCATTAGCAGATTTTGAGGGAAAGTCTCTTAGGCCATCAATAATAATTCATAGAATTAGAAAAATACTTCCAAGGTTAAAGGAAGAAAGTGAAAGTTTTAAATTAACATCTAATAAAGATAAGTATTTTAAAATATCTGCACAAAAACCAACATTTAATGAACTTATAAAAGCTGTTAGGGATAATTTTGATAATAAAAATATTGAAGATTACTGGAATAGCGTTTATGCATGGTTTGTAGATGATAAAACACTAAAGACGAGAGCAGATATTATATTTAAGGGTCTAAATTATTCTAATTTAACAGAGAATGTTTCAAGAGAAAAAATAAAAGAACTTTATACAGATGGAGGTAATAGGCTAAATTTAAGTGTTTCAAGACTTGAAAAGTATTCTGAATGTCCTTTTGGATATTATGTTCAGTATGGATTAAAAGCTAAGGACAGAAAGGTTTATGAGCTTACGGCACCAGATCTTGGTAGCTTTATGCATGAAATATTAGATGAGTTTACTGAAGAGGTTAAAAAGAGAAGTATAAAGTGGAGTGATTTAACTCAACAAAGATGCAAAGAGATTATTGAGGAGTTAGTTGATAGAGAGATTAAGAGTAATGAAAAATCAATCTTAAACAGCTCAAAAAGATATAGTTATTTTACAGATAGATTTAAAAGAATTCTTACAAAATCAGTTACAATAATATCAGAGCATATGAAAAGAAGCGAGTTTCAAGTATTTAAGAATGAGTTTTCTTTTGGTGATTATAAGGATTCAAATCCTATAAAATTAAATCTTCCATCAGGTGAAGAAATATTTTTAAAGGGAAGAATAGATAGAATTGATAGCTTGGATTTAGATGGTAATACTTATTTAAGGATAGTAGATTATAAGTCAGGAAATAAAAAGTTTGATTTAAATAAGTTTTATAATGGGCTTCAAATTCAGCTTTTAGTTTATTTAGATGCTCTTATTAAAAATTCTAAAGAGATAGTTAAAAAACAAGCTTATCCTGGTGCTATTTTTTATTTTAAACTAGATGACCCTATAATTAAATCAGATAGAAATTTAAAAGATGATGAAATAAGCACTGAAGTACTAAAAAAACTTAAAATGGATGGGTTGCTTCTTAAGGATATAAAGATAGTTAAGGCTATGGATAATGAATTAGAAAGTGGAAAGTACTCTATGATAATTCCAGCTAATATGGTTAAAGGTGATAAGCTTGGAAAACAAGAAGCAATGATAACTATGAAGCAGTTTGATATTTTAAGAGAGTATGTAAATGAAAAAATACTAGAAATTTGCGACTTAATGATAAGTGGAAATATTGATATAAAGCCATGTAAAGATAAAGATTTAGCAGTTTGTGAGTATTGTAATTACTCTCATATATGTCAGTTTGATATTACCTTAGAAGATAATAAGTATAATGTTATTCATAATGTGAAAAAAGAAAAGTTATGGGAAGATATGAGTGAAAAAGTTGGAATAGAGTTAGGTGGTGAAGAAGATGGCAACTAAATGGACAAAAGAACAATTATTAGCTATAGAAACAAGAGGACAAAATCTTTTAGTGGCAGCAGCAGCAGGTTCTGGTAAAACAGCAGTTTTAGTTGAAAGAATAATAAAGATGATAACTGATGATAAAAATCCAGTTGATATAGATAAGCTTTTAGTTGTTACATTTACAAATGCAGCAGCATCTGAAATGAGAGAAAGAATTGGAGATGCAATATCTAAAAGACTAGAGGAAACTCCAGATTCTAAAGTTCTTCAAAGACAGTTAGCTCTTTTAAATAAGTCAAATATAACAACTATACATTCATTTTGTTTAGATGTTATAAAAAATAACTTTCATCTTATAGATTTAGATCCTGGATTTAGAATTGGGGATGAAACTGAGTGCAATCTTATAAAACAAGATATTTTAGTTGAATTATTTGATGATAAGTATGATGAAGAAGA
>JAUNBX010000008.1:8837-67214 GCA_030526875.1 Clostridium perfringens | reverse complement strand
CTAAAAGGGAAGAAAGTAAATATGATTATTTTGATACAGGTCATAGTAGTACGTCTCTATCTGCAGCATCAGGTATAGCAAGGGCAAGGGATATTTTAGATAAGGATTATAATGTAATTGCTGTAATTGGAGATGGTGCTTTAACAGGTGGGATGGCAATAGAAGCATTAAATGATATTGGATATAATAAAAGTAAAGTTATAATAATACTAAATGATAACCAAATGTCTATTTCTAAAAATGTAGGAGGAATGTCAGCATATCTTAGTAATGCTAGACTAAATCCTAAATATAATAAAATAAAATTTGAAATAAATTCTACATTAAATACAACAGATGTAGGGAAAAATATTGCATCATCTATAAATAAGATAAAGGGAAGTATAAAAAGATTAGTTGTCCCTAGTATGTTATTTGAAGATATGGGAATAAAGTGTTTAGGACCAATAGATGGACATAATGTAAAAGAGTTAAGTCAAGTAATAGCAAAAGCAAAGGCTGCTAAAGGCCCTATAATGATACATGTTGTTACTAAAAAGGGAAAAGGCTGTGCTTATGCTGAAAAAAATCCTAACAAATATCATGGAATAGGACCATTTAATCATCATAATGGTGAGGTTAAAGCAGCTTCAGGTAAGAATTATGCTAAGGTATTTGGGGAAACATTAATATCTTTAGCGAAAGAGAACAAAGAGATAGTTGCAATAACTGCAGCAATGCCAGATGGAACGGGGCTTAAAGGCTTTTCAACAGAATTTCCAAAGAGATTTTTTGATGTTGGAATAGCAGAGGAACATGGCATGACTTTAGCTGCTGGTATGGCTGTAGAAGGTTTAAAACCTTTTTTTGCAGTATACTCAACATTTTTACAAAGAGCTTATGATCAAGTTATCCACGATGTCTGCATACAAAACTTACCTGTAAAAATATGTATAGATAGGGCAGGAATAGTAGGAGAAGATGGAGAAACTCATCATGGAATATTTGATATGTCCTTTTTAAATGCAGTACCTAATATGACTATAATAAATCCTAAATGCATGGAAGAACTTCCCCTTATAATGAAATGGTCATTAGGGTATAATAAGCCTCTTGCTATAAGATATCCAAGAGGTGGAGATATTTCCAATTTACCTTTAGAACCATTAAAGGAAATAAAGTATGGAAAATGGGAGAGGGTAAGGCAAGGCGAAAAAATAGGAATAATTGCTGCAGGAAAAATGAATCAACATGCTATAATTGCTTGTGAAGAAGTGAAAAGTGAATTTAATATAGATATAGAGCTTATAAATGCTACTTTTATAAAGCCTATAGACAGGGATTGTTTAAAGGACTTATCAAA
The DNA here is from genome assembly GCA_030526875.1 of Clostridium perfringens. Taxonomy (GTDB): domain Bacteria; phylum Bacillota; class Clostridia; order Clostridiales; family Clostridiaceae; genus Sarcina; species Sarcina perfringens_A. The sequence goes on along the minus strand of JAUNBX010000008.1, from coordinate 65,872 downwards.
GGGCAAAGATTATATTATAACAATAGAGGATAATACAATTGTAGGTGGCTTAGGATCTACTGTAGCTCAGGAGCTTAATGATTTAAATTACAAAGGAAAAGTAATAAACTTAGGATATAGGGATAAATTTATCACTCATGGAAAAGTAAGTATTTTATATGAAATAAATAAATTAGATCCTAAAGGAATAAAAGAAACTATAGTTAGTCTATTATAAAGGAGAGCATATGTCAGATAAAAAAGAAAGATTGGATATATTATTAGTAGAACTTGGAATAATAGAGTCAAGAGAAAGAGCTAAAACATATATAATGGCAGGTAAAGTCTTTGTAGATGGTCAAAGAGTAGATAAAGCTGGAGAAAAGGTGTCAAGAACTGCTAATATAGATTTTAGAGGAGAAAAGCTTCCCTATGTTAGTAGAGGAGGATTAAAGCTTGAAAAAGCTATAAAATCATTTACTATTGATTTGAAGGATAAAGTGTGTATGGATATAGGAGCATCAACAGGAGGATTTACTGATTGTATGTTACAAAATGGAGCTAAAAAAGTTTTCTCAATTGATGTAGGTTATGGACAATTTGCATGGAAGCTTAGAGTAGATCCAAGAGTTACATGTATGGAAAGAACAAATATAAGATATGTAACATTAGAAGATACAAAAGAACCTTGTGATTTTGCATCCATTGATGTATCATTTATATCCTTAACAAAAGTTATACCAGCGGCTATAAATCTTTTAAGTGAAGATGGAGAAATAATGGCACTTATAAAACCACAATTTGAAGCTGGTAAAGAAAAGGTTGGAAAAAAAGGTGTTGTTCGTGAAGCATCAACTCATAAAGAGGTAATAGAAAAAGTAGTAAATTTTGCTATTGAAAATAAATTAAATATTTTAGGGTTAGATTATTCTCCTATAAAAGGACCAGAAGGAAATATAGAATATCTTATATATTTAAAGAAAACAAAAGAAATTATAAATTTTGACTATACAAAAATAGACCATATAGTAGATAATTCACATAATTTATTATAGGATATGATGCGTTATGGAAAATATAGGAATAATAATAAATAAAATAAAGGATAAAGATGGAACTATATTAGAACATGTAGAAACATTAGTAAAAAAGATTCTAAAGCCTAAAAATATAATAATCATAGACCATTTTTTAGATAATGCTAATGAAAGCTATAAAACTATAGATTTACTAATAGTTTTAGGTGGAGATGGAACACTACTTGGAGTTGCAAGACGTTTTTCTAAATCTATAGATGCTCCAATTTTAGGAGTAAATATAGGGAATCTAGGATTTTTATCTAGTATAGAAATAAATGAATTAGAATGTGCATTACAAAGTATAAAGAATGAAACTTATAAAGTAGAAGAAAGATTAATGCTTGATTGTTCTATAGAAGGCTTACAAGAAGATATTGTTAGAGTTTTAAATGATGTTGTAATAGCTAGGGGGACCTTATCTAGAATAGCTGAATATAAAATTTATATAAACAATGATTTTTATACATCATTTAAAGGAGATGGAATAATAGTGTCAACTCCTGTAGGATCAACAGCTTATTCACTATCTGCAGGAGGACCACTAATTACTCCAGATTTAGAGATAATAGCTATAGTTCCAGTATGTGCTCATACAGCTAGTGCAAAGCCAATAATAATAGGTGGAAATAGCAATATTTCTATAATTCCAGATTTTGATGATGAAGAGATATTTATAACTTTAGATGGGCAAAAATCATTTAAGTTAGATAAAGAAAACATAGTTAATATAAAAAAATGTAATGATAGTTTTAAAGTAATAGTTTTTAATAAGAATAATTACTTTAATATGCTTAGAAAAAAGATATTTAGAACAACAGCAAATGAGAGTGAGGTAGATTGATTTTATGAAATCAAAAAGACATTCTAAAATAATAGAGATAATAAATTCAAAGGCAATAGAAACTCAAGAGGAATTAGCTGAAGAGCTAAAAATGGCAGGATTTGAAGTAACTCAAGCTACAGTGTCTAGAGATATAAAAACCTTAAGGCTTATAAAGATACAAGATTCAGATGGAAAATATAAATATGCCATAATAAAACAAGATAAAAATGATATGGTGGAAAAATTAAGTAGCATTTTAGTTAATACTGTATTAAGTGCAGAAAATATAGACAAGATGGTAGTTGTAAAGACAATATCAGGTTCGGCTTCCGCAGCTGCTGAAGCTATAGATAGATTAGAACTTGGTGAAATAGCAGGAACAATAGCTGGAGATAATACTATATTTATTCTTGTTAGAACTTTAGGAAAAGCTGAGGAATTAGTTGAAAAAATAGTTAAAATGCTTAAATAATAATTAAATTTATTTTAGGGGGAGGAATATGCTTTTACAGTTATCTATTAAAAATTTTGCTTTAATAGAAGAGCTTGCTTTAGATTTAAATGAAGGATTTACGATTTTATCAGGAGAAACTGGAGCTGGAAAATCTATTCTAATAGATGCTATAAACTATGTTTTAGGGAGTAAATTTAATAAAGATTTAATAAGAACTGGTGAAGAAAAAACTTATGTTGAGGCAATATGTTCTATTGAAAGCAATAAACAAGTGAAGGATATATTAGATTTTTATGATATAGAATATGAAGATATTTTAATAATATCTAGAGAAACATTTAAAAATGGAAAAAGTGTAATAAAAATTAATGGTAAAGCTATTATATTGTCTAATCTTAGAAAAATAAGTGAAAAACTTATAGACATACATGGACAACATAGTAATCAAAATTTATTAAATAAAGAAAATCATATAGATTATTTAGATGCTTTTGGAGGCTCTAGTCTAGAAGAAGATTTTAAAATTTATAAAGAAAATTTTTTAGATTTTAAGAAAATAAAGGATAAAATCTTAGAGCTTGGAGAGAATGAAGAAAATAAAAAGTTATTAGATTATATTAAGTATCAAATAGATGAAATAGAAAATGCTAATCTAGAAATAGGTGAAGAAGAAAGTTTAACTAGTAGATATAATATACTTTCAAACTATGAAAAAATAAAAACTTCTTTAGGGAAAAGCTACGGTGTTCTAGATTCATCAGTAAATGAAAACTCTGTTTTAGATGCTTTAGATTTTGTAACTAGAGAAATGGGAAGCATTGAAAAGCATTCAGATAAGGCTAAAGATATAAATGATAAAATAAGCAATATATATTATGAATTACAAGACTTAACAAGAGATATAAAATTTTTGTTAGATGATTCTTATTATGATGAAAATGAATTAGAAGAAATAAATAGTAGGATGTATAAAATATCTCTTTTAAAAAAGAAGTATGGGTCATCTATAGAAGAGGTATTAAAGTATAAAGAAGACCTAGACAAAAAATATAATGAAATTATAAATAGTGAAAAAATAATTATAGAATTAAGAGAAAAGTTACACACTATTGAAGAAAAATTAGAAAAAAATTGTGAAAATATCCATGAGAAAAGAGTAAAAATAGCATTAATAATTCAGGAAAAAATTCAAAAAGAGTTAGAGTATGTAGGTCTTGGAAAATGTAAATTTAAAATATCAATTGAAAAAGATACAAAGTTTAATCAAAAGGGAAAAGATCTAGTTCAATTTATGATTTCCACAAATCCAGGAGACCCTATAAAACCTATGGAAAAGATAGTATCTGGTGGTGAATTATCTAGAATAATGTTATCACTAAAAACTGTTTTTATAGATAAAGATAAAATACCTACCATAATTTTTGATGAGATAGATACGGGAATAAGTGGAAGGATAGCTCAGTGTGTTGCAGAAAAAATGTATGAAATATCTAACAATCATCAAGTGTTTTGTATAACACATCTTCCTCAAATTGCTAGCATGTCTGACAATCACTATATTGTAAAAAAGCATATAGAAAATGAAAAGACATTTACTGTTATAGAAAAAATAGATGAGGAAAAGAAGATAGAAGAAATAGCTAAAATGCTAGGGGGAGTAAAGCTTACAAAAAATACCCTAACAAATGCTAGAGAAATTATAGAGCTTGCTAATAAAAAAAAGAATATTATTATGGAAAATCATACATAATATATAATAGATTTATACAAAATAGAACTGTTAGCAGTTCTATTTTTATTTTAACAAAAATAAACCCAAATTATAAAAAAATTATCTTTAGTAGAAGTGTTATTATAGCATAAGTTAAAAATCACTAGGGAAAGTTAAAGTTAAGAAAGGAAGGATGTAAATGAAGAATAATTTTAGTAAGAAAAGATTAAGAATAGTATCTTTAGTCATAATTACTTTCATTTTAATTTTAACATCCTTTTGCACATTACAAACGGAGATTTTTAACTTATTTTATAGTAATGTGAATAAGGAGGTTGGTCTTAGAATTTCCCAAAATAATGAGGGAAATGGGAGTATAGGGAATATAAATAGGTTAAATGCTAATAATTACTATGGTAATGAGGATATAGAAGTATACGCAGGAGGAACCCCTGTAGGAGTTAAGATATCAACAGATGGTGTTTTAGCAGTAGGCTATTCAGATATAAATATAGATAGTAATAGTATTGAGAGTCCAGCTAAAAAGTATGGAATAGAACTTGGAGATATACTTTTAGAAGTAAATTCTCAAAAAATAGAAAGTTCAAAGGATTTGTCTAAAAAGTTAAATAAGATTAAAAAAGAACAAGTTGAAATATTAATAAATAGAGATGGAAATCAAATAAAGAAAACAGTAAGCCTTTTTAAAACAGAAACCGGTACATATAAATTAGGTTTATGGGTAAGAGATTCTACAGCAGGTGTAGGCACAATGACTTTTTATCATAAGGGAACCAATATATATGGTGCACTAGGTCATCCTATAACAGATAATGAAACAGAAAAAATACTAAGTGTTAAAAGTGGAGAACTTATAGAATCATCTATAATAAGTGTAAGAAAAGGTCAGCGTGGCACACCAGGAGAACTAAAGGGGGTTTTTATAAATACCGATAATGCAATTGGAAATGTTTTATCCAATACTCAGTGTGGTATATTTGGAAAAATAAATGATGAAAATAATATAATTAATATGAATAATTTATATAAAGTTGGATATAAAAATGAAGTAAAACTTGGAAAAGCTCAGATAATAAGTACTATAGATGAAAATGGACCTAAGTTTTATGATGTAGAAATAATAAAAGTAATAAATCAGGATTTACCTTCATCAAAAAGTATGGTAATAAAGGTTATAGATCCATTACTTTTAGAGAAAACAGGTGGAATAGTTCAAGGAATGAGTGGAAGCCCCATTATACAGAATAACAAGGTTATAGGTGCTGTAACTCATGTATTAGTAAATAAACCTGAAGTTGGTTATGGAATTTACATAGAATGGATGTTAAAAGATGCTAATATAATAAAATAAGTGTGAATAACATGATTTTATGTTATAATAAGTATTAAGAGGTTTTAAGTTTCTTAATACTTTTTTAATAGATATAGAAGGAATCTTAATTGTTTTGTCGAATAAATAATTAATGGAAATAAATGGTAGAAACAAGGAGAGAGGTTTATGAACGATTCAAAAATATCAGTACTAATTGCAGATGATAATAAGGAATTTTGTAACATATTAAATGATTACCTTTTAAATCAAAGGGATATAGTTGTTACAGGAATAGCTAAGGATGGATTAGAAGCACTTAAATTAATAGAAGAGAAAAAACCTGATTTGGTAGTTTTAGATATAATAATGCCACATTTAGATGGGTTAGGGGTTTTGGAAAGATTACATGCTAAAAATAGTGAAAATACTCCAAGAATTATAGTTTTATCAGCTGTAGGTCAAGATAAAATAACACAAAGAGCTATAACTTTAGGTGCTGATTATTATGTAGTTAAGCCTTTTGATATGGATGTATTTACTAAGAGAATAAGACAAATGTTCAATAATACAATATCCGAGGAAACTTCTACAAGTAAAACAATTTCTTTAGTTGAAGTTCCAGAAGTTAGAATGGAATCAAAAAAAGAACCTATGGATTTAGAATCAGAAATAACTAGCATAATCCACGAAATAGGAGTTCCAGCACATATTAAGGGTTATATGTATTTAAGAGAAGCAATCACTATGGTTGTAAATGATATGGAATTGTTATCAGCTATAACAAAGGAATTATATCCATCTATAGCTAAGAAATATAACACAACAGCTAGTAGAGTTGAAAGAGCTATAAGACACGCTATAGAAGTTGCATGGGGTAGAGGACAAGTTGAAGCTATAAATAAACTTTTTGGATATACTATTCAAAATAGTAAGGGAAAACCAACAAATTCAGAATTTATAGCAATGGTTGCAGATAAATTAAGACTTAAAAACAAAGTAAGTTAGTAATATATAAAATTACAATTTATATAAGATAAAAAAACACCATCCTTAAATACTTTAAGGGTGGTGTTTTAAAATATTGATTTAAACGGAAGGAAAAATCAAAAGAGTGCTATATTATATAAACACTCTTAATTATCAGCTTTAGCAATATAACTATTAGGTAAAAATGAACTTAAAATAAATGTAATAGATAAGATTATTTTGAAAAATCTTTTAATGTTAATAAAATTTTTCACAGTAAATCCCCCTTTTTAAAAAATATATCAATATATTAACTTATAAATAATATTAAGTAAATAAAATGATTAGCTAATAATTAATACAAATAATAATTTTATATATGATTTAAGTTTACTAGAGTAATAAATTTATTATGTAAAGCATAAGTTTATATATATATTTATTGGGAGGGGGAAAGATTTTGAAAAAATTCGTAGATACAGTTTATACAGTAATAGATGAGAATAGAATTATTTTTTTATGGGTTTTATTATTTTTTCTTATAGGAATAGTTTTAGGGTCTTGTACAGTTTATTATATGAATGATTTTAATAAAATTGAGATTGGAACATATTTTAATGAGTTCTTATCATTTTTAAGTGGAAATAAAGTAAGCTATATGAAGGTGTTATTGAGTAGTGCTTTAAATATTTTACCTTTAATACTTACAATAGTTTTATTAGGATATACCTTAGTAGGACTACCTATAATATTATTTATTGATCTTGTTAAGGGATATATTTTAGGTTTTACTTTTGCACTTCTTGCAAGTATATTAGGGGGGCAAGGAGTAATTCTTTTAGTTTTAGGAATTATGATTCAAGAAATAATATTTATACCTTGTTTAATAATTATAAGCACTATAGCAGTTAAAAGTTCTATATTAAAAATTAAAGATGGAATTAATAAAGATAAGTTAAGAAATGAAAGAATAAACAAAAATTACATGAAGATACAGGGGATTTTTAGCGCCATTTTGTTTATAGGAATATTTATAGAAACATATATATCTCCTAATTTAATAAAATTAGTAATTACTAAGTGAATTTTATAATATAAATAATTATGTAATAACATTTTAGTTAGGAGTTAATATGAGGGACCGAGTAAAAAAATATGAGACGTACTTAGAGTCTATAGGAAAGAGAAAAAATACTGTAAGTGCATATATAACAGATGTATCTATGTATTTAGATTTTGTTGAAGAGAATAATTTTAAAGTAAGTGAGGATGGGTATCCATTGTTAACTTATATAAATAACTTGAAAGAAAAGGGGAAATCACCATCTTCTATACAAAGAACAGTAATATCTCTTAGAAACTTTTATAATTTTTTAGTAGCTGAGGAAGTAATAAAAAGAGTCCCAGAAATATCTATAAGAAAAGAGAAGATAGAGAAAAAGAAACCATTAGTTTTAACCATTGAGGAAGTAAATAAAATAATGGGTAGTACTAATATGGGAACGGAAAAAGGTATAAGGGATAAGGCTTTATTAGAGCTTATGTATGCAACAGGGATGAAGGTTTCAGAACTTATCTCTTTAAGCTTAGATGATGCTAATTTAGATTTATCTTTTGTAAGATGTAGAGATAATAAAGGGTATGAAAGACTTATTCCTATAGGAAAAGAAGCAAGAGAAGCCATTAAAAGATATATTGTAGTTAGAGAGGAAAACTCTAAGGGTAGTGATAAACTATTTTTAAATATGAGTGGTGAGCCTATAACAAGACAGGGAGTATGGAGAATAGTAAAGGAATATTCAGCCATTGCTAATATAGATAAAGATATAAACCTAAATACTTTTAGACATTCTTTTGCAGTACACTTACTTCAAAATGGTGCAAATGCAAAAGTTGTACAAGAGCTTTTAGGAAATCAAGTAATGACTTATATTGATATGTATTATGAAATAATAAATAACGAAAAAATAAATAATATTTATAAAAAAGCTCATCCAAGAGCATAATTTTAAGAGGACTACTTTATTAAAAGTGGTCCTCTATATTTAATAAATAAATGAGTTAAAAAATAAATACCAAGGGGACATAACTTACAAAATGATATTAGGCATAAGAAAATATTACCTAAGTTGCTAAGGAATATAGGAAAAATTTTTAAATAATTATAACTTTTTAGGAAAAAATAATAAAAAAGGAGGATAAACATATGAAAAAAGTTATAATTAAATTTTCAGCTATTTTAGCACTAATATTATTTTTAACAAGTGGAGTTAGTGTCTTTGCAGATACTACTGAGAATATTGATGTTGAAGCAAAATCTGCTATATTAATGGAGGTTAGTACTGGAAAGATAATATATGAAAAAAATGCAAATGAGAAATTTGCACCAGCATCTGTAACTAAAGTAATGACAATGCTTTTGACTATGGAACATATTGATTCTGGAAAAATAAAATTTAATGATAAAGTTACAGTAAGTGAGAATGCAAAAAAAATGGGTGGAAGTAGTATGCTTTTAGATACTGGTGAGGTTAGAACTGTAGAAGACCTTATAAAAGGTATTGGTATAGCATCAGGAAATGATGCAGCAGTTGCTATGGCAGAGTATTTAGGGGGCAGTGAAAGTAATTTCGTTGATATGATGAATAATAGAGCTAAAGAACTTGGTATGGTAAATACAACTTTTAAAAACTGTACTGGGCTTCCTGTTGATGGGCATATATCAACAGCTTATGATATATCAATAATGTCTAGAGAACTTTTAAAACATCCAGATATATTAAAATATACAAGTACATATATGGAAACTATATCAGAAGGAAGAAAAACTCCCATAGAACTTGTTAATCATAATAAATTAGTTAGATTTTTTCAAGGATGTGATGGTCTAAAAACAGGGTTTACAAATGAAGCTAAATATTGTATATCAGCAACTGCAATAAAAGATGGTGTTAGAGTGTTATCAGTTATAATGGGCGCACCTACTTATAAGATAAGAAATAGAGATGCTAGTATGCTTATGAACTATGGATTTTCAAAGTTTGAAAGTAAAAAGGTATGTGAAAAGGATTCAGATGTAGAGCAAATACCTATGAATAAAAAAGGTGATAAATTTATAATAGCAAAGGCTAGAGAAAATCTTATATTAACATGTCCTAAAGGTCATGGAGAAAAAATTGAAAGAAAAATAGTTTTAGATGAAACTAAAACTAAGTTTAAAGAGGGAGAAAATGTTGGGTTTTGTGAATATTATCTAGATGGAGAGCTTATAGGAGTTGTAGAACTTTATTCAGATAGAGATATGAAGAAAGGAAATATTATAGATAATATAAAGGGTTTCTTTACAAAAGAATAAAATATTAAAAAAGCAATGAGGAATTTAATTCATTGCTTTTTTATTTTATAATTGATATTATTAAGTTTGATAAAATCGTAGGAGACACAATGCTTATGGATATGCCTATTATTAAACTACAAAATTTTGATGGTCCTTTTGATCTTTTACTACATCTAATAAAAAAGAATAAGATGAGTATAAATGATGTAAAAATTCATGATATAACAAGGCAGTACTTAAACTATATAAAGCTTATGAAAGAGTTAGATTTAGAAATAACATCTGAATTTATAGTTTTAGCTGCAACTCTTATAGAAATAAAATCTAAATCCCTTTTACCTAAGATAGAAATAGAAGAAAATGAAAAGGATGAAAAAGATTTAATAAAGGAACTTAAGGGTAAACTTATAGAATATAAAAAGTTCAAAAAAATAGCTTTGTTTTTTAAAGATAAAGAAGGAAACGGTGGTATAGTTTTTACTAAAAAACCAGAGATAATAGAAGATGTTAGTGATGGATTTAACGAAAATTATTTAAAAAATATATCAATGGTTGAACTATATGACTTGTATAATGATCTTATTAAAAAACATAATGAAAAGCAAAATATAAATACAATTGAGAGAAAGATTAATGTAGATAAATATAGAATAGAAGATAAAATAGATGAGCTAAAAGCAACACTACAAGATAAAAATGTTATAAAATTTTCTAAAATAAGTGATAAATGTACATGCAAATTAGAAATAGTAGTAACTTTTTTAGCACTCTTAGAGCTTATTAAAGATAATTTTATTAAAGTATTACAGTATGATACTTTAGGAGAAATAATTATAGAAAAACAAATAAATGGAGGATGAAAATGGATATAAATCAAGTTGAATTTGAAGAGGTGTCTAGGAAAAATGCAGTTATATCAGCTATAGAATCTTTACTATTTGCAGCAGGGGAGCCTTTATCTGCTAGGGATATTTCTAAGATTTTATATGATGATTTAGAATTTATAAAAGATGTTTTAAATGAAATGGTAGAGAGATACAATAAAACAAATTCTAGAGGTATAAAACTTATAGTTTTAAATAATATGTATCAATTAGTAACAAAGCCATGTAATAGTGAATACGTTCAGAGACTATTGAAAAAGAATATAAGACAATCCCTATCTCAAGCCTCTTTAGAAAGTTTAGCTATAATAGCATATAAACAACCAATAACAAGGGTTGAAATAGATGAGATAAGAGGAGTTAAAAGTGAAAGTGCTATTCAAAGACTTGTGGAAAAAGGGTTAATTGAAGAAACGGGAAGGTTAGACGTAATAGGAAGACCTATATTATATGGGACAACTAATGAATTTTTAAGACATTTTGCATTAAATGATTTAAATGAGTTGCCCTCTATAGATCTTTTTAATGATGATGAAGAGAGAGAAGATAGAGAAAGAGAGGATTAATAAAAATCCTATTCTTCTCCATCTTCTTTTTTAGCTTTTTTTGATAATGATTTAATCATATCTAATATTTGTGGTATAGCCTCCACTATTTTTTCAGATGAATTTACTTGATCAACAGGAAGTAATTTAACAGAATTACCGTTTATAACTAAAAAAGCAACTGGTTTAACGCTAATTCCAGCCCCAGAGCCACCACCAAAGGGATAGGTTTCTTTGGATACATTTTTTGCATTTATATCAGCACCACCAGAAGCAAAACCAAAGGATACCTTAGAAATTGGGATTATAGATTTACCATCTTTGGTTTCCATAGCATCTCCAACAACTGTGCTAACGTCTATCATGCTTCTTATGCTTTCCATGGTAGTTTTCATAAGATTTTCTATATGATGATTATTTTCCATTATGAGCCTCCTAAATTAAATAAGTTTATAAATGTTTTTCTTTAGAAAAATATAAAAATAATATATATATAATATTTGCAATACTTAAGTAAATTATACCTTTTACACTAAAAGATATAGATGTATGGTCATTAAATAATGGAGATATACTATATTTTTTCTTTTTAATATTAAATATAGTAAGAAGTTCTAGATAAACACTTTCTAAAACGCCGCAGATAACACCGTATAATATGGCGGTAAGTGCAGCATCATCTAATGAATATTCCATATCTACAGATAAATTTAATGATGGTTTAAATCTATTAGTCTGTAGTGAATCTAATATAGATTGAAAGTTAACCTTAATTTTAGCTTTAGCTTTGTTAGATTTTTTTTTAGTCCTAATTTCCTTTTCAGGGGTATTTTTAAGTGAAATTTTTAATTTTTTATATAAATAAATTTTAAATTGTTTGTTATAACTAACTTCAAAAATTATAGGTAATGGTAAAAATAAAATAATTAATAATATAATGAGTATAAAAAATATTTTCATAATAATTCTCCTAAAGTATATATGAGAAAGTATCACCAAAATAGTAATAATTTAAACATAATTTATGTGATAAATTAAAAATTTCAGGAAAAAATATATAAATGATGTAGAATTTTAAAATATACTAAGGAGAAAAAAATATGAAGCAAATATTTAATAAAACAATAATTATAGCATGTATGATTTCAATATTATACGCCCCAATAGGGGTTTTTGCTTCTTCTAAAGATATAGCTAGAGAAGCTCATTATGTAATAGCTTTTGATTCTAAATCTAGAGAAATATTGTATGAAAAAAAAGCCTTTGAAAATGTTCCTATGGCAAGTACAACAAAAATCATTACAGCTCTTTTAGCTATAAATTATGGTACTTTGGATGAAAAAGTAACAATATCTAAAAATGCAGCAGCTATTAGAGGCTCTACAGTTGGATATAAAGCAGGGGAGGAAATAACCTTAAGAGAGCTTCTTTTTGGTCTTATGTATAAGTCAGGAAATGATGCAGCAATTGCCATTGCAGAGCATATAGGTGGATCTGTTAGTGAATTTTGTGTAATGATGAATGATTTAGGGAGAACTATGGGACTTATAGATTCAAACTTTGAATCTCCTCATGGATTAGATAGTCAAAATCATTATTCATCAGCCTATGACCTTGCTATACTAATGTCAAAGGCGATGGAAAATGAAACCTTCAGAGAAATATGTGGAACAAAAGTAATATTAAAAGAAAAGTATGGATTTACTAGGGATTATAATAATATAAATAAGATTCTTTGGATTATTCCAGAAGCTAATGGAGGAAAAACAGGAACTACAGGTCAAGCAGGAAAGTGCCTTGTTACATCTGTAGATTATAAGGGAAGAAATATTATTATAGTTGTCTTAAACTGTCCAGAAAGATGGAAAGTTACTGAAAATATATATAACTATATAAAAGAGAATTATAATTAGAAATTTAGGTTGTTTTAATGCTTAAAAATAATATAGAAAGATTAACTTTTATAGGGTTAAAATTTTTATAATTATTTAAAGTATTTTAAAACAACATTTATTTTTGTAACAAAATTAAAAAAAATAAATATTTTAATACTAAGATAGTTTTTGGGGGAAGATTACATGAAATATGAAATAATTGATTGTATTGATGCTGGAAGTGAATTTTGCCCTTGTCATTTAGCAGAGGAAGGTGAGTGTATACTCTGTTCTCAATTAAATGGTAAATGTTTTTGTGATTGTAGCAATTGGAAAGGGGTATGCATATATCAGGAATTTATAAATAATGGAAGTAAAGCTAAAGAAGGAAGAAAGGTATTTAGTTGTGAAATTTTAGAGAGTAGTTTACTTGAAGAAGGATTACTTTATATAAAGGTAAAAGGCAATCATAAACTTTGTTTGGATTTAGTATCTCCTGGGAGTTTCATCTTTATAAGAACTAAAGAAGATCCTTACTTTGATATTCCTATATCCATAATGAATTCTAATTGTGATGATGATACTCTAGTTATGATGGTTGAAATAAGAGGTATTAAAACAAAGAGACTTTTAAACATAAAAAAGGGTGAATATATAGGAATAAGAGGTCCTTATTTTAATGGGGTTTTTGGGGTTAAATCTATTAATAGTACATTTGATAAAAACGTTTTAATTCTTTCTAGAGGAATTGGACAGGCACCAGCCCTTCCAGTTATAAAGAAACTTTTAAGTCAAAATAATAAAATAAGTCTTATTTTAGATAATTCGCCGTTTGAAGAGTGTTATATAAAACAATACTTAAATGATAACTCTTTAAATATTAAAGAAGTAAATATGATAGATAAAGGACAACTTTCAAAAGAAATAAAGGAGCAAATAGATATTAGTGTAAAAAAAGACAATGTAAGTCTTATACATTGTGCAGGTGCAGACATATTAACCTATGATGTTATAAACTATTTAGATGATTTAAATAGGGATGATATTAATATATCTTGTTGTAATAATTCTAAAATGTGTTGTGGTGAAGGTGTTTGTGGAAGTTGTACAGCTAGATTTGCAGGACATAAGGTAAAGAGACTTTGTAAAGTTCAAACAGATCCAAGAAATATTTTTAAAGGGAGAAGATTTGTATGAGGATTCTAGTAATTGGTGGGGGATGGGCCGGTGTTGCAGCAGCAATACAGGCTAGGAAAAGTGGAGCAGATGTAGAACTATTTGAGAAAACAGATATGCTTTTAGGTCTTGGAAATGTTGGTGGCATTATGAGAAATAATGGTAGATATACAGCATCAGAGGAGCTTATAGCTATGGGGGGAGGAGATTTAATAGGCATTACAGATAGATTAAGTAGGCATAGAAATATAAATTTTCCAGGTCATGAACACGCTTGGCTTTATGATGTAAATAAAATAGAGGGAGAGGTAACAAGGTATGTTGAAAGTCTAGGAATTAAAGTACATTTTATATCTAGAATTATAGATGTAAAAAAAGAAAATGATAAAATTTTTGGTATATATACATCAGATGGAACCTTCTATGAAGGAGATGTATTTATAGAAACAACAGGATCTACAGGCCCTATGGGGAATTGCTTAAGATATGGAAACGGATGCTCTATGTGCATTTTAAGATGCCCAGCATTTGGACCAAGAATAAGTATAAGTTCAAGATGTGGAGTATCAGACATACAAGGAGAGAGAAAAGGAGATGAACTTGGAGCTTTTAGTGGGTCTTGTAAATTAGCAAAGGAAAGCTTATCAGATGATATAGTAAAGGAATTAGATGAAAAAGGAGTTGTAGTTGTTAAAATACCAGAAGAGGATGTTAACTATGGGAAGTTATCAACTAAGGTTTGTCAGCAATATGCCTTAAAGGAGTTTGCAGAGAATATAATTCTTTTAGACACAGGCCATGCAAAGCTTATGACAACATATTATCCTTTGAAAAAACTTAGAAAAATAAAAGGTTTTGAGAATGCTAAATATGTAGATCCTTATGCTGGTGGGAAAGGAAATTCTATAAGATATTTATCAGTGGCTCCAAGAGGAAATGATATGAGAGTTAATGGAGTTTCTAATCTTTTTTGTGCAGGAGAAAAATCAGGGCTTTTTGTAGGACATACAGAGGCAATAGTAACAGGTACCTTAGCTGGATATAATGCAGTTAGATATAGTCTTGGAATACCAGCTTTAATATTACCTAGAACAATAGCTATTGGTGATATGATATCTTTTGCAAATGAAAAAACAGATTCTAGGGAAGGACGTATGACAAGATATACTTTTGCAGGGTCAGTTTATTTAAGTAGGATGAAGGAACAAAACTTATATACAATAGATAAAGAAGAAATTAAAAAAAGAGTTTCTCAAGTTAATTTAGATAATATATTTCAAAAGAAATTGGTATAATATAAGGGATTGCCTAGGGTTTTAGGTGGTCCCTTAATTTTTAGATAAATATTATAAAAGTATTGTTGACAAAGTTACTCGGGTTTGATATTATTAATTCATAAAGTATATTAAATTAGTCAACTTTAAGGGGTGATTTATTATGAAGCTATCTACTAAAGGAAGATATGGTGTAAAAGCCATGGTAGATTTGGCAATACATTACGGAGAGTCACCAATTTCAATAAAATCAATTTCTCAAAGACAAGGTATATCAGAGTATTACTTAGAACAATTATTTAGTGCCCTTAGAAAATCAAAACTAATAAAAAGTATAAGAGGAGCACAGGGTGGTTATGTATTAAATAAATTGCCAGAGGAAATAACAGTTGCTGATATTATGGAAGTTTTAGAAGGTCCTATTGAGATTTCAGATTGTGTTGAAGGGACTACATGTAATAATGGCAATTGTTGTGCAACAAGGCTTGTATGGCAAAAGATAAAAACTAGCATAGATGATGTTACTACATCAGTAACACTTAAAGATATAGTAAATGATTATAATAAAATGAATAATAAATAATGTAGATCAGGAACAGGAGTGAGCAAAATGGAAAATACAGTGTACATGGATTATGCGGCTACAACTTATGTTAAGCCAGAAGTTTTAGAAGAGATGTTACCATACTTTACACAAAAATTTGGTAACCCATCATCTTTTTATTCAATATCAAGAGAAAATAGAATGGCAATTGATAAAGCTAGAGAGCAAGTTGCTAAAGCTTTAAATTGTGATATAAATGAAGTTTACTTCACAGGCGGTGGTTCAGAGGCTGATAACTGGGCAATAAAAGGAATAGCTTCTGCTCACAAAAATAAAGGAAATCATATAATAACAACAAAAATAGAACATCATGCTGTTTTACATACTTGTGAATACTTAGAAAAACATGGTTTCGAAGTTACATACCTTGATGTTGATGATAAAGGTCTTATAAATTTAGAAGATTTAAAAAATGCAATAACTGATAAAACTATACTAGTTTCAGTAATGTTTGCAAACAATGAAATAGGAACAATAGAGCCTATAAAAGAAATAGGTGAAATTTGTAGGGAAAGAAAAATATTCTTTCATACAGATGCAGTTCAAGCTGTAGGAAATGTGGCAATAGATGTTAAAGATATGAATATTGACTTACTTTCTTTAGCAGGACACAAAATATATGGGCCTAAAGGAATTGGAGTTCTATATATAAGAAAAGGAATAAAAATAGATAATTTAATTCATGGTGGTAGCCAAGAGAGAAATAGAAGAGCAGGGACTGAAAATATACCAGCTATAGTTGGTCTTGGTAAAGCTATAGAACTTGCTACAGATAATCTTGAGGAACATAGAGCAAAGATGATAGCTCTAAGAGATAGATTAATAGAAGGTTTATTAAAGGTTCCATACACTAGATTAAATGGAGCAACAGGAGATAAGAGATTACCAGGTAATGTTAATGTATGTTTTGAATTTATCGAAGGAGAATCAATTCTTTTATCACTTGATTTTAAAGGAATATGTGGTTCAAGTGGAAGTGCTTGTACATCAGGTTCATTAGATCCATCACATGTACTTTTATCTATAGGCCTTCCTCATGAAATAGCCCATGGTTCATTAAGATTAACACTTGGTGAAGGGTCAACACAAGAAGAAGTAGATTATATTATAGAGGTTGTACCTCCTATTATAGAAAGATTAAGAAATATGTCACCGTTATGGGAAGACCATTTAAAGAAGGGAGAAAAATAATTATGATATACAGTGAAAAAGTTATGGAACATTTCCAAAATCCAAGAAACGTAGGTGAAATCGAAAATCCAAGTGGAGTTGGAGAAGTAGGAAACGCTAAATGCGGAGATATAATGAAAATATATTTAGATATACAAGACAATATAATAAAAGATGTTAAGTTTAAAACTTATGGTTGTGGTTCTGCCATTGCATCATCAAGTATGGCTACAGAATTAATAAAAGGAAAGACAGTAGATGAAGCTTGGGTTTTAACAAATAAAGCAGTTGCAGAAGCTCTAGACGGTCTTCCACCAGTTAAAATGCATTGTTCAGTATTAGCTGAAGAAGCAATTCATAAAGCAATAAATGACTATAGAGAGAAACAAGGATTAGAACCTTGGGATATGAAAGAACATTCACATGATATCCATGAACAAGTACATGGCGAATAATATATAAAGTGGTGAATAAATTTTGAAGAAAAAAGTAGTTATAGGTATGAGCGGCGGAGTAGATAGCTCCGTTGCTGCTTACCTTTTAAAGGAACAAGGTTATGATGTTATTGGCGTAACCATGCAAATTTGGCAAGAAGATAAAGAGTATGAGGAAAGAGAAGGTGGATGCTGCTCCCTTTCTGCTGTGGATGATGCAAGAAGAGTAGCAAACAAAATTGGGATACCTTTTTATGTTTTAAACTTTAGAGACAGTTTTAAGAGAAATGTTATAGATTATTTTGTGGATGAATATATAAAAGGTAGAACACCAAATCCTTGTATTGCATGTAACAAGTATTTAAAATTTGATGAACTATTAAAAAAAGCTCAAGGAATAGGGGCAGATTATATAGCAACAGGTCATTATGCTAAAATAGAGGAACATAATGGAAGATATATTTTAGTAAAATCAGATGATGATAAAAAAGACCAAACTTATGCACTATACAATATGACTCAGGAACAATTAGCACATACCTTAATGCCTTGTGGTGAGTACACAAAGGATAGAATAAGAGAGATTGCAAAAGAAATTGGTCTTGATGTTCATAATAAGAAGGATAGTGAAGAGATTTGTTTTATACCAGATAATAATCATGGTAGATATATATCTGAAGCTATGCCAGAAAAAGTTAGAGAAGGTAACTTTGTAGATAAAGAAGGTAATATATTAGGGAAACACAAGGGAATAGTTTATTATACTATAGGCCAAAGAAAAGGCCTTGGTTTAGCTATGGGTAGACCTGTGTTTGTAACAGATATAAATCCTTTGACTAATGAAGTTGTAATAGGTTCTGAAGATGATATATTTAAAACAGATTTAGTTTGCAAAGATATTAACTTTATAACTTTTGATAGTTTAGATAAGCCTATGGAATTAAAAGCTAAAATAAGATATTCTGCAAGGCCAGCAGAAGCTATCATATCTCCTTTAGAAAATGGTAGGGTTAAAGTATCATTTAAAGAAAAACAAAGAGCTATAACAAAGGGACAATCTGTTGTATTTTATTTAGATGACCTAGTTGTAGGTGGAGGAGTTATAGAAAAAATATTATAACTAAAAAGTATTTAAAGAGCATTAAAGTTATTTTAATGCTCTTTATGTATTTATTTAGAAAAAATGATAATACTAACTTTAAAAGTTAAAAAATTTAAAGTTAGAGGTGATTTTTATTGTATAGATTAAAAGATTTCAAATATTTAGATATATATAATTGTAATGGTAAAAAATTAGGTTCTGTAAATGATGTGGCTATTAATTATTCAGGTAAAAGTATTGAAGGGTTTGTTATATCAGCTAAATTTCTATCAAAAAAAAATTATATATCAAAGAAAAATATTGTAGCTATTGGAAGTTCAATAATAGCAAAGGATATGTCTATATATAGAGGTCTTAAGTTTAGTAATATAAAAGGTATGGAGATAATAGATAAGAGGGGAGATATGCTTGGTGTAGTAGATGATATCTTTATAAATGAAGATGATTTTTCAATAAAAGGATTAATGGCATCTACAGGAGTTTTCCATAAATTTATTCATGGGAAAAGGATTTTCCTTTTAGAAGAAACCATACTTGGAGATAATAATATTTTATATTATGGAAATGAAGAGATATCTCTTAGATCAATGCCCCACAAGTTTTGGAAACAGGTGGCTGAATAATGAAAATCAAAGAAAGTAGATGGATATATTATTTAATTATAATTATACCTATAGCTATAGTTATATTTTTATATTATAAGTTTTTGTTTATAAGAGAAGTAGTAACTATAATACTTGCTGCCTTTATATTGTCTTATGCGTTAAAACCCATATATAAATCATTATGTAAAAGGTTAAAATTCAAAAAGAGTACTATAGCAATTATACTTTTATCTAGTATATTTTTAGCCATTTTTGCTATAATGATGACAATAATACCTAAAATATTAGGAGAAGATATCTTAAGTAATTTTGAAGGACTTATGGATGATTTTAATAACAATATATTATACTCTAATTCAAATATTATATCAGGTATTGGAAATAAAATTTATAGTAAAGTTAATCAAAGTGTAGCAAGTTACTCTATAAAGTTTTCTGATATGATGAAAGTTTTATCAAGAAATTTAATAGCTATAATAATAATTCCAATAATATCATACTATTTTTTAGCCCATGGGGAATATTTATCTAATAAAATGATGCTTATATTTCCTGTAAACCAAAGAGAAATGATAAGGAACTTTGGGAGGGATATTGATAAAATTTTAAGTAAATATGTTTTAAGTCAAATAGAACTTAGTGTAATAGTCATGATTATGACCTTTGTACTTCTTACAATTCTTAGAGTGAAATTTGCTATTATTTTAGCTATAATAAATGGTTTGTTCAATATAATCCCCTACTTTGGACCAATACTAGGAATGCTTCCAGCACTTATTATTGCTCTTATGGATAGCCCGCTAAAATTTATATTAACCATAATAGCACTAGGGGCAATTCAACAAATTGAAGGGAACTTAATAGCACCTCAAATTACAGCTAGTAGTACAGATATTCATCCGTTAATAATAATAATATTACTTGTTTTAGGAGAAAAGCTAGGAGGCCTCATTGGGATGATGCTTATAGTTCCGTTATTTGTAGTAATAAAGGTTGTGTATGATGATTTAGATTACTATTTGTTTTAGAAAATGGTGATATATTATTGACATATTAATTTTTTTTTCATATAATTTGGCTATATTAATATTGTAAGCTATGACGAGAATGAGTAGGTAATTGCTTTTTATAAAGAGAGGAAGTGGTAGGTGTAAACTTCTTAGAAACTTTACTGAAGCTATCTTTGAGCTATATTTACTAAGTGATGTATTTAAATCATACATAATTAGGGTGGTACCGCGGAAATTATAAGCTTTCGTCCCTTATCTTTTAAGGAATGATGGCTTTTTTTATTTTAAATAAATATATTTTAGGAGGAATTTTTATGAAATTCATAGGAGCAAATGAATTAAGAGAGCAATTTCTTAGTTTTTTTGAAAGCAAAGGACATTTAAGACTAGAGTCATTTCCATTAGTACCTAGGAATGATAACAGTTTATTACTTATAAATGCAGGGATGGCACCTTTAAAGCCATATTTTACAGGTCTTGAACAACCACCAAGAAAAAGGATAACTACATGCCAAAAGTGTATAAGAACTGGTGACATAGAAAATGTAGGTAAAACATCTAGACATGGTACTTTCTTTGAGATGCTTGGTAACTTTTCTTTTGGAGATTATTTTAAAGGAGAAATAATTCCATGGGCGTGGGAGTTTATCACTGAAGTTTTACAGATTCCAAAAGATAAACTTTATGTAACTATATATTTTGAAGATGATGAAGCTTTTGAAATATGGAAAGAGAAAACAGACGTAGACCCTTCAAGAATTTTTAGACTAGGGAAGGAAGATAACTTCTGGGAAATTGGAGTTGGACCTTGTGGACCTTGTACGGAAATTCACTTTGATAGAGGTGAAGGAAAAGTAGAAACTGTAGAAGAGTTCTTAAAAGCTGCTGATGAAGATAGAATAGTTGAGTTTTGGAACTTAGTATTTACTCAATTTGATAAAGATGAAGAAGGAAACTATAACAGATTAGAACATCCAAATATAGATACTGGTATGGGTCTTGAAAGAATTGCAACAATAATGCAAGGAGTTGACAATATATTTGAAATTGACACAGTAAACAATATACTTAAGAAGGTTTGTTCTTTAACAAATGTTAAATATGGAGAAGATAAAACTAAAGATGTATCAATAAGAATAATAACAGACCATGTAAAAAGTGTATCTATGCTTATATGTGATGGAGTTCAACCATCAAATGAAGGTCGTGGATATGTTTTAAGAAGACTTTTAAGACGTGCTGCAAGACATGGAAGGCTTTTAGGAACTAAGAAATTATTCTTAAGTGAAATTGTAGATTCTGTTATAGAAAACTATGGAGAAGCTTATAAAGAGCTTAAAGAAAAAGAAAGCTATATAAAGAAAATAGTAAAACTTGAAGAAGAGAGATTCAATGAAACTATAGATTCAGGAATGGATATACTTAAAGGATATATAGAAGAAGCTATAAAAGGTAATGATGAAATTTTATCAGGAGAAAAAGCATTTAAGCTATATGATACTTATGGATTCCCATTAGAGCTTACTGAAGAAATTTTAGAAGAAAAATCATTAAAAGTAGATATTGATGGATTCAATAAGGAAATGAAAGAACAAAGAGAAAGAGCTAGAAATGCTAGAGGAGAACATAGCTACATGGGTAGTGATGAAAATCCTTCAAACAAAATAAGCTCAGAGGTAATAACTGTATTTGATGGTTATAAAAATATAAGTCTTGATTCTAAAGTTCTAGTTTTAGGAGATGATAAGGGCTTTAAAGAAGCTTTAACTAAAGGTGAAAAAGGATTTATTGTAGTTTCTAAAACACCATTTTATGCTGAAATGGGTGGTCAAGTTGGAGATACAGGAATAATAGAATCTAAAACAGGTAAAGCTAAAGTTGTAAACTGCAAGAAAAATGTAGGTGGAAAATTTATTCACTATGTGGAAATAGTAGATGGAATAATTGAAAACAATCAAGATGTAATTTTAACAGTAGATAAAAATAGAAGAAGTAGTATATCTAAAAACCATACTGCAACACATATGCTTCATAAAGCATTAAAAGAAGTTTTAGGTGATCATGTAAATCAATCAGGTTCATATGTTGATGATGAAAGATTAAGATTTGATTTCACACATTTCTCAGCATTAACTGAAGATGAACTTAAA
Organism: Clostridium perfringens; assembly: GCA_030526875.1. Classification (GTDB taxonomy): domain Bacteria; phylum Bacillota; class Clostridia; order Clostridiales; family Clostridiaceae; genus Sarcina; species Sarcina perfringens_A. Next base: position 43,362 of record JAUNBX010000008.1, on the reverse strand, counting down.
AGAGTTCAAGATATAGTAAATGAGAATATAATGAATGTTGAAAATGTTGAAACTAAGGAAATGACTATAGATGAAGCTAAAGATAGTGGGGCCACATGTCTTTTTGATGAAAAATATGGAGACTTAGTAAGAGTTGTTTCAGTGGGAGATTTCTCAAAAGAACTTTGTGGAGGAACTCATGTTAAAAATTCAGGACAAATAGGGTTAATGACTATAATATCAGAATCTGGGGTAGCAGCTGGAATTAGAAGAATAGAAGCTGTAACAGGAAAAACTGCTATGAATCTTATAGAAAGTAAAAACTCTATACTAAAAGAAATAGAAAAAATGTTCAAGTGTTCAGAAAAAGATATTGTTAAAAAAATATTAGCACAAGGACAACAAATAAAAGAAAAAGAAAAAGAGATTTCAGATCTTAAATCAAAATTAGTACAAGGGGCAGAAGATGATATAGTAATAAATGCTATTGATGTAAATGGAGTAAAACTTGCAAAGGCACATCTTAAAGATTTAGACTCTAATTCATTAAGAGAGTTAGGAGATAAAGTAAGAAATAAACTAGGACTTGGAGTTGTGGTTTTAGCTAGTGAGTTAGATGGAAAAGTGAATTTAATAGTTATGGCAACTAAGAACTCTTTAGACAAGGGAGTTCATAGTGGTAAGATAATAAAAGAAGTTGCACAAGTTGTAAATGGCGGTGGTGGTGGAAGACCAGACATTGCACAAGCTGGTGGTAAAACTCCAGAGAAAATAGATGAGGCCTTAGAAAAAGCTAAAGAAGTATTAGAAAAGCTTGTAAAATAGTGTACTTTTCTTGCATTATAGTTTATAATATAATTAGAATTTGGGTTAGACTAAATGAATAATTAATTATATAATAGGCAATACTTAATAGTATATCATGTAAGGGGGTGAAGCTGCTAAAAGCAGCAACGTCTATGAGTAATAATTTGGATTATACTTTACAGTTTGATTTTAATAAAAATAAAGAAGATTTAACAAAATCTATTTTAACTGATGTATATAATTCTTTAAAAGAAAAAGGTTATAACCCTGTTAATCAGTTGGTTGGATATTTAATATCAGGAGACCCTACTTACATTACTAATTACAACGGGGCGAGAGCTTTAGTAAGAAAACTTGAAAGAGATGAAATTCTTGAAGAAGTTATAAAATCTTATCTAGAGATAAAATAAGAGTACCCCTAAGGGTACTCTTTTTATATAAGGAGTTTAAAAAATGAGAATTTTAGGATTAGACATAGGAACTAAAACTGTAGGAGTTGCTATAAGTGATCCTTTAGGGTGGACAGCTCAAGGAATTACAACAGTAAGAAGAAAAAATTATACTAAGGATATGGAAGAAATTAAAAAGATTTGTGATGAATACGGTGTAGAAACCATAGTAGCTGGTATGCCTAAAAATATGAATGGAACTATAGGACCATCAGGTGAGATGGTAAAAGAGTTTTGTGAAAAGCTAAAGGAAGTAGTTAATATAAAAATAGAATTTTGGGATGAAAGATTAACTACAGTAGCAGCTCATAGAGCAATGCTTGAAGCTGATTTATCTAGAAGTAAGAGAAATAAAATAGTAGATAAAGTAGCAGCAACTTATATATTACAAGGCTATTTAGATAGAATTTCAAAATAAAATATTTAGGAGGAAAATATGAACGATAATTTAGAACCAATAATATTATTAGATGAAAATGGAGAAGAGACAGAATTTGAAGTTGTAACAAAACTAGATATAGAAGATAATGAATATTTCTTACTATCACCTGTAGAAGAAGATGAAGAAGTTGTTATAGCTATGAAGGTTATAACAGATGAAAATGATGAAGAAATGTTAGTCCCTGTTGAGAGTGATTTTGAAATTGAAATGATAGAAGAGGCATATGCAACGTTATTTGCCGATGAAGAAGAGTAAAAAGAGGAGTTTTTAGTATGTCAATGGCTATTACTAATTTTGATTCTTTAAAAGAGGATTTAAAGAAAAAAGGATATAAATTAACTCCTCAAAGAAGATCAATCGTTGATGCTATAATAAAGAATGAAGGCGAACACTTAACAGCAGAGGAAATATATGATGAGGTAAAATTAACTTGCCCAGAGATTGGATTAGCTACAGTTTACAGAACTATACTATTACTAGAAGAAATTGGAGTTATATATAAATTAGATTTAAATGATGGATGTAGTAGATATGAGTTAGCTCATGAACATGAAACACACAGACATCACCACTTAGTATGTAACTCTTGTGGAAAAGTAATAGAAGTTCATGGAGATCTTTTAGAAGAATTAGAAAAAGATATAGAAGATAAGTATGGTTTTAGAATATTAGATCATATGGTAAAATTCTTTGGTATATGTAAAGAATGTAGTGAAAAAGAGAAATAGAGGGGTTTCTTATTTGAAATAACCTTTGTTATATAAAAAATAAAAAAAAGGAGGGGAACTATGAAACGTGAGAAACTAAAGGTTAAAATTATACCTTTAGGTGGGCTAAACGAAATTGGGAAGAATATTACGGTTATTGAATTTAAAGATGATATAGTAATCATTGATTGTGGCCTTAAATTTCCAGATGAAGATATGTTTGGTATAGATATTGTAATACCTGATATATCATATTTAATAAAAAATGCGGAAAAAATTAGAGGTATATTTTTAACGCATGGTCATGAAGATCATATAGGATCATTACCGTATTTTCTAAAACAGTTAAATGTTCCTATTTATGGTACAAAGCTTACCTTAGGAATAGTTGAAACTAAGTTAAAAGAGCATGGTTTGTTAAGTACAACTGAACTTATAACAGTTAAACCAAGAGATGTAATAAAATTAAATTCAGTTTCAGTGGAATTTATAAAAACAAATCATAGTATAGCAGATTCAGTTGCCATAGCAGTTCATACACCTATTGGAGTTATACTTCATACAGGTGATTTTAAAGTAGATTATACTCCAATAGATGGAGAGGTAATGGACTTTTCGAGATTTGCAGAGCTTGGAAGAAAAGGTGTTCTAGCCTTAATGGCAGATTCAACTAATGTTGAAAGAAAAGGCTATACAATGTCAGAAAGAGTAGTTGGAGAAAGTTTTAAAAGAATTTTTGGAAAAGCTAAGGGGAGAATAATAGTTGCAACCTTTGCATCAAATATTCACAGAATTCAACAAATTGTAGAGGCAGCTCAGGAATATGACAGAAAAATAGCAGTATCTGGAAGAAGTATGGAGAATATAGTCCAAGTAGCAATTGAACTTGGGTACTTAAATATTGATAAAGATGCTTTAGTATCAGTAGATAATATAAATAAATATCCAAATGATAAGGTTGCTATAATAACTACAGGAAGCCAAGGAGAACCAATGTCAGCTTTAGCTAGAATGGCTACTTCAGAGCATAGAAAATTAAATATTCTAGAGGGCGACACAGTTATAATTTCAGCAACTCCTGTACCTGGAAATGAAAAGTTAGTTTCAAAAGTCATAAATCAATTATTTAAAAAAGGTGCAGAAGTTGTCTATGATTCTTTAGAAAAGACTCATGTATCAGGTCATGCTTGTCAAGAAGAGTTAAAACTTATGCAAGCTTTAGTTAAACCACGGTTTTTTATTCCAGTTCATGGGGAATATAGACATCTTAAACAACATGCAGAGCTTGCTGTTAAAGTAGGGCTTCCAGAAAAAAACTTCTTAATTGCTGAAAATGGAGATGTAATAGAGGTTACTAGAGATAGTATAAGAAAGAATGGAATAGTTTCTTCAGGTCAAGTTTTTGTTGATGGTTTAGGTGTTGGAGATGTAGGAAATATTGTTTTAAGAGATAGAAAACATTTATCTCAAGATGGTATTTTAACAGTTGTAGTTACAATAAATAGAGAGACATCAAGAGTTGTTGCAGGTCCTGATATAATATCAAGAGGGTTTGTATATGTAAGAGAATCTGAAGATTTAATGGATGAAGCAAAATCTATAGTTAAAGATGTCTTAAGAGATTGTGAAGATAAAAACATAACAGATTGGGCTACAATGAAATCTAATATAAGAGATGGTTTAAGATTATATCTTTATGAAAAAACAAAGAGAAAACCAATGATTTTACCTATAATAATGGAAATATAGTAACAAAAAGCAATAAAAGTTAATGATAATAATTGTTCTTGTAACTTCAAACATTGACTTTTTAAGGATTAGATATTACAATTTCTATATGAAGAGAAAAGATTGGATACTTATAAGGTATCCAATTTTTTCTGTATAAAAAATTGGAGGAAAAAGAATGAGTAATTTATTTACAAGAGAAGATATTAGAAATATAGCTATAATAGCCCACGTTGACCATGGTAAGACTACATTAGTTGACGCCCTATTAAGACAAAGTAATATCTTTAGAACAAATGAGAAGATAGAAGAGAGAGTTATGGACTCTAATGACTTAGAAAAAGAAAGAGGAATAACTATTCTTTCTAAAAATACATCAGTGCATTACAATGATATAAAAATAAATATTATAGATACTCCAGGACATGCAGATTTTGGTGGAGAAGTTGAGCGTGTACTAAAAATGGTAGACAGCGTTCTTTTAGTTGTAGATTCTTATGAAGGTGCTATGCCACAAACAAAATTTGTATTAAGAAAAGCACTAGAACTTGGATTAAAACCAATAGTTGTAATAAATAAAATAGACAAACCAAATGCAAGACCAGAGGAAGTTATTGATGAAATATTTGACTTATTCTCAGAACTTGGAGCAGATGATGAACAATTAGATTTCCCAATAGTTTACGCATCAGCTAGAGATGGAGTTGCAACTTTAGACTTAGAAGACCCTAAAGATAACATGAAAGACTTATTTGATACAATAATAAGCCACGTAGAACCACCTAAAGGATACTTAGATCAATCTTTACAAATGCTAGTAACTACATTAGATACATCTGAGTATGTTGGTAAAATATCTATAGGTAAGATAGTTAGAGGTACTGTAAGAAAAAATCAACAAGCAGCTATAGTTAGACAAGGTGGAAAAATAAATAACTTTAAGGTTTCAGGTGTTTATACATATGACGGCTTAAAGAGAGTAGAAGTTGAAGAAGCAAAGTTAGGTGATATAGTAGCTATAAGTGGTATTTCAGATGCTGGTATTGGAGAAACTATAACAGATGCGCAAAACCCTGAAGCATTACCATTTGTAAAAATAGATGAGCCTACACTTAATATGAATTTTATGGTTAATGATTCACCTTTTGCAGGAAGAGAAGGAGAATTTGTAACATCAAGACATTTAAGAGATAGATTAATGAGAGAACTTGAAACTAATGTAAGTTTAAAAGTTACAGAACTTAGTCCAGATTGCTTTGAGGTAAGTGGTAGAGGTGAACTTCATTTATCAATTCTTATAGAAACTATGAGAAGAGAAGGATATGAATTCCAAGTTTCAAAGCCAAGTGTTATTTTTAAAGAAGAAAATGGTCATAAAGTAGAGCCTATGGAGTACTTAACAATCGATGTTCCAGAAGAATTTATGGGACCTGTTATGGAAAAATTAGGACCTAGAAAAGCTGAAATGGTTAATATGACGTCAGCAGTAAATGGATATACTAGATTAGAATTTAGAGTTCCAGCTAGAGGTCTTATTGGATTTAGAAATGAATTTATGACTGATACTAAAGGAAATGGAATAATGAACCATGTATTTGATGGATACGAAAAATACAAAGGAGAAATTCCAGGAAGAAGCAGAGGCTCTTTAGTAGTATTTGAAACAGGAGAGTCTATAACATACGGATTATTTAATGCTCAAGAAAGAGGAACATTATTTATAGAACCAGGTGTTGAAGTTTACGCAGGAATGGTTTGTGGTGTTTGTTCAAGAGCTGATGATATAGAAGTTAATATATGTAAGAGAAAACAGTTAACAAATACAAGATCTTCAGGAGCTGATGATGCATTAAAATTATCACCAGTAACTACTATGACACTAGAACAATGTTTAGAATTTATAAACCAAGATGAGTTAGTAGAAGTTACACCTGTAAATGTTAGAATGAGAAAAAGACTTTTAGACAGTGCAGCAAGAAAAAGAGCAAGTAGAAAATAGTCTTAATATAGAGTAAATGGATATCCATTTACTCTATATTATAAATTAAGGAGGTTTCCTTGTTGTTAAAATTTAAAAAATCAAAAAAAACTGTTATAATTGGAATTATTATAGCCTGTATAGTGGCTATAGCAGTTGTTTTTGGAGCTAAATATATTTCAACTGAAAACAGACCCTTAAGAACAAATGAAGCTACTGTAGATATAACTGTAGGTAATGGGGATACATTATATGGAGTATTTGATGAATTAAAAGAAGAAAATATAATGCCAGATATATTTTTTGCTAAAGTATATTTAAAATTAAATGATGTTAGTAGTAAAATTATGGTTGGAGATTATAAGATAAATACAGATGTAACGTTAAAAGAGCTTATTAATATTTTAGAGAATGGTATAGGTACAACTCAAAAAGTTACATTGCCAGAAGGATACACCATTGAGGAAATGGCACAAACTCTTCAAGATGATGGAATAATTAGTGCACAAGATTTTCTAAATGCAGTTAAAAGTTATAAACTTCCAAGTTACATAACATCTAATAGTGAAAGAAAATATAACTTAGAAGGATTTTTATTTCCAGATACCTATAACTTTAGAAAAGGAATGTCAGCAGATGAAATAATACAAACAATGCTAGATGAATTTAATCTAGTAATGGATAACGTGCAAAAAGAGGCAGGAGTTACTATACCAAAGGATGAATATGAAAAGTATGTTATAATAGCGTCTATGATTGAAAAGGAAGCTAGTACTGCTAAGGATAGGGAACTTGTATCTTCTGTAATATACAATCGTTTAGCTGATAATATGCCTCTTCAAATAGATGCTACAGTAGTATATGCTTTAGGAAATCCTAAGATACAGATAGTAACATATAAAGATCTTGAAGTGGATTCACCATATAATACTTATTTACATAAAGGTTTACCAGTAGGGGCCATATGTAACCCTGGGGAAGAAGCTTTATTAGCTGCTATAAAGCCAGCTAAAACAGATTATTTATATTATATACTTGAAGAAAATGGATCTCATTACTTTACTAATAACTATCAAGACTTTCTTAAAAAGAAGGCAGAATTAAATGATAACTAATTTGGAGGAAAAAATGAGCGGAGTAACTTTTGATTATATGGAAGGATACTTAAGAAGTCTTATTCCAAATAGAACTGATGATTTATTATTGTTAGAGGAATTTGCTAAAGAAAATGGTGTTCCAATAATACAAAAAGAAGCAGCTAAGTTTTTAGAGTTTATGGTTTCTATGAAAGAACCTAAAAAAATATTAGAATTAGGTACAGCCATAGGGTATTCATCAATACTTATGAGTAGAGCATCTAAAAAAGAATGTAAGATTACCACTATAGAGAGAAATGAAGAGATGGTTAGCCTTGCAAAAAAGAATATAGAATCTTTTAATCTTACAGATGAAATTGAGATTAAAGAGGGACAATGTTTAGAAGTATTAGAAAAATTAGATGATAAATACGATATAATATTCATGGATGCAGGAAAAGGACACTATAATCATTTTTTACCTCATTGTTTAAGGCTTTTAAATGATAAGGGTATAATAATAGCTGATAATGTATTATTTCGTGGTATGGTGGCATCTGATGAATTGGTAAAAAGAAGAAAAATAACAATTGTAAAAAGAATGAGAACATATTTAGATATGGTTTCAAAAGATGAAAATTTAATAACAACGGTTATACCTATGGGTGATGGTATTGCCCTTACTAAAAGGAGGTAATTTAAGATGAAAAAACCTGAGCTACTAGCTCCAGCAGGAAATTTAGAAAAACTTAAAACAGCTATAGATTATGGTGCTGATGCTGTTTATCTTGGAGGAAGCAAATTAAATTTAAGAGCTTTTGCAGATAATTTTACAAATGAACAAATTGCAGAAGGGGTTAAATATGCACATGATAGAGGAAGAAAAGTTTATGTAACAATGAATGTATTTCCTCATAATGAAAATTTAAATGGATTAGAAGAATATATATTAACATTAGCAAATCTTAATATAGATGCCGTTTTAGCTTCAGATCCTTCAATAATAATGACTATTAAAGAAGTTGCACCAGACTTAGAAATACATTTAAGCACACAAGCTAATAATGTAAATTGGAAAACTGCAAAGTTTTGGTATGACTATGGAGTAAAAAGGATAGTATTAGCTAGAGAACTTGGGTTTAAAGAAATAAAAGAATTTAGAGAGCATTTACCAGAAGAATGCGAACTTGAAGCCTTCGTCCATGGCTCTATGTGCATAGCATATTCAGGAAGATGTTTATTATCTAACTATATGACTGGAAGAGATGCAAATAGAGGTGCTTGTTCGCAAGCTTGTAGATATAAATATCACTTAGTTGAGGAAAAGAGACCAGGAGAGTATTTTCCAGTGGTAGAAGATGAGAATGGAACATATATCATGAATTCAAAAGATTTATGTATGATAGAATATATTCCTGAACTTGTGCAAAGTGGGATAAACTCCTTGAAAATAGAAGGTAGAATGAAAAGTGCATATTATGTAGCTGCTATAGTAAAATCTTATAGAGAAGCTATTGATTCATATATGGCAGACCCAGAAAATTATGAACTTAAACAAGAATGGATGGATAATCTATTTAAAGTAAGCCATAGAAGATACCATACAGGATTTTATTTTGGTAAAAATGGAGAACAATTCTATGATTCATCTTCATATATAAGAGAATATGATATTGTAGGAATTGTAAAATCTTATGACCCAGAAACAAAGATAGCTACTATAGAGCAAAAAAATAGATTGTTTGATGGGGATAAGGTAGATGTTTTAAGAGCTAAAGGAAATAGTTTTGAAGTTGCTTTAAATGATATGACAGATGAAAATGGAAATAAAATAGAAACAGCCAATAGAGCTCAAATGATATTTAAAGCAAAGGTTGAGTCTCCTCTTTGTGAGAAAGATATGCTTATAAAAAGCAAGGAGGGGAAATAATAATGCAAAAACCGATTCTTGTAGGAATAACAGGTGGATCAGGATCAGGAAAAAGTAGCATAGCAAATGCTATTTGTGAAGCTTTTGGAAGTAATGATATAGCAAAAATTGAACAAGATTTTTATTATAAAGATCAAAGTCATCTTTCTATGGAAGATAGGACTAAAACAAATTATGATCATCCTAATGCTTTTGATAATAATCTTTTAGTTAGCCATTTAGAAAGTTTATTAAATGGTGAAGTTATAGAAAAACCAATATATGATTTTTCTATACATAATAGAATTAAAGACACTATAAGAGTAGAGCCAAGAGAAATCATAATAGTTGAAGGTATCCTTATATTAGAAGATGAAAGAATAAGAAATCTTTTAGATATAAAAATATATGTTGATACAGATGATGACGTAAGAATAATAAGAAGAATGTTAAGAGATATAGAAGAAAGAGGTAGAACTATTGAGTCAGTAGTAGAACAGTACTTAACAGTAGTTAAACCAATGCACAATCAATTTACGGAGCCTACTAAGAAGTATGCAGATATTATAATACCAGAGGGTGGACATAACAAAGTTGCCGTTGATATATTAATTGCAAAAATGCAACAAATATTAAATGAAAAAAATAAAAATATAGAATTATAGTAATGAATAAAACACCTCTTTACGGGCTAAAATCCAGTTAAAGAGGTGTTTTATGTTTAATAATAACTTAAAAAGTAGAATAAAAAAACTTACAATTGTGATGGTAATGTTGCTTTCATTATTAATTGTAAGATTAGGGTTTATAATTAATGATACTAAAATAACATCAGTGGCGTCATCAAATTATACACAAAAAGAAAGCATAAGTGATGAAAGTTATAATTTTTTAGATATAAATAACAATAATTTAATGGACTATGATGTTAAATTTATACTGACAATAGATACTGATACTTTTTCTTTAAATAGTGAGACTGAAAATGCAAATGATCTTTTAACTTTTTATTATATTATGAAAAAAGAAGATATTAATTTTTCTTTTTATGATATAAATAAATCAAGTGGAAAAATTAAATATGAAATATCAGAAAGTGCATATAACAAAATTTTAAATATTGTTAAAGATTTAAAAGGAATTTATGCTTATAAATATTATGAATCAAAGGCTAAAGAAACATGGAGTATAGAAAATATTTTAAGTCACCCTATATCTTTTAAGGATGGTGAAGAGAAGAGTGAAAATTCTTTAGAGATGTTTATAGATGAGAGTACGAAGGATAACACGGAAGAAAAAATGGTGTTTGAGAAAAATGATGATGGAATATATGATATAGGATATATAGATAAAGATTTAGATAACATAAATGTACAGTTAACTTTAGATAAAAAGCTTCAAGAAATAACAAGAGAAATTTTAAATAAAGAAGAATTTGATGAGTTTTCTAACGCAGGAGCTATTATAATTGAATCTAAAACAGGTAAGATATTATCCTTAGCGCAGAAGGATGAAACAGAGCCTAACTTAGTTACAGGGGCAGGAAATATAATAGGATATGAACCAGGGTCCATATTTAAAATATTAACTCTAGAGGCAGCTATGAAATATTCTAATATAGATTTAAATAATAAAGAACTGTGTACTGGAAATAAGTGTAGTAAGGTACATGGAGAACTTACTATTTTAGAGGCTTTTAAAGCCTCTTGTAATGAGGCTTTTGCTAATCTTGGTACAAAGGTAGGCAATGAGAATTTAATGGATTTTGCAAAGACTCAGGGGTTATTTAGTAATATGCTTGGACTGGATATAGAAAGTGGAATGGAAACTATGGGAACTTACGAAGATGATGAGAATATATCTAATATATCTATAGGGCAATCTATGCAAAGTAATTTAGTACAGATGACATCTATTATAAGCACTATAGTTAATGATGGAGTGTATATAAAACCTTATATAATCAATAATTTAAAAGATAATGAGGGTAATTCAATAAAGAGTTTTGATGGAGAAAGTCACGAGGTGTTATCAAAAGATATTTCCCAAAATGTAAAGTATGCTTTAAAAGAAACAGTTTTAAGTGGAACAGCTAGTGTAGCTAATATAGATAACATTGAGGTTGGGGCAAAAACTGGAACCGCAGAAGTTCCTCAAGATTTAAATGGAGAAAAAAATTTACATGGATGGTTTATAGGATATTGCAATATAAATGGTAATTATTATTCAATAGGAGTATTTGTGCCCAATATAAAAAATTATGAAAAAGGAAATACTGGTGGAAGTACAGCAGGGCCTGTGTTTAAAGAAATAGTAGGGGCACTTAATGAGTACTACAATAAAAATTAATGAGTTTCAAGTAAATTTTTAATAGTTTAATCATATTATATAGAGTAAGTATTAATAGGAGGAGCATCATTGTTTATTTTTAAATACTTATTAGATGTGGTTGCTAGCAATATACTATTATTAGGATATGTAAATGGTAATGCTACTTTTCCCCAACCATTAAATGAAGAAGAAGAAAAACTTTATTTAAGGCTTTTTAAGGAAAATGGTGATTTAAATGCTAAAAGTATACTTATTGAGAGAAATTTAAGACTGGTTGCACATATAGTTAAAAAATATTCATTTCCTAACAAGGATGTTGATGATTTAATATCAGTGGGAACAGTAGGGCTTATAAAAGCAATCAATTCTTTTGATTCATCTAAAGGAACTCGTCTTGCAACATATGCTGCAAGATGTATAGAGAATGAAATACTAATGCTATTTAGAAGTAGTAAAAAGACTAAAGGAGAAGTCTTTCTTCAAGATCCTATAGGGACTGATAAGGAAGGGAATGAAATATGTTTAATAGATGTATTAAGTAGTGAAGGAGATTCCGTTTTAGACACTGTAGAAAATAATATACAAGTTGGTATTCTTTATGAGAAAATTGATTTAGTTCTTAGTGAGAGGGAAAGACAAATAATTCAAATGAGATATGGGCTTTTAGATGGTAATATAAAAACACAAAGAGAAATTGCAGCTATTTTAGATATCTCTAGATCTTATGTATCTAGAATAGAAAAAAAGGCATTAAAGAAATTATTTAAAGAGTTTAGTGTAAAAATGTAATGGATAAATTTATAAAAAAATAAAATTTAATCAATAAAATGATGGAATATAATAATATTATGAGTTATAATATTATAATGTATGAATTTAAAACATATTAAAATCTATTTAAATATTAATTCTTAATGGGTTCTTATTAATTAAGCTCATTAAGAATTTTAAATAAATATTCTGGAGGGATTTTGTATAGTTTAAAAGAACTTTTAAAAATTGCAGTAAAAGATAAAGCTTCTGATTTACATTTAACAGTTGGCTTACCACCAATAATAAGAGTAAATGGAATGTTAAAAAAACTAGATTACAAAGATTTAAGTTCTCATGAGACTGAAGAATATGCTAAAATAATATTACAAAATAAATATGAGGTGTATCAAAATACAGGAGATTTTGATATAGCTTATTTCATTGAAGGCCTTGGAAGATTTAGAGTAAATGTGTTTAAGCAAAGAAATAATACAGCTTTAGTTATAAGAATAATACCTCTTAAAATAATTGATTTAGAGGAATTAAAACATCCTAATATCATAAAAGAACTTTGTTACAAAAAGAGTGGACTAGTTCTTATAACAGGACCAACAGGCAGTGGTAAAAGTACAACTTTATCAGCTATGATAAATGAGATAAATAGAAATAGTGCTTGTCATATTGTGACTTTAGAAGATCCAATAGAATTTTTACATAAACATAATAAATCTATTGTAAATCAAAGAGAAATTGGTACAGACTCTTTAAGCTATAATAAAGCTTTAAAGGCTATACTAAGGGAAGACCCAGATGTTATATTAATTGGAGAAATGAGAGATTTAGAAACAATAGCTCTTGCAATAACAGCAGCAGAGACTGGACATTTAGTTTTTGCAACTCTTCATACAATAGGAGCTGTTAAGACTATAGATAGAATTGTAGATGTATTTCCTCCTAATCAACAAAATCAAGTAAGAATTCAATTGTCAAGTATAATAGAGGGAGTAGTTTCACAACAATTAGTTATAACTAAGGATAGAAAACGAGTAGCAGCACTAGAGATAATGATTAGTACCTTAGCTATTAGAAATCTAATAAGAGAGGGAAAAAATCATCAAATACAATCTTTGATTCAAACAGGAAATAAGTATGGAATGGTAACTATGGATGATTATTTAATAAAGTTATGTAAACAAGGAATTATAGAAAGAGAAATAGCGTTAGAGTTTTCAACTGATAAAGAGATGGTAAGTAAGAGTATATTATATTAAATAATATTTAATATAATATTTAAGGAGGTTTACACAAGAAAAATGTCTGATTATATAGTAGGTTTAGATATTGGAAGTAGAAATATTTGTGCTACTATGTCTATAGAGAGCCAAGAGAATGGTTTTGAAGTATTGGATTTTATATGTAAAGAGTCATTTGGAGTTAAGGAAGGAAAAATAATTGATTTTAATTTAATAGTAAATGCTGTTAAGGAATGCTTAAGAGAATTAGAAAAGAAAACAGAACGTAACATAAAAGGAATTTATTTAGGATTCAATTGCATTAATTGCAAAATAATACCTTCAAAAGGGTATACTTATGTAGGTGAGAATTCCTATGTAAATGAAACTAATGTACAAAATGCCTATAGAGATGGAAAGAATATAGTGCTTAAAAATAATGACTGTATAGCGGACAGTATAATAAATTGTTTTTATACAACTAATGAAGAATGTGTTAAAAATCCTCTTGGTGTTATGTCTGATAAGTTAGAAATAGATTTAGATTTAATACTATCTAATAGTGAATATATATATAGTTTAAGAGAAGTTATTTTAGAAGCTGGATATGAGGTTTTTGGAACAATTTTATCCATAAATGCTCTTAAAAATATATTTTTAGGACAAGAGACAGCAGGGAAAAAGGTTGGCATAATAGATATAGGTGCAGAAAAAACAGAAATAGCTTTATATAATAATAATCAATTGGTTGGAACGGGAGAGATTCCTTTTGGTGGAGAAGCAATAACTAAGGATTTATCAATTTGCCTTGAAATTAGTGAAAACACCGCAGAACAATTAAAGAAAGAGTGTGCTAAGGATTACATCTATATGGCAAAAGAATCTATTATAGATTTAGGTACAAGAGAAGTTGATGCTAGATTTGTACATGATGTAATAGAGGCTAGACTAGATGAAATATTAGAACATATATATGAAGAAATTTCAAATAATCAATTTTATAATGATATTGATTTTTTTATTATTACAGGAGATGGAATAGTATATTTTGAAGAAATAGACACAAAAATACAAGGAATTTTAGGGAAAAAAGTAACTTTGTTCAAAAAAGATGACTTTTATTTAAATAATTCTTCTATTATTACGTCTATTGGTATTGTTAAAGAGGTATATGATAGGTTAAAATTAATATGTGATGAAAAAGTATTCTCTAGTATTAATACGAGTAATAATGTAGATACTAATATAAACACTTCTGTAGATGATGAAAATAAAGATGATAACAAAAAAAATAAAAAAAGAGGGCTTTCGAGATTTAAAGCCTTTTTAGACGATATTTTCTAAAGGGGGAGTTATTTTGTTAGATTTTGACGTAGATATCCAATCATTTACCAATATTAAAGTAGTAGGCTGTGGAGGCGGTGGTGGAAACGCCATAAATAGAATGATTCAAGAAGGCTTAAGAGATGTTGAATTTATTGCTATAAATACTGATAAACAAGCACTTATGCTTTCACATGCACCAAATAAGATCCAAATAGGTGATAAACTTACAAAAGGTTTAGGTGCAGGAGCTAATCCAGAAATAGGTCAAAAAGCTGCAGAAGAGAGTAAAGAAGAGATAACAGAAGCTGTAAAAGGTGCTGATATGGTATTTATAACAGCAGGAATGGGTGGAGGAACAGGTACAGGTGCTGCGCCAGTTGTTGCAGAAATTGCAAAATCAATGGGCATATTAACTGTAGGTATAGTAACTAAACCTTTCCCGTTTGAAGGAAGAAGAAGAATGACTCATGCTGAAATGGGGATACAAAATTTAAAAGAAAAAGTAGATACATTAGTAATAATACCAAATGAAAGACTTTTATCTATGGTAGATAAAAAGACTACCCTTTTAGATTCATTTAAGAAGGCAGATGATGTTTTAAGACAGGGTGTTCAAGGTATCTCAGACCTTATTACCAATCCAGGACTTATAAATCTAGATTTTGCTGATGTAAGAGCAGTTATGGTAGATAAAGGTTTAGCTCATATGGGAGTTGGAAGTGGAAAAGGTGAAACTAGAGCTCAAGACGCTGCTAGGGAAGCTATATCATCTCCACTATTAGAAACTTCTATAGTTGGAGCAACAGGAGTGTTGTTAAATGTTACAGGAGATGGAGAACTTGGACTTTTAGAGATAAATGAAGCTGCTGAAATAGTTCAAGAAGCTGCAGACCCTGATGCAACTATAATATTTGGAACAGTTATAGATGAAACTTTAAAGGATGAAATAAGAATAACTGTTATAGCTACCGGTTTTGAAAAGGAAGCTAGAAGTAATAGTTTTAAAAAGGAATCAATATCTGAAAGAAGAATGGAAAGTTTCTCAAGAGAGTCGGAAAGAGAAAGAGAAAGAGAAAGAGATAGGGAAAGAGAAAGAGAAGAAATTGCAGCTACTACTGTAGAGAGAGCTAGAGAAAGAGAAAGGGAACAAGAACCTGATTTAAATATCCCAACTTTCTTAAGAAATCCTAGAAAAAGATTATAATGGAAGTAGCCAAAACCCTTAGGGAAAATCCCTAAGGGTTTTTGTTGTTGTTTAATGCAATAAAGAAAAATATTAAATTAAATGTAAAATAAAAGGGAAAAAAACTTTTTTATATGTAGTACATTGTGACAAAATTTTGTTTTATAAAGTTTTATAATATTTATGAGGGGTGGTGAGATGACAATATATATAGATGTAGTTATACTTGAAAATTTCATTATAAACTATTTTCTTATATTAATAACCACACAAATTATGAGTGTAAGGGTTAAAACAATAAACATATTTTTAGCAAGCTTTTTAGGGAGTGTGTATACATTATTTATTTTTATACCAAAATTTAATTTTTTTACTAGCATTTTAGGTAAGACACTATTTGTAGTAATTATGATAATAATAACACTTAAAACAAAGAATGTATCCATAATTTTAAAGGGTTCTTTAATATTTTTTATGGTATCTTTTATGTTTGTTGGAATATGTTTTTTCTTTGCTTTAATGCAAAATAGTTATGACATAACAAAAGCCTTTATTATAGAAAAATATTCATCAAAGTATTTATTATTTAGTGGAATAATTATATATATCTTTTTAAATAGAGTTATTCTTTATATAAAGGACAGAATTAGCTTAACTAATTTAATATATGATTTAGAAATGAAGATAGATGGACAAGTAATAAGCATAAGAGGATTTTTAGATACTGGGAATGAACTTAGAGAACCAGTTACTACCTTGCCTGTAATAATTGCAGAAAAAGATTATTTTCCTCACATTAAATTAGATGGTAAAGATTTATTTAATATACCTTATAGAGTTATAAATGGATATAATAATATGATGTTAGGATTTAAAGTAAAAAATATAAAAATATATAATAAAAGCAGTAACATTTTAATCAAAGATGCTATAGTATGTTTTTGTGACAAAAACTTAAGCGAAAATGGTGACTATGAGGCGTTACTATCTAGGGGCATAATATAAGATATATATAAAGGGGGGGCAAGAATTGTTTAAAATTCAGTTATTATTAAATAAAGTTATTACAAAATTAAATATATTTTGCAAGTCTGTATACTATGTTGGAGGAACTGATGTACTACCTCCTCCTCTAAGTAAGGATGAGGAGGAAAAGTTAGTTTCTGAACTTGCACATGGTAATGAAAAAACAAAAAATATCCTTATAGAAAGAAATTTAAGACTAGTTGTTTATATAGCAAGAAAGTTTGAAAATACAGGAGTTGGTGTTGAAGATTTAGTTTCAGTAGGAACTATAGGCCTTATAAAAGCAGTAAACACCTTTAATCCTGAAAAGAAAATAAAACTTGCAACTTATGCTTCAAGGTGTATAGAAAATGAAATACTTATGTACCTTAGAAGAAATAGTAAGGTCAAAGCAGAAATATCATTTTATGAACCACTTAATATAGACTGGGATGGAAACGAACTTTTATTATCAGATATATTAGGAACAGAAAATGATACAGTATACAATTTAATAGAAGATGAGGTAGATAGGGAACTTTTGTTTACAGCTATGAAAAATTTATCAAAAAGAGAAAAAGAAATAGTTCAATTAAGATTTGGCCTTCAAGGGTATAAAGAAAAGACTCAAAAAGAGGTAGCAGATATGCTTGGAATATCACAATCTTATATATCAAGACTTGAGAAAAAGATAATAAAGAGATTAAAGAAAGAAATTAATAAAATGATTTAAAGTATAAAATCAACTTCCTTAGGTAATAATTAAAATGCAGAAGTAATTACTTCAAAGGAGTTGATTTTTATTATGATGATAAATAAGGTGGAGATATGTGGTGTAAACACAGCTAAATTGCCATTATTAAAAGAAAAAGAAATGAGGGAACTCCTTTTAAAGATGAAAGATGGAGATAACTTAGCAAGGGAAAAATTTATTAATGGTAATTTAAGACTAGTTTTAAGTGTTATTCAAAGATTTAATAATAGAGGTGAAAATGTAGATGACCTTTTCCAAGTTGGTTGTATAGGCCTTATGAAATCTATAGATAATTTTGATTTAAGCCAAAATGTAAAATTTTCTACCTATGCAGTACCTATGATAATAGGAGAAATTAGAAGATATTTAAGGGATAATAATTCTATAAGGGTAAGTAGGTCTTTAAGAGATATCGCTTACAGAGCTCTTCTAGTTAGAGATAAATTAGTAAATGATAATAACAAAGAACCAACAGTATCTCAAATTGCTAAAGAGTTAAATATTCCAAGAGAAGAGGTGGTATTTGCTTTAGATGCAATTCAGGACCCAGTATCATTATTTGAACCTATTTATCATGATGGTGGAGATGCTATATATGTAATGGATCAAATCAGTGATTCTAAAAATCAGGATGATAATTGGCTTGAGAACATTTCTATAAAAGAGGCTATGAAAAAGTTAAATGATAGAGAAAAGTTAATATTAACTCTTAGATTTTTTAATGGTAGAACTCAAATGGAAGTTGCAGATGAAATTGGAATTTCTCAAGCTCAAGTATCAAGGTTAGAAAAAATAGCATTGAAACATATGAAGAAGTATGTATAGAGCCTAAAATATAGGCTCTATTTTTATAGTTTTTTTAATTGAAGGCTTAACTTAATTTACTACATTTTAGGTTAATAAATCATATAATGAAAAGATGTAAACTATAATAAATAAGTATACATTAACATATAAATAATTATGGAGGGATGTTTATTATGGAGGAGACACTATTTTCATTAAATAATTTAAGAAATATGGAAGTTATAGATTTTAATAAAGGGAAAAAATTAGGATTTATAGTGGATGTAAAAATAGATTGTGATGATAATAAGATATTATCAATATTAATACCAGAAGAAAAAACATCATGGTTCGGAAAGGCAGAAGATATAGAAATACCATGGGAAAATGTAATTAAAGTAGGAATAGATGTAATATTAGTAAGAGTAGAAAAGGATAACAAATACGATATGGATAAATATATGTAGAAATTATAGTGAAAAGAATGTATAATAAAAATACAATTTTATAAAAGGATGTGAAAATCAAGATGAGATGTCCTTATTGTTCCTATGAGGAAAGTAAAGTAGTAGATTCAAGAGCTACAGATGACTACACAGCCATAAGACGAAGAAGAGAATGTTTAAGATGTTCTAAAAGATATACAACTTATGAAAAGGTTGAGGATATTCCTATATTAGTAATAAAAAAGGATTCCATAAGGGAGAATTTTAATAAAGACAAGATAATGAACGGAATAATAAAAGCATGTCAAAAAAGACCTGTTTCTAGAAGTCAAATGGAAGATATAGTTGACGATATAGAAAAGAACATAAGTAATAAAATGCTTGTTGAAATAAAATCAGAAGACATAGGCGAAATGGTCATGGAAGGATTAAAGAATATAGATGAAGTTTCTTATGTTAGATTTGCTTCTGTTTACAGACAATTTAAAGATATAAATACTTTTATGGAAGAAATAAAAAATTTAATGAAATAAAAAGGTAGACTGTAGAGTCACTACAGTTTACCTTTTTTGTTTAATTTATGATAGAATAAAATAATATAGAATATAAGGAGAGTAAGTATATGAGGGAACTAATTAAAGATAATATGAAATTTTTAAGTTATGATGATGATAATATTTTTATTAATTTTTCTACTGCTTTTAATGATGTTGATTTTAAAAAAAGTACATTAGAAGGTGTAAATAATATTGAAAGGTTAAAAGAGCTTTTTCATTTAGATGAAATTTTTTATTTGAATCAGATTCATAGCGATAAAATTATAGATTGCATAAAAGATCCTATTATTCTCAAAGGAAATGTTGATGGAGATGCTTTAATAAATAATAAAGAAAATATAGGAATAGGTGTTTTTGCAGCAGATTGCACACCTGTAATAGTTTATGATAAAGAAAAGAGAGTTATAGCAGCTATTCATAGTGGTTGGAGAGGAACCTTTGCTAAGATAACTAAAAAAACTTGTGAATATATGATAGATAGGTATAATTGCAATAATTTAAATGTTATAATAGGCCCTCATATAAGACAGTGTTGCTACGAAGTGAGCATAGACTTAGCAGAAAAGTTTAAAGAAAAATTCGGTGATGAAGTTGTAAGTGATAGGAACTTAAGCTTAGAAAAATGTATAATAAAGCAGTTAGAGGGTATTGTAAACATAGAAAATATAACCTGCGTAAACAAATGTACTTATTGCGATAAAGATATTAAACTTCATAGCTTTAGAAAAGATGGGAAAGATTCAGGAAGATTGTTTGCTTTTGTATTTATGAAATAATTTGTGGCAGTAAAGATAAATTTAAAGAGGTAAAAATATGAGAAAAAGAATAATTATATCTATTAGTGCTGTAATTATATTATCTCTTATAATTATGACAGGTTTATATTTTGGGATATCAAATTATAAATATATAGAGAATTCTA
Source organism: Clostridium perfringens (assembly GCA_030526875.1). GTDB lineage: Bacteria > Bacillota > Clostridia > Clostridiales > Clostridiaceae > Sarcina > Sarcina perfringens_A. Next base: position 22,992 of record JAUNBX010000008.1, on the reverse strand, counting down.
AAAATGTCTTATTAGAATATGATAAAATACTAGAGGTTTTAATAGATAGTAATAAGGATGCGTTAACTACCAATCTTGATTTTTTAAAAGATAGTAGTGTTAGGATAACATATATAAGTAGTGATGGTGCAGTCTTATATGATAGTTATAAAGACAGTGCTATTATGGGAACTCATATAGATAGGGTAGAAGTTAAAGAAGCTATGGAGTATGGCACAGGAAGTAGTGTGCGATATAGTAGTGAACTTGGCAAAGAGATGATTTATTATGCTTTAAAGCTAGGAAATGGAAATATAATAAGAACATCTATGCCACTTAATAGTAGTGCTATATTTGAAAATATAAATATGGGATATTATTTATTAGCCCTTCTAGTTTCAATAATAATAGCTATATTATTATCATTTAGAATAACAAAAATAATAATAAATCCATTAAAACAATTAGAGTATACAACATCTAAAATAGCAAATGGAGAATTAGGTAAGAGAGTAGACATAAAAACTATGGACGAGTTTGCCCTTGTTGGGGAAAGTTTTAATCACATGGCAGATAGATTAGAGGAGAGTATATCAGAATCCTTGGATAAGCAAAATAAACTAGAAGCAATACTTAAGAGTATGGATAGTGGAGTGGTAGCGGTAGATAGTGAGTTAAAGGTTATGATAATTAATCCTTATGCTAAAAAAATATTCGGGGTAAAGGGAGATATAATAGGCAAAAAGTTTAGTAGATATATAATGGAAGAAGAAGTTTTAAATATTCTTAAAAATAGTGAGGATAGAGTAGAAGTAATGATAAGGTATCCTGAAATTAGAAATTTAAGAATAAGAACAGCTAATATAATAAATGGTGAAGAAAAAATAGGAACAGTAGCTGTAGTTCAAGATATAACAGATATAAAGAGGCTTGAAAATATGAGAAGTCAATTTGTAGCTAATATATCTCATGAGTTAAAAACACCATTAACATCTATAAAAGGATTTGCCGAAACTTTAAGATATGTAGATGATGATGAAACTAGAAATAAATTTTTAGATATTATAGATGAGGAATCAGATAGATTAGCAAGACTGATTCATGATATACTTATTTTATATGATATAGAACAAAATAGAGACCCAGTGTATGAACCATTCTCTACTAAAGATATTATAAAAAATGTAGAACTTTTGGTTATGAGAGAAGCTAAAACTAAAAATATTTCTGTGGATATAGAGGTTGGAGATGATGTTGAACTTATTGGAGATAGAGATAAGTTTAAACAAATGCTTCTTAATTTAGTTTACAATGCTGTAAAATATACAGAGCCAAATGGAGCTGTATTAGTATCTAGTATTAGAGAGAAACATAATTTAATAATAAAGGTAAAAGACACAGGTATTGGTATAAGTAAAGATGATCTTCCAAGAATATTTGAAAGGTTTTATAGAGTTGATAAAGCAAGAAGCAGAAATAGTGGAGGAACAGGACTTGGACTTGCTATAGTTAAGCATATTGCAATAAGCTTTAATGGAACTATAGATGTAAAGAGCGCCCTTGGAAAAGGAACAACTTTTATAATAACTATTCCTATATCAAGAGATTTTGTCTAAAATAAATGATTAAAACTTCTATAAGTTGACTATAATATTCAATTAAGGTAATATAACATAGATAGTATTAAAGCAGGGGTGAATCATATGAAAAATAAAGTAGCCAAGATAGTTAAAGACAGTATTGCAGAAGAACTTGGTATTGAAGAGGGAGATATACTATTATCCATAAATGGAACAGAAATTGTTGATATTATAGATTATAAGTTTTTATTAGCTGATGATTATTTAGAAGTAGAAATTTTAAAACCTAACAACGAGATATGGGAATTTGAAATAGAGAAAGATTATGAAGAAGATTTAGGAATAGAGTTTGAGCAAGCAATTTTAGATAAGGCGAGAAGTTGTAGCAACAAATGTCTATTTTGCTTTATAGATCAACTTCCAAAAGGTATGAGAAAAACCCTATATTTTAAAGACGATGATTCTAGGCTATCATTTCTACAAGGAAATTTTGTAACTCTTACAAATATGAAAGATGAAGATATTGATAGAATAATAAAATATAGAATAAGCCCTATAAATGTATCAGTTCATACAACTAATCCTAGTCTTAGAGTAAAGATGCTAAAAAATAGATTTGCAGGGAACGTATATGAAAGGTTAAAGAAATTAGCAGATGTAGGAATAGAAGTTAATGCTCAAATAGTTACAGTTCCAGGAGTTAATAATGGAGAGGAACTTATAAAAACAGTACAGGACCTTTACAAACTTTATCCATCAATACAAAATATAGCTGCAGTCCCTATTGGAATAACAAAATTCAGATGTGGTTTAGAGAAAGTTGCTATATTTGATGAGAAAAGTGCAAAAGAGGAAATTGACAATGTAAAAAAACTTCAAGAAAAATATATGAAGGAAATAGGTTCACCTTTTATTAGACTTGCTGATGAGTTTTATGTTATGGCTAAGGAAGAAATCCCAGGTGACGAATTTTATGGAGAATATGAGCAATTACAAGATGGAATTGGAATGATTAGATATTTGAGAAATTCCATAAAAAATACTATTGATTCATTAGAAACAGGAAAAGGTTCATTTACAATGATAACTGGAACATCAGCTTATGACGAAATAAAGGCTGTTTCAGATATCATACAAAATAAAAATTCTAATATAAGAATTGATTGCTATAAGATAATTAATAATTTCTTTGGAGAAACTATAACAGTTGCAGGCCTTTTAACGGGAATAGATATAATAGACCAGTTAAAAGAGACAATAAATACAAAATATCTTATAATGTCTGACAATATGTTTAGACAAGGTTATGAAGAAGGTAGCGTAGAAGAAAAAATAATGCTAGATGATTATAAAATAAAAGATATAGAGGAAGCCTTAGATGTTAAGGTTATAGTTTGTAAATACACAGGGGAAGATTTAATAGAAGTAATAAATAAACATTTAGAGGAGGATAAATAGTTATGGCAAAACCTATAGTTGCTATAGTTGGAAGACCTAATGTTGGTAAATCAACTTTATTTAATAAACTAGCTGGAAAGAGAATATCTATAGTTCAAGATACACCAGGAGTTACAAGAGACAGAATATATGCAGAAGCAGAGTGGTTAAATTATAAATTTACAATGATAGACACAGGTGGAATAGAGCCTGAAAGTAGTGATATAATCATAAAACAAATGAGAAGACAGGCACAAATTGCAATAGAAATGGCAGATGTTATTTTATTTATTGTAGATGGAAAAGAAGGTCTTACAGCTTCAGATATTGAAGTTGCTCAAATGCTTAGAAAAAGTAAAAAGAATATAGTTTTAGCGGTAAACAAAATAGATAATTTAAAAGATGAAGATAATGCCTATGAGTTTTACAATCTAGGAATAGGAGACCCTGTAGCAATCTCAGCTGCACAAGGAAAAGGTCTTGGAGATTTACTAGATGAGGTTGTAAGAGACTTTGATACTTTAATGGATGATGAAGAAGAAGACGAATATATAAGAATTGCAATGATAGGAAAACCTAATGTTGGTAAATCATCTCTTATAAATAAGCTTTTAGGTGAAGAGAGAAATATAGTTAGTAATGTTCCTGGGACTACAAGGGATGCTATAGATAGCTATCTAGAAACAGAAGAAGGAAAATTTATTCTTATAGATACAGCAGGGCTTAGAAGAAAGAGTAAAGTAAAAGAAGAAATAGAAAGATATAGTGTAGTTAGAACTTATGCAGCAGTTGAAAGAGCGGATGTTTGTATACTTATGATTGATGCGCAAGAGGGAATAACAGACCAAGATGAAAAGATAATAGGTTATGCTCATGAACTTAACAAGGCTATAATGGTTATAGTTAATAAGTGGGACTTAATAGAAAAAGATGATAAAACTCTAGCAAACTATCAAAAAGATTTACAACAAAATCTTAAATTTATGCCTTATGCACAGTATATGTTTATATCAGCTCTTACAGGACAAAGAGTTAATAAGATATTAAAAGTTGCTAGAGGGTGCTATGACAATTACTGTAAGAGAGTTTCTACGGGTATATTAAATGAAGTAATAAATAAGGCAATACTTATGAAAGAACCTCCAGTAGTTGGGCTTAAGAGAATAAAAATATACTATGCAACACAAGTTGCAACAAAACCACCAAAATTTGTGTTCTTTGTTAATGATGTAAATGCATCGCATTTTTCTTATGAAAGATATCTAGAAAATCAGCTAAGAGATAGTTTTGACTTTAAAGGAACAGGTATTGAAATAGAGTATAGACAAAGAAAGGAATAGATATTTATGAGTAGAGTGACTTTTTTAGGAGGAGGTAGTTTTGGAACTGCCCTAGCAACATTATTAGGAAACAAAAGAAATGATGTATCCATTTGGGATAGAGATTTAAAGGTTGTTAATGATATAAATATAAATAGAAAAAATGATAAATATATTAAGGGGTTAGATATTCCTTTAAATGTCACGGCTTATACAAATATTGATGATTCTTTAAAAAATAGTGAGTATGTAATTTTAGCAGTTCCATCTCATATTATTAGAACTCTTTGTAAAATAATAAAAGATAAAATAGATAAAGATGTAATAATAATTAATATAGCAAAAGGAATTGAGGAAGGAAGCAACTTAAGACTATCAGAGGTTATAGAGGAAGAACTTCCTGAAAATCCTGTTGTTGTTTTATCAGGGCCTAGTCATGCTGAAGAAGTTGCCTTTGAGATGCCAACAACTATGGTTGTAACATCTAATAAAATGAAATATGCAGATAAGGTTCAAGATCTTTTTATGAATAAGCATTTAAGAATTTACACAAATGATGACATAATAGGTGTTGAAGTTGGAGGTGCTGTTAAAAATATAATAGCATTAGCAGCTGGAGTTTTAGATGGTATAGGATATGGAGATAATGCAAAGGCCGCTCTTATGACAAGAAGTATGGCTGAGATTGCTAGAGTTGGTGTTATAATGGGCGGAAAGATGGAAACATTCTTTGGTTTAACTGGTATGGGAGATTTAATAGTTACTTGTATTAGTATACATTCTAGAAATAGAAAAGCTGGAATTTTAATTGGTCAAGGTAAAACTATGGATGAGGCAGTAAAAGATATTGGAATGGTTGTTGAGGGAATAAAGGCTTGCAGAGCTTTTTATTCTATAAAGGAAAGTAAAAATGTTAATATGCCAATAACAGATATGGCTTATAAAGTTTTATTTAATAATAAATGCCCTAGAGAAGCTGTTAGAGAACTTATGGAAAGAGATAGAAAAAGTGAAGTTATCTAATATTTAAATAAAGATACCTTAAAGTGAATTTTTAAGGTATCTTTATTTTTTTTAAGCATATATATTTAAATGTAAAGTTGTATACAGAAAATAAGAACTTTGATTATTTTAGTATACTTTTACAGAGGGTTTAATATATATATTATTGGATTAATAAAAATAGGAGGTTATAGTATTGGATGGCTTTAACATATATAAGGATATAGCAGAGAGAACTCAAGGGGATATTTATGTTGGTGTTGTTGGTCCTGTAAGAACCGGAAAATCTACTTTTATAAAAAGATTCATGGATCTTATGGTTATACCCAAAATTGAAAATACTTATAAGAAAGAAAGAGCAAAGGATGAGCTTCCACAAAGCGGATCTGGAAAGATGATTCATACAACTGAGCCTAAATTTGTTCCAAATGAAGCTGTTGAGATAAGTTTAGATGATGGAATAAAATTTAATGTGAGAATGGTAGATTGTGTTGGATATATAGTAAAGGGGGCCCTTGGTATTTTTGATGGAGAAAATACTAAAATGGTTCATACTCCTTGGTTTGATTATGAAATACCTTTTGAAGATGCAGCTGAAATTGGTACAAGAAAAGTAATAACAGATCATTCAACCATAGGTTTTTTAATAACTACAGATGGAAGCATAACAGGAATAAATAGAGATGATTATTTAGAGGCAGAAGAAAGAGTTGTAAATGAGTTAAAATCTATAAATAAACCATTTATAATTGTACTTAATACATCAAAGCCAAATTCTACAGAAACAATTAAACTTAAAGATGAGCTTGAGGAAAAATATAATGTTCCAGTTCAAATAATGAATATATCAGTTATGACTGAATCAGACATAAATTTATTATTTACAAAAGTACTTAAGGAATTTCCTATTAAAGAAATAAATATAAATATGCCAGAGTGGATAGAAAAGTTAGAACCCACACATTGGTTAAAAGTTAATTTTTTGAACATAGTAAAAGATATGTGTAAAAACATAACGAAAGTAAGAGATATAAAAGCCTGTTTAGATTCTTATAGCGAAGAAGAGTTTTTAGGTATAACAGATATAGATGAAATGGACCTAGGTAGTGGAATTGCTAATGTGAAGATGTCTCCTAAACAAGATATTTTCTATAAAATGATAAGCGAAATTTGTAATGTTGATTTAAAAGATGAAAGTGAACTTTTAAGCCTTGTAAAAGAGTTAAATCATGCAAAGGTTGAATATGATAAAGTATCAGAGGCTTTAAATGATGTAATGGAAACTGGTTATGGCCTTGTAGCACCACAGCTTTCAGAAATGAAATTTGAAAAGCCAGATATAGATAAGCAAGGTTCTAAGTATGTTGTAAAACTTAAAGCTAGTGCCCCAAGTCTTCATCTTATAAAAGCAGATATTCAAACTGAAATATGTCCTATAATGGGGACAGAAAAAGAGACACAAGAGGTGTTTAAAACCCTTTTAGAACAGTTTGAAAGCGATCCTGAAAAGCTTTGGCAAAGCAATATGTTTGGAAAATCTTTAGAAGTTTTAGTTAAAGAAGGACTTCAAAATAAACTTTATAGAATGCCAGAGGATATACAAGCTAAAATACAAAAGACCCTTCAAAAGATAGTAAATGAAGGAGATGGAAATTTAATTTGTATCATATTCTAAAGTAAGATATAGAGGGCTATGATTTAATTTATAGTTCTCTATATTTTTTTATAATTTATTTTTCTTTAAAATAAGGAGGGGAGATAGTATAATTTTTTACATATAAACAAAAGATTTTTATACTAGGAGGAATTTATAAATGAAAAAAAAGATAGCAGTGATATTTAATGGCGGAACTATATCAATGAAGGTAGATGAAAAAATAAAAGCAGCAGTTCCAAGTCTTACAGGGGAAGAAATAATGAAGATGGTAACAGGAATAGAGAGCCATGCTGATATAGAAACACATAATTTCTCTTCTCTTCCAAGCCCTCATGTTACACCTAAAATAATGTTAGAACTTTCAAAGTTTATAACAGTTTTAAGTGAAAGAGATGATATAGATGGTATTGTGGTAACTCATGGAACAGATACTTTAGAAGAAACATCATATATGGTAAATCTAACAACAAATACACAAAAGCCTATAGTTTTTACAGGAGCCATGAGAAGTGGTTCGGAACTTGGCTATGATGGGCCTTCTAACTTAGCAGATGCAATTTTTACAGCAGCTAATGATGAATCTAAAGGAAGAGGTGTTTTAATTTGTTTTAATGGGGAGTTAAATAGTGCCTCTGAAGTTACGAAGGCAAATTCTATGGCTTTAAACGCCTTTAGAACACCTAATTTTGGACCTATAGGTATAGTTGATAATGATAATGTAATTTTTTATAGAAGAGCTGTAAAAGAAGAATATATACCAGTTGAGGATATAGATAAAAAGGTAGCTATTATAAAGTGTGCAGCAGGTATGGATTCTGAATTTATAAGATACTGTATAGATAGCGGATATAACGGAATAATATTAGAAGCTTTAGGTAGAGGAAATGTTCCGCCAGAGATGGTAGATGGAATTAAAGAATGTATTGATAAGGGAATTGTTGTTATTTTAACTTCAAGATGTTTTGAGGGAAGAGTTTTTGACTCATATGGTTATTTAGGTGGTGGAAAGCAATTAAGAGACTTAGGAGTTATTTTTGGTGATAATTTACAAAGCCAAAAGGCTAGAATAAAACTATTAGCACTTTTAAGTTTTAGTGAGGATTTGAGATATATAAAACATAGTTTTGAAAAGGAAAAATATTCAATATAGGTAAACAATTTGTTAAAATAAGATTGGAAACATTCGTAACATATTGACTTGAACTGGTATATATATTATCATAATATTCGTAAAAATAATCCATATATTTTAAAATAATGAATAAGATATAATTATTATTTTATTTTGAATTATTTATTATACATACGAATATTAGGGGGAATTAAATTGGAAAAAGAGTTACGTATATTGCCTGAAGATAAAAAAGACTATAAAAGAGAAGTAATAGCGGGGACAACAAGTTTTTTAGCTATGGCTTATATAATAGCTGTAAATCCATCAATTTTAAGTGCTACAGGAATGCCACAAGGAGCTTTAGTTACGGCTACATGTTTATCAGCAGCATTTTCATGTATACTTATGGGGCTTTACGCAAAGCTTCCTATAGGTCTTGCATCTGGCATGGGTCTTAATGCTTTTTTTGCTTTCTCAGTTGTAATAGGTAGAAATATCCCATGGAATATTGCTTTAACAGCAGTTTTTGTTGAAGGAATAATTTTTATATTATTATCACTTTTTAAAATAAGAGAAGCAGTAGTTGATGCCATACCATTAAATTTAAAATATGCAGTAACAGGTGGGATTGGATTATTTATAGCTTTTGTAGGGTTTAATGGAGCAGGACTTGTTATTTCTGATGAATCTACAAAGGTTGCTATGGGAAATTTCTTTTCTCCAACAGTAATAGTAGCTATAGTAGGCCTTATAGTTATTGTTATACTTGAGAAGAAAAAAGTTAAAGGGTCTATGCTTATAGGAATTGTAACATCAACCCTTATGGCTTGGGGATATGCTCTTTTAAGACCAGAGGCTGCAAGTATTCTTGGGATAAGTGTTCCTCAAGGAATATTTAAATTTGAATCTTTAGCGCCAATAGCAGGAAAAATAGATTTTTCTTATTTAACAACACCTGAAAATATATTTAATTTTGCTGTTATTGTTCTTACATTTTTATTTGTAGACTTCTTTGATACTGTTGGAACCTTAGTTGGGGTTGCATCAAGAGCAAATATGTTAGATAAAGATGGAAGAGTTCCAAACGCAGGGAAGGCTCTTTTAGTTGATGCGTTAGGAACAACAGCTGGAGCTCTTATGGGAACATCTGCTGTAACTAGCTATGTAGAAAGCGCAACAGGAGTTGAAGAAGGTGGAAGAACAGGGTTAACTGCAATAACAATAGGAGTTTTGTTTTTTATAGCAACATTCTTCTCTCCAATATTTATAGCCGTACCAACTTGTGCAACAGCACCAGCTTTAATTTATGTTGGATATTTAATGCTTGGAAGTATAGTGAAAATAGATTTTTCAGATATAACAGAGGCAGTACCAGCATTTTTAATAATAGCTTTAATGCCTTTAACTTATAGTATAGGTGATGGATTGACAGTCGGAGTTTTAGTTTATGTAGTTTTAAACATAATAAATAATATTTTTGCTAAGGATCTATCAAAGAAAAAGCCATTATCAAAGGTAATGATTATTTTAGCTTTTGTATTTGTATTTAAACTTATATTACCTGTAATATCATAGAATAAATTGCCACAATGTTAACTTAAATTATTAAAAAATGATAGGTTAATATTGTGGATTTATTTTTATAAAATAAAATGTTAACATTATGTTAACAAAACATTGACTAAAAGAGGTTTATGAACTAAAGTATTTAGTATCTATTCAATATGGTACATATAAGTTTTAGTAAATTATTTAAAAATTATAATTTTACGCTTATATTCTATTAAGAAAATAGCTAAATTTAAAAGAAAGGAGTTCTTTTATGGTTAAAAGTATGACTGGCTTTGGTAGAGGGTCTAGTGACGAAAATAGTGATAGAAGTTTTTCTATAGAAATTAAAAGTGTAAATCATAGATATTTAGATATAAATGTTAGAATGCCTAAAACTCTTATATCTTTAGAAGAAAAAATGCGTAGACTTATATCAGAGAAGTTAACAAGAGGTAAAGTAGATGTATTTGTAAATTTTAAGGATTATAGTAAAAGTCAAGGTATAGCAAAAGTTAATTTAGATTTTGCTAGAAGTTATGTTAAATGCTTAGATGAACTTAAAGAAGAGTTTAAAAATTTAGAAGATGATATTAAATTATCTATGGTAGTAAAACACCCTGAGGTTATAGTTATAGAAGAAAAAGAGGATGATCTAGAAAAACTTTGGAAAGATATAAAAGTTGTTTTAGAAAGTTCAGTAGATGATATTATATCTATGAGATTAAATGAGGGTGAAAAACTAGCAAAAGATATCTTAGATAAGTGTAGCAAAATAGAAAGTTTAGTAAACTTTATAGAATCTAAATCATCTATAATTGTTGAAAATCATAGAATAAAACTTAAGGAAAGAATTAAAGATTTATTAGGTGATGTAAATATAGATGAGAATAGACTTGCTATGGAAGTTGTAATATTTGCAGACAAAGCTACAATAGATGAAGAAATAATAAGATTAAAAAGTCATATAAGTCAATTAAGGGAAAGCTTATCTTTTAAAGGATCAATTGGTAGGAAATTAGATTTTTTAGTGCAAGAAATGAATAGGGAGGCAAATACAATAGCCTCAAAATCTACAGATTTAGAGATAACTAATAGTGTTATAGATATTAAAAACATTATAGAAAAGATTAGAGAACAAGTACAAAACATAGAATAACAGGAGGAATAAAATGGGTATAAAGCTAATAAATATTGGTTTTGGTAATATAGTTTCGGCAAATAGATTAATTGCAATAGTTAGTCCAGAATCTGCACCAATAAAAAGAATAATTCAAGAGGCTAGAGATAGAGGAATGCTTATTGATGCAACTTATGGAAGAAGAACTAGAGCTGTTATTATAACTGATTCAGACCATGTTATATTGTCAGCAGTTCAACCTGAAACAGTGGCACATAGACTTTCAACAAAGGATGAAGTTATAGAAGAGGATGATGAATAATGAGGCACTGTAATAAAGGTTTATTAATAGTTATATCAGGGCCTTCTGGTGCAGGAAAAGGAACTATATGTAAAGCACTATTAGAAAAAAGAAAAGATATAGAAGTTTCAGTATCAGCAACTACAAGAAATCCAAGAGATGGAGAAGTAGATGGTGTTAATTATCACTTCTTAAAAAGAGAAGAATTTTTACAAAAGTTAGATCAAGGTGATTTTTTAGAACATGCTGAGGTTTATGGAAACTTTTATGGAACCCCTAAATCAAATGTAGAAGAAGTTTTAGAATCAGGAAGAAACGTGATTTTAGAAATAGATATACAAGGTGCACTAAAGGTTAAAGAAAAAGCCACAGAAGGAGTATTTATATTTATACTACCACCTTCTATGGAAGAACTTAAGCAAAGAATAATAAAAAGAGGAAGCGAAACTCCAGAGAGTTTGATGACAAGATTTAAGTCAGCTTACCAAGAAATAAATTACGTATCAAAATATAATTATGCTGTAGTAAATGATAATGTAGAAGATGCAGTTTATAAAATTGAAAGTATACTAACAGCAGAAATGTGTAGAGTAGATAGATTAAAAGAGACTGTAATAGAGTCAAAGGAGGATATTATTCATGAACAACTCTATGATTAATCCATCAATAGTGGATTTACTAGAAAAGGTAGATAACAGATATTCATTAGTTATAATAACATCAAAAAGGGCAAGACAAATAATAGATGGAGCTGAAGCTTTTGTAACAGTACCATCAAACAAACCACTTACAGTTGCAATAAATGAAGTCAATGACGATTTTGTTAAATATGAAAACATACAAGATGATGAAGAGTAATAAAAGAGTATTAATTGGGGTAAGTGGGGGAATTGCTGTTTACAAAGCTTTAGATATTATAAGCAGATTAAGAAAAAGCAATATAGAAGTTAAGGTTATAATGACTAAATCTTCTACTGAATTTGTAACACCACTATCTTTCCAATCACTAAGTCAAAATCCTGTTGTAACTGATATGTTTGATGAACCTAAAGCATGGGAAATACAACATATATCCCTAGCTAAATGGGCAGATTTAGTTGTAATAGTACCAGCTACTGCAAATATAATAGGAAAAGTTGCAAATGGTATAGCAGATGATATGTTATCTACAACTATTATGGCAACAAAGGCAGAAGTTATTTTCTGTCCTGCTATGAATACTAATATGTATGAGAATAAGGTAGTGCAAAAAAATATAGCTGCTTTAAAGGAATTAGGATATGGTTTTATAGATCCTGCAAGTGGAAGATTAGCTTGCGGAGATACAGGACGTGGAAAGCTTGAAGATACTAAAATAATTGCGGAAAAAATTATAAACAGATTAAGTATAGAAGACAAGGATCTTAAAGGTCAAAATATTTTAGTAACAGCAGGCCCTACCATAGTTCCAATAGACCCTGTAAGATATTTAACCAATAGATCAACAGGAAAAATGGGATATGAGATAGCAAGAGAAGCTAGAGATAGAGGGGCAAATGTTACTTTGATATCAGGGCCTACTACTTTGGATATTCCAAAGGGAATTAACTTTATTAAAGTTAATACAAATGAAGAAATGTATAATGCTGTACTTGATAATTTTAAAAATAGTGATATAGTAATAAAATCTGCTGCTGTTGCAGATTTTAAGACTAAGGAGTATAGCAAAGAAAAGATAAAAAAAACAGATTTAAATTTAGTTATAGAATTTGAAAGAGATAAAGATATTCTAGAAACTTTAGGAAAACAAAAAACCAACCAAATAATAGTTGGTTTTGCAGCAGAAAGTAGTAATGTTATAGAAAATGCAAAGGGTAAGCTAAAGAGAAAGAATATAGATTATATAGTAGCTAATGATATTACATCAAGTGATACAGGTTTTGCATCAAATGATAATAAAGTTACTATAATAAGCAGTTTAGGAGAAGTTACATCTTTAGATAAAATGTCTAAAAGAGAAGTAGCAAAAAACATATTTAATATGATAAAAGGGCGCTAAGGGCGCCTTTTTATTCTATATACATATAAAGGATGAGTTTTATGTATAATTTTGCACAAGTTATAATAAATAGTGATGCTCTACAAATAGATAAACCTTTTACTTATAAAATAAAGGATACAATGAAGGAAAAGATAAGTATTGGATGTAGGGTTTTAGTCTCTTTTGGAGTAGGTCATAAAAAGGTAGAGGGGTTTGTTATAGAGCTTTTAGGGGAGGTTTCTAAAGAAGATTCTAATATAAGGTATAAATATATAGCAGAGCTTTGTGATGCTGATGCCCTTTTAACAAAAGAAGATTTTGAGATTGTAAAGTTTTTAAGACAAAAATATATGTGTAAGTATATAGATGCTATAAGAATACTTATTCCTTATAGAATAATGGGGGGAAACACTAAAAAGAAAAAATCTGTGGTATCTTTTAATAAAGATATTGAAAAAATAACTCCACAGCAGCAAAGTTCTTTAGATATAATAAAAAGATTTAGTGGGAAATTTTCTAAAATAGAATTAGCAACTAAGAGCAATACATCAATATATATGATAAATAAACTTTTAAATCTTGGAGCTTTAAAAATAGAGGAAATAGATATTAGTAGAGTAATAAATAAAGAATTTCCTATTTATCCACCTAAAAAGTTAAATCATGAACAATTAAATGCTTATGATAAAATATTAGATAGTGACAAATCAATGTTTTTATTAAAGGGTGTCACTGGAAGTGGGAAAACAGAGGTTTATATGAATCTTGTAACCTATATGTTGTTACTTGAAAAAACTTGTTTAATACTAGTTCCGGAAATATCATTAACACCTCAGATGATAGAAAGATTTAAGGGGAGATTTGGTAATGATGTTGCTGTTTTTCATAGTAGACTTTCTATGGGAGAAAGATATGATGAGTGGTATAGAGTAAAAAATAAAGAAGTAAATCTTGTAGTTGGAACAAGGTCAGCTTTATTTTTACCATTTAAAGACTTAGGTCTTATTATTGTAGATGAAGAACATGATGGAAGTTATAAGTCAGACATGAATCCTAAATATAGTACCATAGAGGTATG
>JAUNBX010000008.1:0-8737 GCA_030526875.1 Clostridium perfringens | reverse complement strand
ATGATGGAAGTTATAAGTCAGACATGAATCCTAAATATAGTACCATAGAGGTATGTGAATTTTTTACAAAGTTAAAAGGATGTAAAGTTGTTTTAGGATCTGCAACACCTAGTATAGAGAGTTTTTATAAAGCATTAACTAAGGAATATCAACTTATAGAAATTAATAACAGGGTAAATAATAAAAAATTACCGGAAGTATCTTTGGTGGATATGAGAGAAGAACTTAAAAGTAATAATAAATCTATGTTTAGTAGAGAACTATTTGATAAAATAAATGATAAACTAGAGAAGAAAGAGCAAGTAATATTATTCTTAAATAGAAGAGGATTTTCAACCTTTGTTTCTTGTAGAAGTTGTGGATATGTATTTAAATGTGAAAATTGTGATATATCTATGACATATCATAATAATGGATATTTAGTTTGTCATTATTGTGGTAAAAGAGAAAAAGTAAAAACTACATGCCCCAAGTGTGGAAGTACCTATGTCAAATATTTTGGTACAGGAACAGAAAGAGTTGAGGAAGCTGTTAAAAAATATTTTCCTAAAGCTAAGGTTTTGAGAATGGATGTAGATACAACTAGAAAAAAAGGTTCTTATGAATATATATATAATACTTTTAAGAATAAAGAAGCTGATATATTAATAGGGACACAAATGGTAACAAAGGGATTTGATTTTGAAAATGTTACTTTAGTTGGGGTAATAGCTGCAGACACTACTTTAAATCTTCCAGATTATAGATCAAGCGAAAAGACTTTTCAAATATTAACTCAAGTAAGTGGAAGGGCAGGAAGAGGGGAAAAATCAGGTGAGGTTATAATACAAACATATTCCCCTAATAATTACGCTATTTCTTTAGCAAGAGATAACAACTATAATGATTTCTTTAAAAAAGAAATAGTTATAAGAAAAACTTTGGATTATCCACCTTTTAGTAAAATTCTTTTAATAAATATAACTGGGGAAAATGAGAAAAAAATTGATAATTTTAGTAAAAAATTAAAGAAATGTTTACAAATCGCTTTAAAAGGTGATTCTGAAGCCACTGTCTACAATCCAGGACCATGTCCTATAAATAAAATAAATAATGTTTACAGATGGCAAATGATGATAAAAGGTAATTTTAGTGATATAATAACTGATAAAATAAAGAAAACTGTTTATGAAAATACAAAAAATATTTATAATGAAATAAGGGTTTCGTTAGACATAAACCCAAATAGCTTTATGTAGGGAGGAATATTTTTGGCTATTAGAATTATTAGAACAAACGATGATGAAGTGCTTAGAAAAAAGTGTAGAAATGTAGATGATATAACAGATAGAATAAAGGTTACTATAAAAGATATGATAGAAACTATGTATGATAAAAATGGTGTAGGTCTTGCAGCACCACAAGTTGGAATACTTAGAAGAATATTTGTTGTAGATGCTCAAGATGGAGAAGGAATAAGGGTATTTATAAATCCAGAGATAATAGAAGCTACAGGAGCACAAAAAGACATAGAAGGTTGCTTAAGTCTTCCAGGAAGAGAAAATGAAGTTGAAAGAGCAAATTATGTAAAAGTAAAAGCATTAAATGAACATGGGGAAGAATTTATTCTAGAAGGAGAAGGTCTTTTAGCTAGAGCTATTCAGCATGAAAATGATCATTTAAACGGAATACTATTTATAGATCGTTAAAAGTTTAAGGAGGAGTTTTATGAATATTGCATTTATGGGCACACCTGATTTTGCTGTGCCTTCTTTAGAAATTTTAATAAAAGAGTTTGGAGTTAAGGCTGTTTTTACTCAACCTGATAGGCCAAAGGGAAGAGGTAAAAAGTTAGCTATGTCACCTGTTAAAGAGGTTGCAGTAGAAAATAATATACCGGTTTATCAGCCTATTAAAATAAGAAATGATGAAGAATCTATAAGTGTATTAAAAAGTTTAGATTTAGATTTTATAATAGTAGTAGCTTTTGGTCAAATATTACCTAAGGAAATCTTGGATATTCCAAAGTATGGTTGTATAAATCTTCATGGGTCCCTTCTTCCTAAATATAGAGGAGCTGCACCTATTCAATGGAGTGTAATAAATGGAGAAAAGATAGCAGGAAATACAACAATGCTTATGGATGTAGGATTAGATACTGGGGATATGCTTCTTAAAAACGAAGTTGAGGTAACTTCCCATATGACATCAGGGGAACTTTATGAAGTATTAAAGACTACAGGAGGAAATCTTCTAGTAGATACAATAAAAGGTGTTATAGATGGAAAAATAAATCCTATAAAACAAGATGATAATAAAAGTTCCTATGCTTCTATGCTAAACAAAGATATTGCTAAGATAAATTGGAATTTAAGTGCAGAGGAAATTCATAATTTAATAAGGGGATTAAACCCTTGGCCAATAGCTACAACCCTTTATAATGATTTAACAATGAAAATATATAAATCTCACGTGGAAAACATAGAGTCACAAAAGGAGCCAGGAACTATATTATCAGTGGAGAAAAAGGGGATAAAGGTTTCAACTAAAGAAGGAGTTTTAGTTATAGAAAAGCTACAATTTCCAAATGGAAAACCTCTATTTGTTGAACAATTTATAAATGGTAATAAAATAGAAATAGGCACAATATTAAAATAAATATAATAAAAGTTTAGGGAGTGAAGAATTATGTTTGGCTATTATGGAATGTTTTTTGATCCAACAATGATTATTTTAATACCAGCTTTAATAATATCTGCCTGGGCACAATTAAAAGTATCTAGTACCTTTAATAAATATGAAAGAGTACAAAGCTTTAATAGATATAGTGGGCGGGATGTAGCTAGAATGCTTTTAGATGATGCAGGGCTTTATGATGTTAGTATAGAGACAGTTAGAGGACGATTAAGTGATCATTATGATCCTATTAAGAGAGTATTAAGATTATCATCTGATATATATAGTGGAACATCAGTTGCAGCACTTGGTGTTGCAGCACATGAAGTTGGTCATGCCATACAGCATAAAGAAAGATATGGAGCACTTATCCTTAGAAATTCTATAGCTCCAGCTGTAAATTTTGCATCTAACATTTCATGGCTTTTATTTATAGCAGGAATAATTTTAGGTTTTAGTGGGCTAACTACTATCGGAATTTTACTTTTCTCAGCAGTAGTAGTATTTCAGCTTATTACTCTTCCTGTGGAGTTTAACGCATCATCTAGGGCTTTAAGGCTTTTAGAACAAAGAGGTATATTATATGGAAATGAAGTAGATGGTGCTAAAAAGGTTTTAAGTGCTGCAGCTTTAACATATGTAGCAGCTACATTAATGGCAATATCTCAACTTTTAAGATTAATAGTTTTAAGTGATAGAAATTCAAATAGATAAAAATTCAAATAATTAGGAGTTTAAATAATGAATTCTAGAAAAATAATAGTAGAAATATTAGATAATGTAATAAAAAAAGGTGCATATTCTAATATTGAGATAAACAAAAGATTTAAAAACAACAACATAGATGAGAAAGATAGAGGCTTAATAACAGAAGTAGTTTATGGAACATTAAAAAATAAAAAAACTATTGATATAATCCTTGGAAGCTTTGTATCAGATATTAAAGATATAGACGATAGAGTGATTAATATATTAAGAAGTGCAATTTATCAAATAAAATATCTAGATAGAGTGCCTTCTTATGCAATAGTAAATGAATCAGTAAATTTAACTAAAATAAGAGCAAAAAGTCTTTCAAGTTTTGTAAATGGTGTCCTTAGAAATTATTTAAGAAATTTAGATAAGGATTATAAAAAAGGTCTTACAGATATGGAAGTTTTAGAGTATTACTTCTCTTTTGATTCTTGGATGATAAAATTATTTCTTAAACAATACGAAAAAGAAAATGGCATAAAGATATTAAAAGGATTAAATGAAACACCATATATAACAGTAAGAACAAATTCTTTAAAAACAAATAGAGATGAGCTTTTAAAAAGATTAATAGAAGAAGGCTATGATGCTACAGAAGGTTACATTTCAAAAGATGCAATAATAATTAAAAAGGGAAGTTCTATTGAAAAAAATTCCCTTTATAAAAACGGAATGTTTACAGTTCAAGATGAAAGTGCAATGCTAGTTTCAGATGCATTAGATATAAATAAGGAACAAACTGTTTTAGATCTTTGCAGTGCACCAGGAACTAAAGGAACTCATGTAAGTGAGATTTTAAATAATACAGGTAAAGTTTTAGCATTTGACATTCATGAGCATAAGTTAAATCTTATAAAAGATAATGGAAGAAGACTTGGAATCTCTAATATAGAAGTAAGCTTAGGGGATGCATCTAAATTTAATAGGGAATATCTAAATATTGCAGATAGAATACTTTTAGATGTTCCATGTTCAGGTCTTGGAATAATAAGAAAGAAACCTGAAATAAAATGGACTAAAACCTCAAAGGATTTAAAAGATATAGAAAAAACTCAAAGGGTTATCTTAGAAAACACATGGAAATATCTTAAAAAAGGTGGAAAACTTATTTATTCTACATGTACTTTAAATAAAGATGAAAATGAGGAAATTATAAATTGGTTTTCTAGAAAACATGAGGATTGTGAAATTGAACAAATAGAGTTAGGTGAAAGAGATAACATAATATATAATGAAAATAAAACAGTAACTATACTGCCTAATAAATATATGGATGGATTCTTTATTGCAAGACTTAAGAAAAAATAGTAGGTGAAAAAATGAAAAATATATTGGACTATACTTTAGAAGAACTTCAGCATTGGATGAAGGAGAATGGAGAGAGTTCTTTTAGGGCAAAGCAAATTTTTGGTTGGATATACAAAGGAAAATATGATTTTGATCTTATGAATAACATACCAAGTTCTACAAAGGTTAAACTTAAGGAAAATTTCTTTATAGGTTTTCCAAAAATAATAGAATCTTTAGAATCTAAAGAGGATAAAACAAGAAAGTTGTTATTATGTCTTAATGATGATAATATAGTAGAGTGTGTAATTATGTCATATAAGCACGGAAATTCTGTATGTGTGTCAACTCAAGTAGGATGCAAAATGGGATGTAAGTTTTGTGCATCAACAATAGATGGCATGATTAGAAATTTAACTCCAGGGGAGATATTATCTCAAATTATACTTTGTCAAAATATTTTAGGAGATAGAATATCAAACATAGTTTTAATGGGAAGTGGAGAACCATTAGATAATTTTGATAATGTTATGAAATTCTTAGAACTTGTTAATGCAGATTATGGACTTAATATAGGGCAAAGACATATAACACTATCAACTTGTGGAATAGTTCCTAAGATATATGAAATAGCAGATAAAGAAATGCAAATAACTTTAGCTATATCTCTTCATGCAACTTCAGATGAAAAAAGAAAAGAAATAATGCCTATAGCAAATAAATATACAATAAATGAATTATTAGATGCTTGTAGATATTATATAGAAAAAACAAATAGAAGAGTTACTTTTGAGTATTCATTAGTAAAAGGAGTAAATGATAGCAAGGAAGACGCTAAAAGTTTAGGTGCTTTATTAAAAAATATGTTGTGCCATGTTAATTTAATACCTGTTAATGAAATAAAAGAAAATTCATTTAAAAAATCTTCTAAGAAAGATATAGAAACTTTTGTATCTATATTAAAGTCTTATGGTATAGAAGCTACTGTAAGAAGAGAAATGGGAGCAGATATTAATGCAGCATGTGGACAGTTAAGGAGAAGCTATATTCAGTCTAAGAAGCAGAACTAGGGGGGACTAAAATGATTGGTTTTTTTACTGATAATGGTAATGTAAGAGAATTAAATGAAGACTATCTTGCATATTGTATTGAGAATAAGTTTTCTCTTTATATAGTTGCAGATGGTATGGGAGGACATAATGCAGGGGAAGTTGCTAGTAAAATGGCAGCAGAAGGTATAATGCAATATATAAAAGAAAGAATTGGTAAAACTTCTATAGAGAATATCCTAGAGGAAGCTGTATCTAGTGTTAATTCTGATATATATGACTTAGCTACATCTAAAAAAGGTTATGGTGGAATGGGAACAACATTAACGACAGCTTTTATTTATAATGATAAGATTCAAATAGCAAATGTTGGAGATAGTTGTTGTTTTGGATTAAACAATAAAGGTATAGATAAATTAACTAGGGATCATTCTTTAGTTCAAGAGTTATTAGACAGTGGATGTATAACAGAAGAAGAAGCTAGAAATCATCCGAGAAAGAATATAATAACAAGGGCCTTAGGGACTAATAGTAGAGTGGATGTAGATATTATAAGAATGAATAAAAAAGAGTATGATTTATTCTTGTTATGTACTGATGGATTTGCTAATGATTTAGAAAAAGATGAGATATGGACAGAGATAATTAATTCTAATGATTTAAATAAATCCTGCGAAAGGCTTGTTGAAGTGGTTAAACAAAGAGGGGGACGAGACAATATAACAGTTCTGGTTTTTGGAGGAGAGAGTCAAAATGATAGGTAGTATTTTAGGTGACAGATATGAAATCTTAGAGCAGATAGGCGAAGGTGGCATGTCTTATGTATACAAAGCTAGGTGTAGAAAATTAAACAGGTTTGTTGCAGTAAAAGTTTTAAAAGATTCATTTAAAAATAACGAAAATATAGTAAGTAAGTTTAAAAAAGAAGCCACATCAATAGCTAATCTTTCAAATCCTAATATAGTTAATGTATTAGACGTTGGAAGTACAGATGATGTAAATTATATAGTTATGGAGTATGTAGAGGGAAAAACTCTTAAGGATATAATAAAAGAAAAGAAAAAAATACCCTATGATATTGCTATAACATTTGCTATTAAAATAGCAAGAGCTTTAGATTGTGCACATAAAAATAATATAATTCATAGAGATATAAAACCACAAAATATATTAGTAACGAGAGATGGAGTAGTTAAGGTTACTGATTTTGGAATAGCAAAATCTATGACAGAATCTACAATATCTCATACTAATAGTGTTCTAGGTTCAGCACATTATTTTTCACCAGAACAAGCTAAAGGAAGTTATGTAGATTATAGGACTGATCTTTATTCATTAGGAATAGTTTTGTATGAAATGGTAACAGGGGAAGTTCCTTTTGATGGAGATTCGCCAGTAACTGTTGCAGTTAAGCATATTCAAGAGACTGCAATAGAACCAAAGGTTTTAACACCAGAAATTCCAGATGCACTTAATTATTTAATAATGAAGGCTATTAGTAAGGAACCATCTAATAGATATCAAACAGCAATTGAGTTTATTGAGGATTTAGAAAAAATTAAGAATAATGAAGATTTTACTGTAATGATGGATAAAGTAGATATTGATGATTCAGGATTTACAAGAGTTATGGATCCAATTACAGATGAAGATTTAGCTAAAGATAAAATAAATAAAAACAATATCCAAAATGATAATGAAGAGTACGAAGAAGAGTCAAGGGATGACGGTAAGAAAGAAGTTGAAGAGGAAACTTCTAAAAAAGATATTAAACAAGTAATAAATCCTAAGCCTGTAAAAGAAACTAAAAATAATGGAACTAAAAAAGGTAGTGGACCTATAGTAATAGGAATAATAGTAATAGTTATAGCTATAATCGGAGTTGGTGCTTTTGTAGGGATAAGTATAGCTAAAAACTCTTCAAGTAGTGCTAGTAGTTCAACAAATTCAGTAAACTCAACAACACAGGTAGTTGTACCAGATCTTGTTAATGAAACTAGCTCCGAGGCTAAAGCACAACTTAGCAAACTAGGACTAGTTTATGAAGAAAAAACAACCGAAAGTACTCAAACAGAAGGCACAGTTATAAGTACTAATCCAGTATCTGGAACTAAAATTGATAAAGGAAGTACAGTAATTGTTACTGTTAGTGGTGGAGAAACAACTGTAAATCTACCAAATTTAGTTGGTTTAACATTAGATTCTGCAAAATCAGTTATAACAAGTAATGGATTAGAGGTTGGAACAATAACTTATGAATATAGTAGTACTGTAACTTCAGGAAGTGTAATAAGTAGCTCACCGGTAAGTGGAAGTAGTGTCCCAAGTGGATATACTATAAATCTTGTTGTGAGCAAAGGACAAGATTCTTCAACAATTACAGTTCCAGATTTAAAAGGAAAAACTGTAGCTGAAGCAGAAAGTATATTAAAGAATTTGGGACTTACTATAAGTGCAACTAAGGGGGAAAATGCATCATCATCATCTGAAAATGGATTAATCTATAGTCAAAACCCAGGTTCAAGTTATAATGTTAAGTCAGGATCAACTATAAATGTAGCTTACTATGGGGACTATGTAGATAGTAGTTCAAACAATAGTTCAAATTCAAGTAACAATAGTTCAAATTCAGCTAATACTGATAACTCAAATAAAGACAGTGGTGAATCAGCTGATAATTCAAGTAGTTCAACCACTAAACCAAATGATGAGAGTTCAGGTTCCACATCAAATACAATAAGTACATCTCCACTTATTGGAATGACAGGTCAAGAGGCTATAAATTGGGTAGCATCTCACGGTGGCTCAATAAGATTTACTCAAAGTGGATCAGCAGATATGAGTACTTGGACAGTTAAGAGTGTAGGTTCAAGCACAATGAGTAGAGGTGGATCACTAACAGCAGAGCTTCAAGCTCCATCATAAGAAAGTTTTAAGAGATCAAGTAATTTTTAGCTTGGTCTCTTAAATTTTGTTTTGGATTATGTTTTTTA
>JAUNBX010000007.1:49043-67688 GCA_030526875.1 Clostridium perfringens | reverse complement strand
ACCAGTATTTGTTATTATTGTATAGTAAATTTATCTTTGTGTCAAGGTGCTATACCACTAGCTTTGCTATTTATAATAAGCCTATTTTCATTTATATTATATATTATTTACAACTTTTTATTCTACATTTTAAAAAGTTAATATTTAAAATATAAAAAAGCTACACTAAAGTTTTTCGTTATAATATATTTTATATTAATTATCTTTAAATAAAACATATTATTAATTTTACTTTAATGTAGCCTGAATTATTTATTATATAATAATCCTAAAAAGAACTTTCTATTCAGCTTTATCAGAAGCAACCTCTGCCATTGGAAGTTTATGCTTTTCTCTTATCTTACGCTCTATTTCTAAAGCAACCTCTCCATTATCTTTTAAGTATTGTTTAGCATTTTCTCTACCTTGACCAAGTCTTATATCTCCATAAGAGAACCATGCACCACTTTTTTGAATGATTTCTTCTTTTACTCCAACATCTACTAGATTACCTGTTTTTGATATACCTTCATTATACATTATATCAAATTCTGCTTGTCTAAATGGAGGTGCAACTTTATTCTTTATTACTTTAACCCTAGTTCTATTACCCATTATAGCATCGCCTTGTTTTATTGAATCTATTCTTCTAATGTCCATTCTAACTGAAGCATAGAATTTAAGTGCTCTACCACCTGGAGTAACCTCAGGATTTCCAAACATTATTCCAACTTTTTCTCTTAATTGATTTATAAATATAGCAACACATTTAGTTTGATTTATGCTACCTGCTAATTTTCTAAGAGCTTGTGACATAAGTCTTGCCTGAAGTCCTACATGAGAATCTCCCATTTCCCCTTCTATTTCAGCTCTTGGTACAAGAGCTGCTACTGAATCTATAACTAAAACATCTATTGCACCAGATCTTACTAAAGCTTCTGCAATTTCCAAACCTTGTTCTCCTGTATCTGGTTGTGAAACTACTAAATCATCTATGTTAACACCTAGTTTTGATGCATATGCTGGATCTAGAGCATGTTCCGCATCTATATATGCTGCAGCTCCTCCTGTTTTTTGAGCTTCTGCAACTATATGAAGTGCCACTGTTGTTTTACCAGAACTTTCTGGTCCATAAATCTCTATTATTCTTCCTTTTGGAACTCCACCTATTCCAAGGGCTATATCTAAATCTAAACATCCAGTAGATATTGCATCTATATTAGCTGTTGTATTTTCTCCAAGTTTCATAACAGAACCTTTACCAAATTGCTTTTCTATTTGACCCATTGCCATCTCAATAGCCTTTAATTTATTTTCATCTATTTTAGCCATAAAAACCCTCCTACTACGAACATAAGTTCTATATTGATTATAGAGTATACCCCTAAAAATGTCAATATAGAAGAAAATATAAAGCATTAAATATTTAATGCTTTATATTTAATTATTAACTCTTTATTGAATTTTATACCATTATTTGTCAATAGTTATAACTTTTCTATTTTTAACAAAATAATCTACTCCTGATATTACAGTTATAATAACTGCAATATAAAATAC
Source organism: Clostridium perfringens (assembly GCA_030526875.1). Lineage (GTDB taxonomy): Bacteria > Bacillota > Clostridia > Clostridiales > Clostridiaceae > Sarcina > Sarcina perfringens_A. The sequence goes on along the minus strand of JAUNBX010000007.1, from coordinate 66,149 downwards.
TATATTAGCTGCCCATGTAAAAAATGGTAGATAGTTTATTGTTAAAGAAGTATTTGTTAGAGACATTATATTGACTGTTAATAGGAATAATATTATTGCTACCATTTGAGTAACTGTTTTTATTTTTCCCCACCAGCTAGCTGCAATTACAAGACCGTTTGATGCTGCAATACTTCTTAACCCTGAGACTGCAAACTCTCTTGACAATATTATTATAACCGCCCAAGCTGGAATCATATCTATTTGAACCAAGCATACAAAAACTGCTGTTACTAAAAGTTTATCTGCTAAGGGGTCCATAAACTTTCCAAAAGTAGTTATTTGATTTCTAGACCTTGCTATATGTCCATCTAACTGATCTGTTATAGAAGCTACTATAAATATAATAGTAGCTATTATAGTTCCATAATCTATTCCTTGCACTAAGAAAAATATTAAAAATACAGGTACTAAGATTATTCTTAAAAGTGTAAGTTTATTTGCAAGATTCATCTAAAACCACCCCTATTAAATCATACTCTAATGCTTCTGTTATTTTTACGTCATAGAATTTGTTAGTTTTTAAATCTTTTCCTTTTATATATATCATTCCATCTATATCTGGTGCCATTTCATAGCTTCTACCTATAAAGTATTCATTATTTTTATTTTCAATTAATACTTTATAAACTTTTCCTATCTTTTCTTTATTTGTTGCCTTAGATACTTCTTTTTGAATTACCATAAGAGCTTTCTCTCTAGATTCTTTAACTTCTTCGTCTACTTGATTTTCCATAATTGCAGCTGGTGTTCCCTCTTCTTGTGAATAAGTAAACACACCAACCTTATCTAACTTTATATTTTGTAAAAACTCTTTTAGTTCATTAAAGTCCTCTTCTGTTTCTCCTGGAAATCCTACTATTAATGATGTTCTTAAAACTATACCAGGAACATTTTCTCTTAACGTTTTTATCTTTCCTATAATTTCTTCTTTACTTGTTTTTCTTCCCATTCTTTTTAATATGTTATTACTTATATGTTGAATTGGAAGATCTAAATACTTACACACTTTTTTATTTTTAGCTATTTCTTCTATAAGTTCATCATAAATAGCCTCAGGATAGCAATACATAACTCTTATAAATTCAATTCCTTCTATTTTACTTAGTTCTCTTAAAACTACATGAAGTCTTTTTTCCCCATATAAATCTATACCATAATTTGTTGTATCTTGTGCTATTATTATTATTTCTTTAACACCTGCATTTGCAAGAGTTTTTCCTTCTTCTATTATGTTTTCAATTTTTCTACTTCTAAATTTTCCTCTTATTTTAGGAATTATACAATAAGTACAAAAATTATCACAGCCCTCTGCTATTCTTAAATAAGCTGTACTTTTATTAGTTGTTATTATTCTTTTTCCTTCATTTATTCCTTCATTAGTAAAATTTGTTGAAGATATTTTTTTATTTTCCTTTATAAATTTTTCAATAGCTTCATTTATCTTTTCATAGTCATTAACACCCAAAACTATATCAAGCTCTGGCATAAGATCTAAAAGCTCTTTTCCATATCTTTGAGTTAAACATCCTGTAGCTATTAAAAGCTTACATTTATGTTTTGTTTTATATTTTGCCATATCTAGTATAGTATTTATAGATTCTTGTTTAGCTTTTTCTATAAATCCACAAGTATTTACTATTATTATTTCTGCTTCCTTAGGGTTATTAGTTAATTCATATTCCCTTTCAACCTGTCCTAACATTATTTCTGAGTCAACTCTATTTTTATCACAGCCTAAGCTTACCATTCCAACTTTATACTTTGTCAAATCTTTCTCCTCCTAAGTTTCAATATACATTCTATATTTTAAAGTTCTTTTATAATTTAAACAAGGACTTATTTTATATTTTCAAATTCTTCTTTTGATATAAGTGCCTGCCTTGGTTTATTGCCATCTCTAGCTGCTATTATTCCATTTGCTTCTAACTCTTCTATTATTCTTGCCGCTCTATTAAATCCTATTCTTAGTCTTCTTTGAAGATATGAAGTTGAAACTTGTCCAGCTTCTACTACTATTTTTATAGCTTCATCTAATAATTCATCACACTCTTCTTTATTTTCAATGGAATTATCACTAGCTGAATTTATATGCTCTAATATCTCATCTTCATACTTATTATCAGCTTCCGTGTCTTTTATAAAAGACACTATACTTTCAACCTCTTCCTCTGATATAAATGCTCCTTGGACTCTCTTAGGCTTTGACTCCCCAACTGGGTAAAATAACATATCACCCTTTCCTAAAAGTTTTTCTGCACCTGTTGCATCTAATATAGTTCTAGAATCTATTTGGCTAGACACTGCAAAGGATATTCTAGATGGAACATTCGCCTTTATAAGACCTGTAATAACATCAACTGAAGGCCTTTGTGTTGCAATTACAAGGTGCATACCAGCTGCTCTTGCCATTTGAGCTAATCTACATATATAATCCTCAACATCTCTTGGACATGCCATCATAAGGTCTGCAAGTTCATCTATTATTATTACTATATAAGGTAGTTTTTCATCTACTAATCCTTTTTTGGCTAACTCATTATAAGAATCTACATTTCTAACTCCATTATCTGCAAAAAGCTTATACCTTCTTGTCATTTCATTAACTGCCCAGTTCAAAGCTGCTGCCGCCTTTTTAGGCTCTGTTACAACTGGAATCAAAAGATGAGGTATTCCATTATACACATTAAGCTCAACAACCTTTGGGTCAACCATTAAAAGTTTAACATCCTCTGGAGAATATTTGTAAAGTATACTTACAATGAGGGTATTTATACATACACTTTTACCTGATCCTGTTGCCCCTGCAATTAAAACATGAGGCATTTTACTAATGTCTGTTACTATACACTTTCCTGTTATATCTTTTCCAAGGGCACAAGCTACCTTGTACTTATTATTTTTAAATTCATTAGACTCTAATATTTCTCTAAAAAACACTGGAGTTTGTTCTTTATTTGGAACCTCTATTCCTATAGCTGCTTTTCCTGGAATAGGAGCCTCTATTCTAACTCCTCTAGCTGCAAGACCAAGGGCTATATCATCTGACAGATTAACAATTTTACTAACCTTTATACCTGCTTTTGGTTGAAGTTCAAACCTAGTTACTGAGGGACCTTTTGTAACTTGAAGTATTTTAGCTTCTACTCCAAAGCTTAAGAGCGTCTGTTCTAATCTATCAGCATTTGCCAAAAGTTCTTTTCTATCATCCTTGTTTAATTTTAGATTGGTATTTATTTTTAAAAGGTCAGCATCTGGAATCACATATTTTTTATTATGTTTAGTTTGATTTTTTTCATTATTTAAATATTTTATTTCATCAAACTCTATTTGCTTTATAGGATTTTTAATTCTTTGGGTCTTAAATTTATCTTCCCCAAACTTATCACTTTCTTTTATACTTTCAGTAGCAATTTCTCTATTTTCTTTAATATCATTATTATAATTGCTATTTATCTTAATTTCATCCTTTTCTAAAGCTACGTCTTCGTCTAATGAAATAGAATCATTAGAATCATTTTTCATGAAATCTAATATCTTTATTTTGCCTTCTATATTTTTTAAAAACTCTTCTTTTTCACTCTCTTTATTACTTACTTTTACTTTTTGCTTCTTTACGTTATTTTTGTTTCCTCTTGTAACTATATCCTTACTCTTAAAAGCACTATAAAAAAACTTTTTCAAATCATTTATTCCATAATCAAATACAAGAACAGAAGAAATAAAATATGCTACTACAAATATTATGTAAAGCCCTACACTACCAATAAACTTATATATAGGAAATATTATTATAAATCCTATTATTCCACCTGTAATTTCATTTTGAGAATTAATCATTTTAGATATTGCATCTGTAAAACTCCCATTTGTATAAACATATTTCATATCTATTAACTGCACTAGTAAAACAGTAGTTACAACTGCTATAGTAACTCCTATAAATTTAGGATTAACAATTTTTTTTTCTTTTAAAAAATTTCTTTGTATTACCACATATATCATATATATAGGTAATGCAAAGGCCCCTACTCCTAAAAGATTAATAAATATATTTTTAGATATAACACTTAAGTATCCAGCCCAGTTTGTATACAGGCTAAACCCTAAAATAATACTTATGCCAATCCAAATAACACCATATATCTCATTACTATATTTACTAGCTTTCATGTTTTTTTTACTTTTTTTCTTTTTTGTAGCCACCCTATCACCTCTTATTTGTTTCTCTTATATAAAATTCTATGGCATATATTTAAAACCTTTTATATACAAAAACTTAAACCATAGGAAATCCTATGGTTGTGATTGCTCTTTAGAATCTGATATTAATTCATTTAATTTAGCTAAAGCTTCTTTTACTCCACCTACTTCATTAATTAACCCACATTCTACAGCTTCTTTTCCAATTAATATAGTACCCATATCATTTAAAAGTTCATCTGTTTGTAACATAAGTTTATTTAATGTTTCTTTTTTTATATTAGATGTTCTAACTATAAAATCGTTTATCCTCTCTTGCATTTTATTAAAATACTCAAAGGTTTGTGGTACTCCTATAACTAAACCATTCATTCTAACAGGATGAATTATCATAGTTGCAGATTCGCATATAAATGAATAACTTGATGATGTAGCTAGCGGTACTCCTATTGAATGTCCTCCTCCTATTACAAGAGATACAGTAGGCTTACTTAAACTTCTAATCATTTCAGCTATAGCAAGACCTGCTTCTACATCTCCACCAACTGTATTTAAAACAAATAAAACTCCCTCTACATTGTCATTTTGCTCTAATTCTATAAGTTGCGGAATCATGTGTTCATATTTAGTAGTTTTATTTTGTGGTGGTTGAACATTATGCCCTTCTATTTGGCCAATTATTGTTATTACTTGTATTCTTGAAGGACTACTAGGTCCTTGTGGAAGGTTTCCACCTAATTCTTTAATTTCTTCTAGCTTCTCATTTTTTATTTCTTTTTCTTCACTTTCACTTTTCATTTAGCAACCCCTCCTAAAACTATCTTTAGTTTATACGAAAAAATTGCCTTTTATTCTATTTTTCAATAAAAACTTTATGAAGAGCTACAATAGCTTTTTTTACATTCTTAGTCTCAACTAAACACCATATAGTCATATGGGAATCTGCTGTTTGTAAAACTTCTATATTCTCTTTATCTAATGTGCTTATTATTTTAGCCATGACTCCTGGAATCCCCTTCATCTTAGAACCTACAACAGCTATTGTACTTAAATTTTCTATATAAGTGTATTTTAAATTGTTATCTTTCATTATTTTTTTAAATACTTCCCTTACACTTTCATCAATTGTAAAGACTTTTTCTTTAGGAAATATATTTATTAAATCTAAACTTATTTTATTTTGAGCTAATATTTCTAAAATACTCTTATATTTATCGTTACCCTCATTTTCTTTAGACTTTATTGAAATTTGTATTCTGCCTGAATTATGAGTTACCCCTGTTAAAAATCTTGTGTCTTGTTTATCACCAGTACTATCTATTAGCGTACCTTCACTAGATGACATAGTATTTTTTATAACAAGAGGAACATTTCCACGCATTGCTACCTCAACAGCTCTTGGATGTATTACTTTTGCTCCATGGTCTGCTAATTGGAATACTTCATTATAACTTATTTTATCTATAAGTTCCGCATTTACAACAATTCTAGGATCTGCTGTCATTATTCCGTCAACATCTGTATATATATCAACTTCACATGCATTTAATGCAGCACCTAAAGCTGCTGCTGATGTGTCACTTCCACCTCTTCCCAAGGTTGTAAAATATCCTTCAATATTTCCCCCTTGGAATCCTGCAACTACAGGCACCTTACCTTCACTTAATATTTCTAAAACTTTTTTAGGAGTTACATCTAAAAAATCAGCTTTTGAATAATTATTATCAGTTAATATACCAGCTTGGCTACCTGTTAATGGAACTGACTCTATACCATTTTTAAATAAGCAATCACTCATAACAACAGTACTTATAATCTCTCCACAACTCATAAGCAGGTCTGTTCCTTGCTTATTACTTCTTTTAAAATCATCACTAATAAGAGATAATAATGTATCTGTAGAGTAGCTATCTCCACGTCTTCCCATAGCTGATACTACTAATACAGGAGAATATCCTTCACTTATAGCCTTTTTTACTTTAGAAACAACCATATCTCTTTTATCTTTAGTAGATACTGAAGTTCCTCCAAACTTTTGTACAATTATTCTCACGAAATTCACACTCCTATAATTTTGTCTTCTTAATTTCATCTTGTTCTACATCTAGTATTATAGTTTTAGCACCTATTCTTTTCACATTTTCCCAACCTATTTCTAAATATTCGTCCCCTTGAGAAAATAAGCTAAATTTTCCTCCGCCTAGATTTATTATTAAATAACGAAGTCTTCCATTTTCATCAACTATTATATCATTATTTGAAAGTGAACTATATTTTTCACCATCATTAATGTTTATTATTTCATATTTTTCTATTTCACTTAAATATTTAACATTTGCCATACAAAATACCTCCTACCATCTTTATAATATATTTTAGGAATTTCTATTATATGATTAAGGAAAATTATCTTATATGTTTGATTAATAAATATCCTATATATTAACAAAATAAAAAGGCAATAAAAATTGCCTTAAAGATCATCTTTTAAATTAATTTTAGTTTTCTTTGTTTTCCTTAGGAGTCTCTAGAACATCTTTTCTTGAAAGATTTATTCTTCCTTGACTATCTATTTCAACAACCTTAACTAAAATTTCATCTCCAATAGATACAACATCTTCAACCTTATTTACTCTTGCAGTATCTAACTTAGAAATATGAACTAATCCTTCTTTTCCTGGTAGTATCTCAACAAAGGCACCAAAAGTAGTTATTTTAACGACTTTACCCAAATAAACTTCTCCAGCTTTAACCTCTTTAGTTAAACCTTCTATTATTTTAATAGCATCCTTAACTCCTTGAGACTCTGAAGATGATACAAATACTTTACCGTCTTCTTTTATGTCTATTTTAACTCCAGTATCTGCTATTATTTTATTGATTGTTTTTCCCCCAGTTCCAATTACGTCTCTAATTTTTTCTGGGTCTATTTGCATAACTGATGTTTTAGGAGCATATTCTGATACCTCTTCTCTTGGTCCTGGTATACATTCATTTATCTTATCTAAAATCATAAGTCTTGCTTTTCTTGCTCCAGTTATTGCATCTCTTATAACCTTTGGTGAAAGCCCTGCTATTTTTGTATCAACTTGAATAGATGTAATACCTTCAGTTGTACCTGCCACTTTAAAATCCATATCTCCAAAGAAATCTTCTAATCCTTGAATATCTGTTATAACTTCTTCTTCACTTAGATCTTCTGAAGTTACAAGACCCATAGCAATACCAGCTGCTGGTCTTTTTATAGGAACACCTGCATCTAATAGAGCTAGTGTACTACCACATACTGAAGCTTGTGATGTTGATCCATTTGAACTTAAAACTTCTGAAACAAGTCTTATAGTGTATGGGAACTCTTCTTGTGATGGGATTAATGGCTCTAGCGCTCTTTCAGCTAAGGCACCATGACCTATTTCTCTTCTTCCTGGCCCTCTAAGTGGTTTAACTTCTCCTACAGAATAAGCTGGGAAGTTATAGTGATGCATATATCCTTTAGACTCTTCCTCACCTATACCATCTAAAATTTGTATTTCTCCAATGGCACCTAAAGTGGCTACAGTCATAACTTGAGTAAGTCCTCTTGTGAAAAGACCTGTTCCATGAGTTCTTGGAAGAATATCTACTTCGCAGTTTATATTTCTAACTTCATCAAAAGCTCTTCCATCTACTCTTTTCTTCTCTTTAAGAAGCATATTTCTCACTGTTTTCTTTTGAAGAGTATATACTACTTCTCCAATATCAGAAGTATTTTCTGGATATTTTTCAGTAAATTCTTCCATTATTTTAGTTTTTACTTCATCCATTTTTTCATTTCTTGCATCTCTATCAGTTATATTCATAGCTTCTTTTATCATATCAGTTGCAAAAGATTTCACTTCTTCTTCTATATTTTCATCCACTTTATATATATTTGGAACTATTTTTTCCTTTCCAAACATTTTCATAGCTTCTTCTTGGAATTTAACTATATCTTGGCACTTTTCCATACCAAAGGCTATAGCGTTAATCATAGTTTCTTCTGGTATTTCATTTCCACCAGCTTCTATCATCATAACTCTTTCTTTTGTAGCACATACGGTTAACTGCATTATGCTCTCTTCTCTCTCTTTAGATGTTGGATTTAATATAAATTCTCCATCTATTAAGCCTACTTGAACTGCTGCAACTGGCGTTGTAAAAGGTATTGATGATAAACAAAGTGCAGTTGATGCTGCATTTATAGCAAGTATTTCTGGTAAATTATCCTTTTCTACAGATACTACAGTACATACAACTTGAACATCATTTCTATATCCCTTTGGGAATAATGGTCTTATTGGTCTATCTACAGCTCTTCCGTTTAATATAGCTTTATCTGTTGGTCTACCTTCTCTTTTTATAAATCCTCCAGGTATTTTCCCTACAGAATATAGTCTTTCTTCGTATTCAACGGATAAAGGGAAGAAATCTATTCCTTCTCTTGGTTTTTCTGATGCATTAGCATTAGTTAATATTACAGTATCTCCATAGCTCATTAAAATAGCTGTATTTGATAACATTCCCAGTTTTCCAAACTCAACCTTCATAACTCTTCCTGCTATATTAACTTCTAGTTTCTTATCCATTAAAATACCTCCTTTCGATATTTAACAAAATATTTCTAAAATAATAGAGCGGCATAACCGCTCTAATAAATTATCTTCTTAATCCTAAATCTTTGATTATAGCTCTATATCTTTCTATATCTTGTGCTGAAAGATAATTTAATAATCCTCTTCTTTGTCCTACCATCATTAAAAGACCTCTTCTTGAATGGTGATCTTTTTTGTGGAATCTTAAGTGATCTGTTAAAGAGTTTATTCTTTCAGTTAATAATGCTATTTGAACTTCTGGAGAACCAGTATCCCCTTCATGTCTTGCATATTTAGCTATTATTTCTTGTTTTCTTTCTTTATCCATTTTTAAATACCTCCTAAAAATTATCCCCTATATCCAAGAAATAAGACGGCATCCTTATATCTTAGAATTAGGTTCTATATGATTATATCAAAAGTGATTTTACTTGTAAACTAAGTTTTACAAATTTGTGCTTTTACTTTGATTTTTAGCAAATGTTTTATCTTTTTCAAGCTGTATTTTAAGCTCATCTAATCCTGAAAATTTCTTTTCATCTCTTATTTTATCTATAAAATAAACCTTTATAGTTTCACTATAAATATCTTTATCAAAATTTAATATATACGTTTCTATAGTAGTATTCTTACCATTTACTGTAGGATTATTCCCAACTGATGTAATTCCTTTATATATTTCCCCTTGAACTTCTACATTTGTGTAATAAACACCTATTTTAGGAATTAACATACTATCTAAAGGCTTTAAGTTAGCAGTAGGAAAGCCTATAGTTCTCCCAAGTCTTCTTCCACCTACAACTTCTCCTCTTAAAACATATTCTCTTCCTAGCATTTCATTTGCTTTTTTAATTCTCCCTAGGGATATTAACTCTCTTATCCTTGTTGAACTTACAATTTCGTTTTCAATTGTATAAGCTTTCTTTATATATAATTCAAAATTAAACTTTTTACTAAGATCTTTTAAAAGATTCAAATCACCCTTATTTTTATATCCAAATCTATAATTAAAGCCAACTACTATGCCTTTTATGTTAAATTCATTTACTAAGTTTTCTATGAAAGCTTCTGGGCTTAGTTTCATTAAGTCATTATTAAATTCTTTTAGACATAATATATCTACTCCAAGACTTTCTAATATTTCTTCCTTTGACTTATTATCAAGTAATATCTTTGGAGTTTTATTCTTGTCTATAATACTTAATGGATGATTTTTAAAAGTGTATACCATACTTTTTCCCTGTTTTTTTTCTGCTAAATTCACAATTTCATCTATAAGAAGTAAATGTCCTTTATGCACTCCATCAAAACTACCTAGAGCAACATATATATCTTTAGACATTTCTTCATTTAATTTATCACTAATTAAAATCATAAGTTACTCCTTTAATTATTATTTTCAATAAGTAGCTTTTCTATTTTAAATCCACTGTCATCTTTCTTTCCAAGGCCTATAAAAAGTCCTAAGTCATCATAAACCCTATATAGCTTATTATAACTTATATAATCCTTTGAAAGCCTCTTATCATAAACTTTTACCCCATTTATTAATAACTTTGTAAAACTATTATTTACAACTATTTTATCAAATTTACATAGTGCCTCTTCAATAGACACAATATATTCTTTTATATTATTTTCATTTAAATCCTCTATATTAACTCCATTATCTAAAGTAAATGACCCATTTTTTATACGGCAAAGTTTTGTCATTGTTGCTCCAACATTTAATTTTTCTCCAATATCAAAGCAAAGACTTCTTATATAAGTCCCTTTAGAGCAATAAACATCCATAGATACTTCATCTTCTATTTTTATATCTTCAATTTTATATATAGTTACATCCCTAGCTTCTCTCTCTACTTCTATTCCTTTTCTAGCAAGTTCATAAAGTCTTACTCCATTTTGTTTTAAAGCAGAGTACATAGGTGGTACTTGTTTTATATCTCCTACAAATTCTAAAATAACTTTTTCTATTTCTTCCTTAGTTATATTAGAAGAATCTTTTTCTCTTATAACTTTTCCCTCTAAATCATAAGTATCCGTGACTATTCCAAGCTTAAAGGTTACTCTATAAGCTTTTTCATTTTCCATCATATAATCTATTATTTTTGTAGCTTTTCCAAGGCACACAGGAAGAACTCCTGATGCCTCTGGATCTAGCGTTCCAGTATGTCCCACTTTTTTTTCTTTTGCTACTTTTCTAACTCTTGCTACAACATCAAAGGAAGTCATTCCAGTGTTTTTTATAATATTTATTACTCCATTCATTTTATCAGCTCTTTCTCTAAAAGTTTAACTATTATATCCTTTGCCTCATTAATAGTTTTATCTTTTATTAATGCACCAGCAGCTTTAGTGTGCCCACCACCACCTATGCATTCAGCTACATTTCTTACATCTAAGTCTTCTTTAGATCTTAAGCTTACTTTTATTCCAATATCTGATTCTTTTAAAAGAACTGACCCTTCAACACCTTTTACTTGATTTCCCATGGAAATTATATCAGATGAATCCTTAGAATCTACTTTAGTTTTTTCAAGCATTTCTTTTGTGACTCTCATTAAAACTATTTTTCCATTACATATAAGTTCCATATCCGAAAGAACTAGCGCTATTAACTTTAGTTTCTCATATGATCTATTATCAAATACTTTTCTGTGTATTTCTTCATGATTTAATCCAGCCTCTATTAAATCACCAGCTATATAATGAGTAATCTTTGTTGTATTTGAATACCTATAAGAACCTGTATCTGTCATAAGGGATGTATATATACATGTCCCTATATCATTATTTATTTTTACATTTAAACTTAATAAAAGTTCATAGATTATCTCAGCAGTGGCAGCTGCCTTAGGATTTACATAATTTACATTTCCATATTTATCATTTGACAGATGGTGATCTATATTTACTATAGTTCCATTAAAATTTTCTAAATCTGCTGATATTCTTTCATAATTTCCACAATCAACTACTATAACACAGTCTGTTTTTTCTGTTGGTTTTACTATTTCTCCAGTTATTTCTCCACTATAAGGCAGAAAGCCTAGGTTATCTCCAATTATATCTTTAGAGATAACATAAGCTTCTTTTCCATAGTTTCTGATACCTTGAAGAAGTGCTAAAGCACTACCTAAGGCATCTCCATCTGGAGAAACATGATATGTTATAGCAATTTTTTCACTACTATTTATTATATCCTTAATGTCTTTAAACATTTTATTTCTCCTTAATTTTTTGTAATAAACTATCTATATACATTCCTTTGTCAATTGAATTATCTATTTCAAACAACACTTCTGGTGTATATCTTAAATTTATTCTGTGTCCAAGCTCTTTTCTAACAAATCCAGCTGAGTTTTTAAGAGCTAAAAAAGAACTTTCTTTTTCTTCATCATTATTAGAAAACACACTAACAAAAACCTTAGCATATCTTAAATCCTTAGTAACAGATACATTAGTTACAGATACCATTGCTGTAAGTCTTGGATCCTTTATATTATTTCTAATAATATCACTTATTTCTTTTCTAACTTCTTCGTTTATTCTTCCACCTCTATAGTTAGCCATATAAATCACTCCTTAAACTTTAAAGTTCTTTTCTCTTTATAGCTTCCATAGTATAAGCTTCTATTATATCCCCTTCTTTTATATCGTTAAATTTTTCAAGACTAAATCCACATTCATATCCTGAATTTACTTCTTTAACGTCATCTTTAAATCTCTTTAATGAAGCTAATTTTGAATCTAATATAACTATATTATCTCTTATAAGTCTTACATCTGCATTTCTTACAAGTTTACCTGTTAAAACATATCCTCCTGCTATTGTACCCACATTTGAAATTTTAAATGTATTTCTAATTTCAGCAGTTCCTAAGATAACTTCTTTATATTCTGGGTCTAACATACCTATCATAGCAGATTTTACATCTTCTATTGCATCATATATTATTCTATAAGTTTTAACCTCAACACCATCTTTTTCTGCTAAAACTACAGCACTGTTTTCAGGTCTTACGTTAAATCCTATAACTATTGCATTAGAAGCTGATGCAAGTGTTATATCTGTTTCTGTTATAGCACCTACTGCACTATGGATAACTCTTACCTTTACATCATCTGTACTAAGTTTTTCTAAAGAACCTCTTATAGCTTCTATAGAACCTTGAACATCTGCTTTTATTATTACAGATAATTCTTTAACTTTTCCCTCTCTTATTTGACTATAAAGATCTTCTAATGATACTTTATGAGCTGAGTTAAAGTTCTCTTGTCTTTCTTTTTCACGTCTAGTCTCTGCCATTTGTCTTGCAGTTTTTTCATCTTTAACAACAGTAAATCTATCTCCTGCTGCTGGAACTTCTGAAAGTCCTAATACTTCAACTGGTATAGATGGACCTGCACTCTTTATTTTTTTACCTGCATCATCAAACATAGCTCTTATTCTTCCATAAGTTGAACCAACTATTATTGAATCTCCTACATTTAAAGTACCATTTTGAACTAAAAGTGATGCAACAGCACCTCTACCCTTATCTAATTTAGCTTCTATTACTGTTCCTTTACCTTTTCTTGCAGCATTTGCTTTAAGCTCTAACATTTCAGCTGTTAAAACAACCATTTCAAGTAAAGTATCAATATTTAAGTGTTGTTTAGCTGATACTGGAACTGCTATTATATCCCCACCCCAGTCTTCTACAACTAAACCATGTTCTGTTAATTCTTGTTTTATTCTGTCTTGGTTTGCACCTTCTCTATCTATTTTGTTGATAGCAACTATCATTGGAACCTTTGCGGCTTTACAGTGATTTATGGCTTCAACTGTTTGTGGCATTATTCCATCGTCTGCTGCAACAACTAAAATAACTATATCTGTAATTTGAGCACCTCTCGCTCTCATTGCAGTAAAGGCTTCATGTCCTGGTGTATCCAAGAATGTTAATTTTTGTCCTTTTATATCAACAGTATAAGCACCTATATGTTGAGTTATTCCGCCAGCCTCACTATCTGTAACTTTTGCTTTTCTTATAGCATCTAAAAGTGATGTTTTACCGTGGTCAACATGACCCATTACAGTTATTATAGGAGGTCTATTTTCTAAGCTTTCATCTTCAATTTCTTCTTCATCAAAGTGCTCTTCTAAAGTTGAATCATCTTCTCTTATATAAGCTGAAATTTCATATTTTTCTGCAACCTTTTTAGCTGTCTCAAAATCTATTTCTTGATTCATTGCAGCCATAACACCTAAAAACATTAATGTTTTTATTACATCATTAGCAGGTTTGTTTATTCTCTCTGCTAACTCTTTAACTGTTATAGTTTCACCAATTTCTATAACTTCTACATCAAGTAATTGCTTTTCTTCATCTTGGTTGTTCTTTCTTCTTCTTCTATCTTTTTTTATCTTACCAACTTCTTTATTTAAAATATCTTCATATTCATCTACAATAGTTTTTGAAGTTAATTCTGCTAGTTTTCCTTCATTTCCTTCTAAAAGTTCTTTTATAAGTGCTGCATCTTCCTCTTCTATAACACTCATATGGTTTTTAACTTCAATATTAAATTCATCTTTTAACACTTCTATAAGATCTTTACTCGGTACATTTAGCTCTTTAGCTAGTTCATATAATCTTAGTTTTGACATATATCCACCTCCGAAAATTTAAAATGAATTAGTTATTTTCATTATAGGATTTTAGTTTATTGGCCATATTAAAATCAGTTATTGCTACAATATTTAATTCATCTTTCCCTACACTATAACCTAATTCTTCTTTAGAGAATTTATTTATACAAGGAATGCTATACTTTTGGCAATATTTCAAAAATCTCTCTTTAGTACGATCAGATACATCAGTTGATAATATTATAAGATGTATCTTTTTCTTTCCTAAAGCTTCCTCGCATTTATTATACCCCTCTAAAATATTGCCTGACCTTTTAACTAAACCTAAAAAATTTAAAAACTTATTCATTTAATATCTCTTCCTTTAATTTATTGTATATATCCTCTGATATATTTGTTTGAAGATTTTTGTTTAGTCTTTTTGCTTTAAAAGCTTTTTCTAGGCACTCAATATTTTTACAAACATAAGCACCTCTCCCTGATTTTTTTCCTGTTAAATCAACTAAAACTTCATCTTCATTAGTCTTTACAACTCTTATAAGTTCCTTTTTAGGCTTCATCTCCATGCATCCATTGCACATTCTCATAGGAATTTTTTTAACTTTCACAGATTCACCTCCTAAAACAAAAGACTATTGTTCATTATTTTCTAAAGCCATCTCTTCACTTTCAGCTTTAGATTTACTTTTTATATCAATTTTCCAACCTGTAAGTTTAGCTGCTAATCTTACATTTTGTCCTTCTTTTCCTATAGCTAATGATAATTGAGAATCATCAACTATAACTTTTGCTGACTTACTTTCTTCATCTATAGTAACATCTATAACCTTAGCTGGACTTAAGGCGTTTGATATATATTCTTCTGGAACTTTACTCCATTTTATTATATCAATCTTTTCATTTTTAAGCTCATTTACTATATTTTGAACTCTAATTCCCTTAGGTCCTACACAAGCTCCCATAGCATCTACTGCTTCATCATTAGAATTCACTGCTATTTTTGTTCTTGAACCTGCTTCCCTTGAAATACTCTTAATTTCAACTACACCTTCATATATTTCTGGAACTTCAAGTTCAAAAAGTCTTTTAACAAGACCTGGATGAGTTCTAGAGCAAAGTACTGATGCCCCCTTTGAAGTTTTCTTAACTTCTACTATATAAAGTTTAAGCTTTTCATTAAATATATAGCTTTCCCCTGGCATTTGCTCATTTGGTCCTAAAATAGCTTCTATTCTTCCTAAATTTACAAAAACATTTCCTTTATCTTTTCTTATAACTGTTCCTGTCATAATATCGAATTCTTTTTCTGCAAATTCATTATATATTATATTTCTTTCAGATTCTTTAATTCTTTGAATTACCATTTGCTTTGCAAGTTGTGCTGCAACTCTTCCAAAGTTTTTAGGAGTAACTTCGATTTCTGCAACATCATCTAATTGAAATATTGGGTTTATTGCTTTTGCATCTTCTATGCTTATTTCAGTTATATCATCAAAAACCTCTTCTACAACAAGCTTTTGAGCAAACACTTTTATTTCTCCTGTTTTTGGCTCTCTCTTTACATTTACGTTTTGAGCTGCTACTCCTGCATTTGAATAATTTTTCTTATATGCAGCAATTATAGCTTCATCTATAGTTTCTAATAATGACTCTGCACTTATTCCTTTTTCTTTAACTATTTCACTTAATGCTCCTAGAAATTCTTCATTCATTTTTAATAATCCTCCTTAAATTATATTTCTCCCTCTAGATTAGCACTTTTTATTTTATCTTTAGGAACATTAATTTCATTTCCTTCAACCTCTAGTACTATTACATCTTCTTTAACTTCTTTTAATACACCTTGCACATTCTTGTTTCCATCTATTGCTTTTGTGAAAATAATTTTCATCTCGTTATCTAAAAATTTATTAAAATGTTCATCTTTATATAATTTTCTATTTAGACCTGGAGATGATACTTCTAAATAATATGGATCCTTTATAGGATCTTTTTCATCTAAAAGTTCACTTACTCTTCTACTTACAGCTTCACAATCACTTAATGAGATTCTACCATTTTCTTTGTCTATGTACAATCTTAAATAATATTGATTATTTTCTTTTACATATTCTACATGGTAAAGTTCATAATTTAAATCATTTACTATAGGTAAAAACATCTCTTCTAAATCTAAAAGAAATTGCTCTTTAATCATTAATTTGTTCCTCCTTATTAAGTTTCATTTATTATATCCAATTTAAAGATATATAAATCAAGAGTATGGAAAAACGCAACTTATTATAGTTGCGTTACAAACAGAAAGAGCGGGTTTTAACCCCACTCCTTAACTTTCTAATAGTAAAAACTTATATTATTATAGTATCATAGTTGACTTTACATTACAAGGTATTTTTAAAATTAACCAAACAAACTTAACTGATTGCTCTCTTGCATTCCCTTTAAACACCCATGAATCGTTAAAGTTTCTATTACTGTTTTAGATACCTTAGCTCTGATTCTTAAATCTTCTTTTGATATAAATTCTCCATGTTGTCTACACTCAACAATACTTTTAGCTGCATTTTCTCCAACTCCTTGAAGAGCATTTATAGGGGGCCTTATGCCATCCTCTTCTAT
>JAUNBX010000007.1:0-48943 GCA_030526875.1 Clostridium perfringens | reverse complement strand
CTTAATCCTTTGCCTTTTCTAACCTTTTCCATTATAGTAAATGACATCTTAGGAGGAACCCCTTGATACATGAGATATACCATTATATCATCTCTTGTTGCTATGCAATCTTTTAGAGTTGTATAACCTTCCTTTATAAAATACTGTGCATTATTAAGCCATACATCTGTTCCATGGGAAAGCCCTGATATTCTCACTAAATCTGCAAAGGACTTTGGCTGTGTATCTAAAAGCATTTGTCTTACAAATTTTGTTCCAAACTCAGGAAGTCCGTAGCTTCCAACTTCACATTCTAGCTCTTCTTTTGTTACCCCTAACGCATCTGGTTTTGTAAAAAGGCTTATTACTTTTTCATCATTTAATGGTATAGTCTTTGGATTTACTCCTGTTAAATCTTGAAGCATTCTCAAAACAGTAGGATCATCGTGCCCTAGTATATCAAGCTTTAAAAGTCTACCACTTATAGAATGATAATCAAAATGAGTAGTTACAATGTCTGATGTAGAATCATCTGCTGGTCTTTGTATAGGACAAAAATTAAATATTTCATTATCATTTGGCACAACCATTATTCCACCAGGATGTTGCCCTGTTGTTCTTTTAATCCCAGTACAACCAATAGTTAGCCTTTCTATTTCTGCATTTGATACTACTTTATCTCTTTCTTGAAGATACTTTTTAACAAAACCATAGGCTGTCTTTTCAGCCACTGTTCCAATGGTTCCTGCCTTAAAAGTATATCCTTTACCAAATAAAACCTCAGTATACTTGTGAACTACACCTTGATATTCTCCTGAAAAATTTAAATCTATATCAGGCTCTTTATCTCCCTCAAATCCTAAGAAAGTTTCAAAAGGTATATCATGACCATCCTTTATATATTCAGCTCCACAATCAGGACATTTTTTATCAGGTAAATCTGCTCCTGAACTTACAGAACCATCTAAGAAAAACTCAGATTTTTTGCAGTTAGGACATACATAGTGTGGTGGAAGGCCGTTTACCTCTGTAATTCCAGACATAGTAGCTACAAAGGAAGATCCAACAGAACCCCTTGAGCCTACTAAGTATCCATCTTCTAAAGATTTTGCAACTAGTTTTTGGGCTATAAGATAAAGAACTGCATAACCATTGTTTATTATCGAGTTTAATTCTTTATCTAACCTCTTTTGAACAACCTCTGGTAAATTCTCACCATAAATAGAATGAACTTTATCTAATGTCATATTTCTTATATCATCTTCTGCCCCTTCTATTTTAGGAGGATAAGTTTCATCTGGAATAGGTTTTATAACATCTACCATATCAGCAATTTTTTGAGTATTATAAATTACCACTTCCTTTGATATATCTTTTCCTAAATATGAAAACTCCTTAAGCATTTCATTTGTAGTTCTAAGGTATAGAGGAGCTTGATTATCTGCATCACTAAATCCTTGTCCTGCCATAATTATTCTTCTAAATATTTCATCTTTAGGTTCTAAAAAATGAACATCACAAGTTGCAACTGTAAGTTTATTCATTTCTTTTCCAAGGTCATAAATCTTTTTATTTATACCTTGAAGTTCTTCTTCATCTTTAACACTACCATTTCTTATAAGGTGAGCATTATTTCCTATTGGTTGTATCTCTAAATAATCATAAAAAGCTGCTATTTCTTTAATTTCTTCATCTGATTTCCCTTCTAAAACCGCTTTATAAACTTGCCCTGCTTCACAAGCTGTGCCAATTATAAGACCTTCTCTATACTCACTTATAACACTTTTAGGAAGCCTTGGTCTTTTAAAGAAATATTCTAAGTGAGCCTTCGATATTAACTTATATAAATTTTTAAGACCTACTTGATTTTTTGCAAGTATTATTATGTGATATGTTGGCTGTTTTTTTATATCAACGTTACTTAAAAATTCCTTATTTAAAGACTTTATATCATGTATTTCCTTTTCCTCTTCTAATTTTTTAAGAGATATTAAAAGTATTTCAGCTGTTGCTTTAGCATCATCTACTGCTCTGTGATGATTTTCAAGACTTACGCCTAAATGCTTAGCCACTGTATTTAATTTAACCCTCTTTAGCTCAGGATATAAAAATCTAGCCAAAGGTACTGTGTCCATTACTGGATTCTTTAAAGATTTAAGGTTTAAATCTTGCATATTTTTATTTATAAATGACATATCAAAATTAGAATTATGAGCTACTATAACACTTTCCCCTATAAACTCTACAAACTTTGGTAAAACCTTATCTATAGTAGGTTCATTTTCTACCATTTCATCTGTTATTCCAGTAAGTTCTGTTATTTTATAAGGAATTGAGTCTTCTGGATTTACAAAAGAACTAAATCTATCTACTATTTCTCCATTATTAATCTTTACAGCACCAATTTCTATTATTTTATCATTTTTACTTGAAAACCCTGTAGTTTCTATATCAAAGACTACAAATTCATCCGCAAACTTAGCTTCATTTTCATTTATTACTATTGGAGTTCCATTATCAACTAGGTAGCCTTCTACTCCATATATAACTTTTATATTATTCTTTTTAGCTGCAATTTGAGCATCTGGGAAAGCCTGCACTACTCCATGATCAGTTATAGCTATAGCATTATGTCCAAACTTTGCAGCTTTTTCAATTATCTTGCCTACATTAGTTATTCCATCCATACTTGACATATTTGTATGAAGATGAAGCTCAACTCTCTTTTCTTCTGACGTATCTGCTCTTTCTGTTTTAGTCATTCTAAATATGTCTCTTGCCATTATAACTACTTCTTTAGCATAAGGGTCCATTATAGCCTCTCCACGTACTTTACAATAAAGTCCCTTTTTAATATTTTCTAAAACTACTTCTTGATCTTTAGGCTTTAAAAAACATTTAACAGCTATAGAACTACTGTAATCTGTTATGAAAAATGTTAATATTATTCTTCCTGTTTTAGTTTCAAATATTTCAGTTTTAAATACCTCTCCAACTACAGCAACTATTCCTGATGTATCATTTATAGTTTCAATTAGAACAGGTTCTTCTTTAATATTTCTTCCTAGAATATTATTTTCATTTCTAGGTTCCCTTTTTTCTTCATAATTATATTTTTTCCTTTTATTCTCTTGTTTTACTTCTTTAGGTTTATCTTTTTTAATGTCTGTATTTGATAGAGCCTTTTGAACTATTTCAATATTTTCGTTTGTTTTTATCTCTTCATAATTCTCTACTCTTAATGTTTCATCATATTTAAAATTAATATTTACGTTAAGACCAAATAGTACTTTCATATTATTTTTAATTTGTAACTCTATATCTTTCTTTTTTATAAACTCGCACAAAAATTCTATTCCACTTATTAACTCTATAGAGCTATCATTAATTATCTTTTTAGAATTCATTAAGATGCCCTTTAAAATAGGATGCTTCTTTATTATTGACCCAACTACATCTAACCAATGTTTATCTAAAACTTCATTTATTGATAAATTAGATGCATCTATATAGCATACTATCTCTACATTTACATCCATATTTAAAGTATCTACTATATATTTTTTTATAAAATCTTCCTGTTCTTTTGAAATCTTATTTTTAGACTTTATTAATATTCTTAAAATATTATTTCTTTTTAAAAGTTGGAATTTCTCTATAGAAAACTCTAAATCCTCTAATTCCTCTTTGGACTTTAATGATTTATTTATTTTTTTTATAAATTCGCTGCCCAAAATCAAATCCTCCTCTTAAATCCTTTGTAAATACTATAAAGAAGGGATTAACCCTCCTTTATTTTAAAGTGTTTCTATAATTTTTATAAGCTCTTCAACTAAATCTTCTTCTTTGACCTTTTTTATTATTTTTCCTTTTCTAAATATAAGACCTTCTCCAACTCCTCCTGCTATTCCAATATCAGCTTCTTTAGCCTCCCCAGGTCCATTAACAACGCACCCCATAACAGCTACCTTTATTGGTTTATTACAATTTTCTAATCTATTTTCAACTTCTCTTGCAATATTTATAAGGTCTATTTGAGTTCTTCCACAAGTTGGACATGATATAAATTCAATTCCTTCTTTAATATATCCAAAGTTTTTAAGTATTTCACGACCTACTTTTATTTCTTCAACGGGATCTCCTGTTAAAGATACTCTTATAGTATCCCCAATCCCTTCTGAAAGAAGTGCTCCAAGTCCAATTGAAGACTTTATAGTTCCCCTCCAAGGAGTTCCAGCTTCTGTAACACCTAAATGGAGAGGATAATCCATTTTTTCAGAAGCTAACCTATAGCTATTTATCATTGTTTCTATATTAGATGATTTAATGGAAACGACTATATCGTAAAATCCAACATCCTCTAGTATCCTAACATGAGTTAAAGCACTTTCAACTAAAGCCTCTGGAGTCACCTTTCCATACTTTTCTAAAACCTCTTTTGAAAGAGACCCCGAATTTACCCCTATTCTAATTGGAATATTTTTTTCTTTACATGCTTTCGCTAAGATTTCAACACGTTCTCTACTTCCAATATTGCCTGGATTTATTCTAAGGGCAGAAACTCCGTTTTTTATAGACTCTAATGCCAGTTTATAATCAAAATGAATATCTGCAACTAGAGGAATTTCTATTCTTTTTACTATTTCACCTATGGCCTTTGTAGCTTCCATATCTAAAACTGCGCACCTAACTATATCACAACCTGCATTTTGCAATTCTTTTATTTGTTTTACAGTAGCTTCTATATCTCTAGTGTCAGTATTAGTCATAGATTGAACTGAAACTCTATTCTCTCCCCCAACTAAAACATTACCAACCCTTACTACTCTAGTTTTTTTTCTTTCCATATTTTTATCAACTCCTATTTTATAAAACAGGGAATATTATGTCTTTTAATGTTACTACTACCATAAGCATCATTAAAAGAGCAAATCCAACACTGTTTATCACTCCTATGAATTTTTCTGGTATTTTCTTTCTTGTTATCACTTCTAAAACTTGAATTAATATAAGTCCTCCATCTAATGCTGGAAAAGGTAAAAGGTTAAATACAGCTAACTGAACACTCATAAATGCAGTAAAATTCATTAAACTCCATATGCCTGCCTTTGCAGCCTGACTTGACATTTTAACTATTGTTACAGGGCCCCCCACATCAGTTTTAAAATTAGCCTCTCCAGTAACCATCATTTTTAAAGATTTAAAAGTCTGACTTATCATAGTTAATGTTTCTTTAAAGCCTTGAGCTATACCTTCTATTAAAGTAGGCTTTTCAACAAATTCATGAGTTATTCCAATTACAGTGCTTCCTGCTTCATCAATCATTGGTTGAACTTCTTTAATAAGCCTTTCACCATTTCTTTCTATTTCAAGAGTTATAGCTTCTCCCTTTGCTAAAACTATCCCAATTTTCAAATCACCTGCAGTGTTTATCCTACTGTTATCCACCTTTAATAATCTGTCCCCAGTCATAAGACCTGCATTTTGGGCTGGTGAATTTAAAGCAACCTCTGATATAACAGGTTTTGAAAATCCAAAATTAAGGGCTATTACTGCAAAAATTACAAGAGCTAGAATATAGTTCATTGTAGCTCCTGCTCCAATTACTAAAATCTTTTGAAAAGGTTTTTTAGCATTAAAAGCTCTTTTATCCTTAATAGCCCCTCCATCTTCTCCAAGCATTCTTACAAATCCACCAAAAGGTAAAATTCTTATGTTATATTCAGTTTCCTTTCCCTTAAATCCAAATAGTTTAGGTCCCATACCTATTGCAAACTCTTCAACACATATTCCATTTAATTTGGCCAAAGTAAAGTGACCAAGCTCATGTATTATTATTAAAATACTAAACGCAACTAAAGCAAAAATCAAGTACAAATTTTTTCCCTCCTAAATCTCACTAATTATATTTTTTTGTTATATACTCCCTAACACTTTTATCTAATTCTATTATGTTATTTAATGTAACTTCTCTATTATTTTTAAATATTTCCATACACTCTTCTACTATTCTTGGAATATCTAAATATTTTATTTTTTTGTTTAAAAATAAATCTACACAAACCTCATTGGCTCCATTTAATATAGTAGGCATTAATCCCCCAATTTTGCCTGCCTCATAAGCTAATTTTAAGCACCTAAAAGTCTCCATATCAGGCTCATAAAAATTTAATTCTCTTATTTTATAAAAATCTAACTTCCCGCCAATATTATTTTCACGAATAGGGTAATTTAGAGCATACTGAATAGGAAGTTTCATATCAGGAACTCCAAGCTGTGCAATTACTGCCCCATCTTTATACTGAACCATTGAATGCACTATTGATTGCGGATGCACTACAACCTCTATATTTTCATAATTACAATTAAAAAGCCAATGAGCCTCTATAACCTCTAATCCTTTATTCATAAGAGTTGATGAATCTATAGTTATTTTTTTCCCCATACTCCATTTAGGATGGTTTAAAGCCTCTTCTAAAGTAACTTTTTCTAGCTGTTCTTTATTATATCCTCTAAATGGCCCACCAGATGCTGTTACTATTATTTTATCTACACTTTTTAATTCATTTCCTTGAAGACATTGGAAAATTGCACTATGCTCTGAATCTACAGGAAGTATCTTTACCCCATATTTCTTAGCTTCAGCCATAACTAATTCTCCCGCAACTACTAAAGTTTCTTTATTTGCAAGAGCAATATCTTTTTTACACTTAATAGCTTCTAAAGTAGGTTCTAAACCTATCATTCCAACTACTGATGTTAAAACTATATCAACCTCCTCTAAAGTTGCAACTCTTATAAGACCTTCCATACCATAAAGTATTTCAAAGTCTCCATCTAAAGTATTTTTTAATCTTTTTAGTTTTTCAAAACCTTCTTTATTATTTATTGCAATAACTTTTGGTTTAAATTCCTTTATTATATCTAATACTAAATCTATATTTTTATATGCACTTATTCCAACTAATTTAAACTCTTCTTTATGAAATCTTAAAACATCTAAAGTTTGAGTTCCTACTGAACCTGTGACTCCTAAAATAGAAATGTTTTTCATAATCTAACTCCTCCTAAGTTATAAATAGTAATTTACTTATAATTATATGTCTATTTTTAAAATAACGTAAATTTTTTTAAGTTTATCTATGTTAACTTTATATTATTCTATCCCATTATAACATTAAATACAATCTTTGTTATAATTTACACAATAAAAAATCCATTATGTATTTTTAATAACTATACTCTAAAAATACATAACGGATTTTTTATTTTATACTTAAAGCTTATAAATACATTACAAATGTAGCAATTGTTATATATACAAAAACTACAACTCCTGCAAAAAGAACACTATCGAATCTATCTAATATTCCACCATGCCCTGGTATAAGATTACTATAATCCTTAACACCAACATATCTTTTAACAGATGATGCTACTAAATCACCAAATTGACAGAATACTCCACATAAAGCCCCTATTATGAAATAATTTACTATAGAAAACTCTGGGAAGAATTGATAAATTATTATTCCATATATACCACAAACTATAGTACTTCCTAAAACTCCACCTATTGAACCTTCTACTGTTTTTTTAGGACTTACTCTAGGACAAAGTTTATGCTTTCCAAGATGCTTTCCTGAATAATAAGCTAAAATATCACAACCCCACGATGCTATAAGAGGTAACCATACTAAAAATTCTCCACCTGGTTTCTCATTTATAAGTGTTATAAAACTAAAAAATATTCCTGCATAAACAAAACCTAATAAAGTTACAGCTACATCTATAAAATTATATTTTATGTTTAATATAGGTACCATAAGAAGAACAAATGCTCCAATTATTATTAAGTAAGATAAAATACTAAAATTATTTCCCGTTATGTAATAAATAACAAGGATTATATATCCAATTATTGATATAGGTTTTATATTTTTTAATTTAGATACTTTATAAAACTCATACATAGCCAACCCTGACAATACTAAATTAGCATACTTTAGCCATACTCCACCTAGAAATAAAAACACTATAAGGGGCAATAATATTAAAGCACCTAAATATCTATTATTTGACTTCAAAATTTCACCTCCTAATTTTTATTTTAGTCCTCCAAACCTTCTACTCCTATTTTGATAATCATAAATAGCTTCTACAAGATTTTTAGGTTTAAAATCTGGCCAATTTATATCAGAATATGAAAACTCAGAATAAGCACATTGCCAAAGAAGGAAATTACTAATTCTTTGTTCTCCGCTTGGTCTTATTATTAAATCTGGATCTGGAATATTTCTTGTATATAGATAATCACTAAACATATTCTCATTTATATTATCTATAGTAAGTTTTCCATCTTGTACATCTTTAATTAAAGTTTTTACACCTCTTATTATATCGTCTCTTCCTCCATAATTTAAGGCAATATTAAGAACTACTCCAGTATTATTTTTAGTCTTTTCAAAGGCATCTTCTAGAGCTTTTCTACATTTATCAGGTAACTTAGTTAAATCACCCATACTTTTTATCTTAACATTATTTCTATGCATTTCATCTAATTCTCTTTTAAGATACTCAACTATTAAATTCATAAGAGCACTAACCTCATCTTTTGGTCTTTTCCAATTCTCAGTTGAAAAAGCATATAATGTAAGATATTTAACTCCTATCTTATCACACTCTTTTACTATACTAATTATAGTTTCAACACCTGCTTTATGCCCCATGGTCCTTGGAAGATTCCTTGATTTTGCCCATCTTCCATTACCATCCATAATTATGGCTATATGCTTTGGTATATTATCCATGTCTAAAATTATTTCTTCATTATTTTTTACATTCTCATTATTATTTTTCCCACCAAAAAATTTTACCAAAACCCACACCTCCTATAAATAATAATTATATAAAATAAAAAAGGCCCGCTAAAGAAGCAGGCCTTTTTATTTTACACTGACATTATTTCTTTTTCTTTAGCTATTATTATTTTTTCTATTTCTTTAACAAAATTATCTGTTATTTTTTGTACTTCATCTTCAGCTTTTTTAACTTCATCTTCTGTTAATTCGCCATCTTTTTTAAGAGCTTTTATTTTATCATTAGCATCTTTTCTTATAGATCTTAAAGCTACTTTAGATTCTTCACCTGTTTTCTTAACATTCTTAACAATAGTTTTTCTTGTCTCTTCTGTTAACTCAGGTACTAATAATCTTATAACACTACCATCATTGTTAGGGTTTATTCCAAGATCTGATTTTAATATAGCTTTTTCTACATCTTTTAATGTAGATTTGTCCCAAGGTGTTACAACTAATAATCTTGGTTCTGGTGATGAAATGTTAGCTACTTGTGATATAGGGCACATACTACCATAACATTCAACTTGTATTCTATCTAACATTGTTGGATTAGCTCTTCCAGCTTTCATTGTTGATAAATCTGATTTTAAAACTGAAATAGTTTTTGTCATTTTTTCTTGTAACTTATTCACTATGTCTTTAACCATAAAAACACTCTCCTATTTTTTAGTTATTATTGTTCCTATATTTTCGCCTTGTATTGCTCTTTTAATGTTTCCGTCTTCATCTAAAGCAAATACTAATATTGGAATATTGTTATCCATGCATAATGATGTTGCAGTAGAATCCATTACTTGAAGCTCTTTTTCTAAAACTTCTATATAAGATAGCTTATCATATTTTTTAGCATCGCTATACTTATGAGGATCCTTATCATAAACTCCATCAACTTTTTTAGCTAACAGTATAACTTCAGCTTCTATTTCAGCTGCTCTTAAAGCTGCTGTAGTGTCAGTTGAAAAATATGGGTTTCCTGTTCCAGCTCCAAATATTACCACTCTTCCTTTTTCTAAGTGTCTCATAGCTCTTCTTCTTATAAAAGGTTCAGCAATTTCTTTCATTTCTATAGCTGTTTGAACTCTAGTACTAACTCCTAATTGTTCTAAGGAATCTTGTAATGCTAAAGCGTTTATTGATGTAGCTAACATGCCCATGTAATCAGCAGTAGTTCTATCCATACCTTCGCCTTCTCTGCCTCTCCATATGTTACCACCACCAACTACAGCGCCAACTTCAACACCCATATCCACTAACTCTTTTATCTCTTTAGCAATTCTCATAGCTACTGAAAAATCTATTCCAAAGCCATTTTTCCCTGCTAAAGCTTCCCCTGATAATTTAAGCATAACTCTTTTAAATTTACAAGTTCCCATGTTAATCCTCCAACTTATTTCTATGAAATATTTTAAAAAAAGAGAACACTTTGTGTTCTCTTATATTACTATTTTGCTCCCATTTTAGCAACTTCTTCAGCAAAGTTTTCTTCTTTCTTTTCGATACCTTCGCCTCTTTCAAATCTGAAGTACTTTTCAATAGTTATAGGAGAACCTACTTCTTTTGATTTTTCTTCTAAATACTTAGTTATTGACTTATCGCCATCTTTAACCCAAGGTTGATCTAGAAGACATACTTCTTTATAGTACTTCTTAATTCTTCCTTCAACCATTTTTTCAACTATATGTTCTGGTTTTCCTTCATTTAAAGCTTGTGCTCTGTATATTTCCTTTTCAGTTTCTAAAGCTTTATTATCAACTTCTGCTTGACTTAAGAATAAAGGATTCGCAGCTGCTATTTGCATACAAACATCTTTAGCAACTTCTTTTAATACATCTGATGCTTTATCACAAGCAACTTCAACTAAAACACCTATTCTTCCAGCACCATGAATGTAGCTTTGAATAACACCGTTTTCTAAAGATAACTTTTCGAATCTTCTAACTGTCATATTTTCACCGATTTTAGCTATTAAGTCTGTTAAAACTTCTTTAATAGTTTTTTCATCGTTAAATTTTTCAGATATTAATTCTTCAACAGTTGTTGCACTAGTACTTGCTGCTATTTCAGCTACCTTTGCTGCAAATTCTGTGAATTCTGTATTATCTGCAACGAAGTCTGTTTCACAGTTAACTTCAACTATAGAACCTTTCTTCATGTCTTCTGATATGAAAGTTTTAACAACACCTTCTGCTGCAACTCTACCAGCTTTTTTAGCTGCTGCTGCTAGACCTTTTTCTCTTAAAACTTCTACAGCTTTTTCCATATCTCCATTAGTTTCTGTTAATGCTTTTTTGCAGTCCATCATTCCTGCGCCAGTTCTTTCTCTTAACTCTTTAACCGCTTGAGCTGTTATCATAGTAAAATCCTCCTAAAATACTAATTTAAAAGGCAAATGGAAATTAAACTTTCCACCCACCTATAAGTTTTTAAAATTATTCAGCTAATTGTTCGCCTTGTCTTCCTTCGATTATAGCATCTGCCATTTTAGCAGTTATTAATTTAACCGCTCTTATAGCATCATCATTTCCTGGTATAACGTAATCTACTTCTTCTGGATCACAGTTAGTATCAACTATTGCAACAACTGGTATTCCTAAAACTTTAGCTTCCGCTATAGCATTTTTTTCTTTTCTTGGGTCTACTACAAATAGAGCTCCTATGTTAGTAGAATCTAAGTTTTTGATTCCACCTAAGTTAGCTTCTAGTTTAGCCATTTGATTTTTAAGTTGAGTTACTTCTTTCTTAGGTAAAACTTCAAAAGTTCCATCTTGTTCCATAGCTTGTAATTGTTCTAATTTAGCTATTCTTGTTTTTATAGTTTTAAAGTTAGTTAGCATTCCGCCTAACCATCTATTATTTACAAAGTGCATGTTTGATCTTATAGCTTCTTCTTGTATAGCTTCTTGTGCTTGTTTTTTAGTTCCAACAAAAAGTATATCTTTTCCTTCAGCAGCTACGTCTTTTATGAAGAAATACGCTTCTTCTGCTTTTTTAACAGTTTTTTGTAAATCTATTATATAGATTCCGTTTCTTTCTGTGAATATATATGGAGCCATTTTAGGGTTCCATCTTCTTGTTTGATGTCCAAAGTGAACACCAGCTTCTAATAATTGTTTCATTGAAATTACTGACATTTATTTGTCCTCCTTAGAATTGGTTATTTCCTCCACTATCTTTTCTTTATATAGTTCTCTTCATAAGAAGTCACCACTATGTAAATAGGATAATGTGTGTATTTATTACCTTTGATAGTATACCATAGGGAAATTAAACTAGCAATAAAATTTTACACAAAAATTCAAGTTTATTTATATAAAATAAGAGATCACCTAAAAGGTGCTCTCCTTTAAAATCAGATTTTATTTTATTTTTTCTAATTCTTCCATAAGTTTGTCGTTTAATATCTTTATATGAGTACCTTTCATTCCTAAACTTCTAGATTCAATGACCCCTGCACTTTCAAACTTTCTAAGTGCATTTACTATAACAGATCTTGTTATGCCCACCTTATCTGCAATCTTCGAAGCTACTAAAAGTCCCTCATTTGCACCAAGTTCACTAAATATATGTTCCACAGCCTCTAACTCTGAATAAGATAATGTTCCTATTGCAAGTTGAACTATAGCTTTTTTCCTTGTTTCTTCTTCTATTTCCTCTTGTTTTGCCCTTAGAAGCTCCATTCCAACAATAGTTGCACTATGTTCTGCTAATACCAAATCATCATCATTAAAGTTTTCTCCGAACCTAGCTAACATTAAAGTGGCTATTCTATCTCTATTACCTATTACAGGTACTATAGTTGTTAATTTTTCTGATATACTACATTCACCCTCACCACTAAATACACATTCACCTTTACTTGATAAATTAGCTAAGCTATTTTGTATATTTAAAAGTTTAGCATTGTAGTCCTCTGGAAACTTTTTATCTATTGTAACTTTATTTTTCATAATATCACATTCAAATTTCCCTGAGAATTTATAACCTAAAATCTTACCTTTTTTATCAACTAAATAAACATTGCAATCCATAACATCGCTTAATACTTCACATATATCGTAAAATGCAACTGCATCTGTTCTTGATTTTTGCAATATCTTATTTAATCTTCTCGTCTTATTAAGTAGTGTAGACATATTTTTCCTCCATACTGCAATTTTAAAAAATCTTAAATTTTTTCAATTTTCTAATAACATAACTTTATTTAAATAGTATCATAGGAGTAGACACTTTTCAACATTTATTCTACTTAACATACTTCTTTTATATAGTAAGATTATATTATTTAAGTTACATTTAGAAGAAATTATTCTTCGTCTTTTTTAACTAATTCTTTTCTTTCTTTACACTCTAAATTACTACACTCTAAATATTCACCTTTAGCTTTTGAATATTTCTTAAGCATTATAGAATTACATTTAGAGCACTTCTCATTTGTAGGTTCGCTCCAACTTACAAAATTACATTCAGGATAATTAGAACATCCATAAAATCTTCTTCCTTTTTTACTTCTCTTAGCTACAATCTTCCCTCCACATTTAGGGCATATTGCATCTATTTCTTCTACTATAGGTTTTGTATTTTTACATTCAGGATATCCTGGGCATGCTAAAAAATCTCCAAATCTTCCATGCTTTATAACCATAAGTTTTCCACACTTATCACAAGGAACATCACTTACTTTATCTTCAATTACTATTTTACAAATCTCTTTTTCTGCTTTATCTATAGCTTCCTTTAATGGATTAAAAAACTCAGCTACTGTATCTTTCCAGTTCTCTTTTCCAATCTCAATACAGTCTAACTTTCTTTCCATTTCAGCTGTAAAATCTGCATCTACAATTTGATTGAAATAATCCGAAACTATATTATTTACTATAAACCCAAGCTCTGTAGGAATTAAATTTTTCTTTTCTCTTTGAACATATTTTCTATCTATTAATGTAGATATTGTAGGAACATAAGTACTTGGTCTTCCTATTCCCTTTTCCTCTAAATGTTTAACAAAAGATGCCTCTGTATACCTTGTAGGTGGCTGAGTAAAATGTTGTTTTCCACTTATTGATTCTTCTTTTAATATCTCATCTTCATCGATATGTGGAAGTAATGCTCCTGTCTCATCATCCTCACCTAAATATTCGTAAAGTCTCATAAATCCATCAAATTTTATGTTAGATCCACTAGCCCTTAAAGTATACTCCCCATTTTCTATTTCTATACTATTAGTATTTAAGATACACGATGCCATTTGACTTGCAACATATCTTTTCCATATAAGAGAATATAATTTAAACTGTTCTGTAGATAAATTCTTTTGAGCTACTTCTGGAGTTATTTCAATATATGTTGGTCTTATAGCTTCATGAGCGTCTTGTATGTTTTTTTTGCTCTTATAAACTCTTGGAGATTCTGGCATATATTCATTTCCATAGACATCATTTATAAATCCTAAAGCTTTTTCTTGAGCTTCATTAGATATTCTAATAGAGTCCGTTCTCATATATGTTATAAGCCCTACAGTTCCATATCCTTTTACTTCAACACCTTCATAAAGTTGCTGAGCTACAGACATTGTTCTTTTTGTCATAAAGTTCATCTTTTTACTAGCATCTTGTTGAAGTGTGCTAGTTGTAAAAGGAGGAAGAGGGTTTTTATGTTTAATCCCTTTTTTAACCTTTTTAACTACATAATCGTTGTTTTTAAGTTCATTTATTATGAATTCGCTTTCTTCTTTAGTGTTTATCTCTATTTTCTTTTTATTTTTAGAGACCAGCTTAACAACAAATGCCTTTTTATCTTTTTTAAGTTTTATATCTACTGTCCAATATTCCTTAGGAATAAATTTTTCAATTTCTTCTTCCCTATCACATATTATTTTAAGGGCTGCTGATTGAACTCTTCCTGCACTTAATCCCCATTTAATATTTTTCCAAAGTATAGGACTTATTTCATAACCTACCAATCTATCTAAAACTCTTCTTGCTTGCTGAGCATCTACTAAATTTAGATTTATAGTCCTTGGATTTTTTATAGAATCTTTAACTGCAGTTTTAGTTATTTCATTAAATACTATTCTGCATTTTTTATCATCTTCAATTTGAAGGGCATTAGCTAAATGCCATGAAATAGCTTCACCCTCCCTATCCGGGTCAGTTGCAAGATATATTTTATCACTTTTTTTGGCTAATTTTTTTAATTTATTTAAAAGCTGACCTTTACCTCTTATAGTTATATATTTTGGTATATAACCACCATCTATATCGACACCTAGTTGACTTTTAGGTAAATCTCTTATATGCCCCATGGAAGCTTCTACTATATAATTTTTTCCTAAATATTTCTCTATAGTCTTCGCTTTAGCTGGCGATTCAACAATTACTAAATTTTGACCCATCACAATCCCTGAAAAAGTTCAGGGCTTCACCCCCTTAAATCCTATAGAATTTTTGTATAACAATTTCCATATATATTTATTATTCTATTTTCAAATTGCAATTCACATAATAACTCATGTATAATAGATGTGTCAATATTAACTATTTTAATAATTTCATCTATATTTAAAATTTTTCCATTTAATTTATTTAATATTAATTCCTTTAAACCATTACACTCATTATGCTTTTTTAAATTACAGTCAATAGAAAGATTGTACAACATGTCATCTATGTTTGTAAATAGATATGCCCCATCATTTATTAATCTATTACATCCAACACTTTGAGATGAAAATAAATTTCCTGGAACTGCAACTACATCTTTTCCTTGCTCTATAGCTTGGGAACAAGTTATTAAAGATCCACTTTTAGCTCCTGCTTCAATTACTATAACCCCTTTTGATAATCCACTAATTATTCTATTTCTCTTTGGAAAATTAAATCTATATGGTGGCGTTTTAGGTAAATATTCTGTTAGTATAACTCCGTTTTTTTCAATCTGTTTATATAATATATTATTATAAGCTGGATAACAAATATCTATTCCACACCCTAAAATTGCAGCATTATAAAAATTATTTTTAGTACATACTCCATGGGCTATTGAATCAATGCCCAAAGCGCCTCCACTTACAATATTAATCTCCCGTCTCCCAAGTTCCATAGCAATATTTTTAGTAATTTCTCTTCCGTAAGAAGTACAATTTCTAGAACCTACTATTGCTAAAGATATATTATCATTTAAAGGCTTTATATTACCTTTATAAAACAAAGAATAAGGTTTATCCTCTATATCTTTTAGCATTTTAGGATAATCCTCATCAGAAAAACTAACAAATTTATACTTTTCCTTTTTTATATCTTTTAAAATACATTCTGTAATATTATTTTCTAAATCTATATCTAATTCTTTTAAGAATTTATTACTTCCCCTAGATAAAAATTTTCTATTTTCATATATCTCTCTTTCATTTTTCATATTTTCAAGTAATATAAATTTTCTTTTATTACTCATTTTAATCATAGAAAACCATATTTTATATAGCAAAAACTCTTCCATTTATATTATCTCTCCATTTATATTTTTTCTATAAATTAAAGCTTCATATATCTCACCTTTACTTAAGGTATCCTTTTTATTTAAATCCATTATAGTTATAGAAAGTTTTATTATTCTATCTAAAGCTCTTGTACTTATTCCTGTTTTGTTATATATATTTTCTAAAACACTATGACAATCATCATCTATTTTTACAAACCTTCTAATATCCTTATGAGACATCTGTGAGTTATATTTTAAGCTACTATTTTTAAATCTATAACTTTGTCTTTCTCTAGCCTCTAAAACCATACCTTTAGGATCTAATAATTGTCTATTTTCCTCTTCCCTATTAATTTTATTATAAGGAACATAACTTACAAAAGAAAACATATCTATCCTATCTAACATGGCTTTTGATAATCTATTTTGATATCTGATTCTTTCTCCTTCTCTACATGTGCATTCCCTTCCATTTATTCCACTTAAATAATTTCCACAAGGACATGGATTAAAAGCTCCTATAAATAAGAAATCTGTTGGATACTTTATAGAACCTGAATTTCTAGTTATATTTATCTCTTTATTTTCTAAAGGTTCCCTTAAAGATTCTATAATTTTCTTATCAAACTCTAATAATTCATCTAAAAAAAGGACTCCATTATGAGCTAAAGTTACCTCACCAACTCTTAAATCTCTTCCGCCTCCAAGTAAAGACACTTTTGTTGTAGTATGGTGTGGACTCCTAAAGGGTCTTTTATCTACGATACCATCTCCGTTTAAAAGCCCTGAAACACTGTATATCTTTGTACTTTCTAAAGATTCTTTATAAGTTAAACTTGGCATAATATCTGTTATAGCCTTTGCAAGCATAGTCTTTCCTGATCCTGGAGGCCCTTGAAGTATTAAATTATGATTTCCTGATGCACTTATAATTAAAGCTTTTTTAGCAGTTTCTTGACCGCATATATCAAAAAAGCTACTCCTTGCACTTTCTTTTACCCTTACCTTTTTTCTTTTAAATACCTTTCTATTTTTTTCTTCCAAAAAATTTATGACCTCTTTTAAATTTTGAAATCCATATAACTTTGCTTTCTCTAAAACAGAACACTCATAACAATTATCTTTTGGCAATATAAATTCTCTTTCACCTCTATCCATAGCTCCAATTACAGAACAAAGTGCCCCTTGAACTGCTCTTATATCTCCACTTAAAGATAACTCTCCTATTAATATATAATTCTCTATATCTTTCTTTTCAATTTGATTACTTTCTATAAGTATTCCTAAAGCTAATGGCAAATCGAACATAGATCCTACCTTTTTCAAACTAGCTGGAGCTAAATTAACAATAATCCTTCCTAATGGAAACTCAAAACCACTATTTATTATTGCTGAGCGTACTCTTTCCTTAGCTTCTTTTATAGATGCATCTGGAAGCCCTACTATACTAAATGATGGCATTCCCTTAGAAATATCCACCTCAACATTAACTATAAACCCATTTATTCCATTAAAGCTTGCGCTATTTAAACTAATAGTCAAAAAAACACCTCCTTTTAAATATTCATTACCATTTAAATTTTATTTAATCAACAATTGTCTTAAAATTAAATTTAATGTTAAAAATATCTATTATGGAGGTGTTTTTTTGAAAAATTTTAATAAAGATATTGGTGATTTAGGTGAAGAACTGTCTATAAAATATTTAGAAAATAATAATTATAAAATCCTAGATAAAAATTTTAGATGCAAAAATGGTGAAATAGATATTATAGCTATTAAAAACTCTATTATTTCTTTTGTAGAAGTTAAATCTAGATTTTTTACTTCCTTTGGAAAACCTAGAGAATCCATAACCTATTCTAAGCAGCTAAAAATAATAAACTCTGCAAAATATTATGTATTTAAAAATGATTTTTATAACTATAATATAAGGTTTGATGTAATTGAAATTATTTTTGATTTAAACAGCACAAATTATACTTTAAACTATATAAAAGATGCCTTTAGATTGAACTAGATTTATGAAAATATTTTATAGATTAATATTTTATTATTTAAATCTTAAATCCCTATTCTTTAATTTCAATAAAATATTTTCATAAAAAATAACTAATTATTATTAAAAACTATAATTAATTAACTCATTTATAATTTAAGAATAAATTTTTATCCTAACGAGATTTAAACATCCATAAAATTATTTAATATATTCTTTAAAAAACTTTCTCTATGAATAGGAGTGATTCCGTAGTTTTTTATTCCTTCTAGGTGGTTTTTAGTTCCATATCCTACATTATTCTCAAAATCATAGTTAGGATATTTATCATGATATTTTTTCATAATATTATCTCTATAAACCTTAGCAACAATAGATGCGCAAGCAATAGATGCACTTTTTCTATCACCCTTTATGACACACTTATTCTCTATAGGAAAGTTTTTTATTAAATATCCATCAGATAATACTAAATCTGGTTTTTTACTAAGATTCATACAAGCATCTATAAAAATTTTATTATTAGAATATCCTATGCCTTTTTCATCTATTTCTTTATTATCAATTTCAGCTATAGAAAAACTTATAGCCTTTTCTCTTATTACTTTATCTAATTCTTCTCTCTTTTCTCTTGTTAAAAGTTTTGAATCATTTATCTCTAGTATAATATCATCTATATCACTTAAATTAAGTATAACTGCACAAGCAACTATAGGACCTGCAAGGGGTCCCCTACCTACTTCGTCAACTCCTGCTATAAGGCCTTCACTTAAAAAAGCCTTATCAAATCTATACATAGATTCTACTCTGTTCTTCTCTTCAATATATTTATTTATCTTTTTTTCTAATCTATTTCCAAGGCTTATAACATTTTTTCTAGAATCATTTAAAAGATTATTAACTACTATCTTTAAATTTTCTATAGAATCTTTACTAATATTAATTTTATTAATATTTTCCTTAATATCCTTAAAAGAATATATTGATAAATTATCTATAACTTCTAATAGTTTTTCCATAACGAAAAACGCCTCCCCTTAAGGTCTCTCTAGAGATATCTTTCCTATTTTTCCGCCTCTAAATTCATCTAATAATATAACTGAGATTCTATTATAATCAATGTTACCACCAGAAATTAGGCAACCTCTTTTTCTTGCTATAGAGTCTAAGTTTTCAATAGTCTCTTCACTTAAAGTTTCTAATTTATATCTTTCCATTAATTGTTCTTTAAAGTCAACTTCTAACTTTTTAACTAAATTAAAAGCAAGCTCTTCTATATCCATTATTTCATCCTTTATAGCTCCTGTAAAAGCTAAGTTAAGACCCACTTGCTCATCTTCAAACTTAGGCCATAGAACACCTGGGGTATCTAAAAGCTCTATACCTATAGAAGTTTTTATCCATTGCTTAGATTTAGTTACTCCTGGTCTATCTCCAGTTTTAGCTATGTTGTTTTTAGCCATTTTATTTATAAATGTTGATTTACCAACATTAGGTATACCAACAACCATAACTCTAGTAGTTATATTTACAAGCCCCTTAGCTCTTAACCTATCATGCTTTTCTTTAAGAAGCTTTAAAAGAGCAGGCTTTATATTTTTAAGACCATCTGCTTTTAATGCATTTACTTCTAAAACCACAGTTTCATGATTTTCTAAATGTTTTTTCCACTCCTTAGTTATTTTTGCATCTGATAAATCACTTTTATTTAAAAGTATTATTCTAGGCTTTCCTTTACAAAGAACATCAATATCAGGATTTTTTGATGCGTTAGGTATTCTAGCATCTCTTATTTCTATAACAGCATCAACAAGTTTTAAGTTTTCTTTTATTTCTCTTTTAGTTTTTACCATATGCCCTGGAAACCAATTTATCGCCATATATGTATCATCCTTTCATAAAAAAATATATATAAATACAAAAAAATGGGACTTTTATAAGTCCCATTAATTCTATACTAAAATTGTCTAGAATTATCTAGTTTTTAATTCTTTAACTTTAGCAGCCTTACCTACTCTATCTCTTAAGTAGTATAATTTAGCTCTTCTAACTTTACCTAATCTTACAACTTCAACTTTTTCTATAATTGGAGCGTTCATTGGGAAAGTTCTTTCAACACCAGTTCCATAAGCAACTCTTCTTACTGTGAAAGTTTCTCTTAATCCACCGTTTTGTTTCTTTATAACAGTTCCTTCGAATACTTGGATTCTTTCTCTGTTACCTTCTTTAATTCTAACGTGTACCTTAACAGTATCTCCAACGCTAAATTTAACTAAATCTTCTCTTATTTGTTCATTTTCAATTGATCTTATTAATTCGTTCATGTGTAGTCCCTCCTAAATTATGTATTTGACGCTCTTAAACAAAATATATGTCAGAGGAACGCCCGTACTAACACAAAGCTTATTCTATCATAACTTAAATATCTATTCAATACTTTTATTTTAATAATTTTCTATCTTCTTTATTTAATTCTAAAGATTTAAATAAATCTGGTCTTTTTTCTTTTGTAATTAAAAGTGACTTTTGTCGTCTCCACTTTCTTATGTTTTCGTGATGTCCTGAAAGTAAGATATCTGGAACTTTTTCTCCCTCAAAAATTTCTGGTCTTGTATAGTGGGGATATTCTAGTGTTCCGTCATAGAAACTTTCTTCCATAAAACTTTCTTCTTTCCCTAAAACCCCAGGAATAAGTCTACAAATACTATCTATAACAGGAATAGAAGCCATCTCTCCTCCTGTTAAAACAAAGTCACCTAAGGATATCTCCATATCAAAATATTTATATGCTCTTTCATCAATCCCCTCATAATGTCCACAGACAAATATAAGATTTTCTTCCTTTGATAATTCTTTAGCTATATTTTGATTAAAGCTAACTCCCCTTGGTCCTAAGAATATTACTTTTCCTTTATTGCTTTCTTTTACAAATCTAATAGAGTCTACAACTGGTTGAGGGGATATAACCATTCCAGCTCCTCCACCATAAGGGTAATCATCAACTTTTTTGTGTTTGTTTTTAGTAAAATCTCTCATGTTTATTATATCTAATTCTATTAAGTTTTTTTCTCTAGCTTTACCTATTATACTTTCATCAAATATATTAAACATATTAGGAAATAAAGTTAACACACTAATCTTCATCTTGCCATTCTCCTGATGGTTTTATTAGTATATTTTTATTCTCTATATCAATTTCTAAAACTATTTCTTTTAAAACAGGTATAAGTATCTCTTTTTTTCCTTTTACCCAATAAACATCATTGTTAGGGGTTTTAATAACTTCTTTTATAGTACCATACTCAAAACCATCAGTATCAACTACCTTACTATCTAAAAGATCTGTTATAAAATAAGTGTCTTCAGGAAGTTCCACCGCTTGTTCTCTTTTAATTTCCACATAAGTTGGTTTAAGCTTTTCAGCATCATTCATAGAGTCTATACCTTCAAGCTTTAAAATAACTTTATCCTTTAAATATTTAACATTTTCTATTCTAACTTCTTTTCCTTTTATATAAACGTATTCTAAATCATCAAATCTTCTCATATCATCAGTTAAAGGTAAAACCTTAACCTCTCCTCTAACTCCATGAGTATTTGTAATTTGTCCTACTCTTAAAAATTCTCTCAAAATATTCACCTCTTTTTTATATAGAAAAGAGTTAGGATAACCTAACTCTTTAAATAATTTCTACTAAGATTTTTTTCTTCTCTTTTACTGCACAGGATTTTACAATAGCTCTTATAGCTCTTGCTGCTTTACCCTGCTTTCCAATAATTTTTCCTGTATCTTCTTTAGATACTTTAAGCTTTAATATGATTTTATCATCTGAAAAAGTCTCAATAACTGATACCTCCTCAGGTTTATCCACTAGTGATTTAGCTATTACTTCCACTAATTCCTTCATATTAATATTTGCCTCCTAGGAAATATTATTTTATTCCAGCTTTTGTGAAAAGTCTCTTAACAACATCTGTTGGTTGAGCACCATTTTTTAACCATTTGTCAGCTTTTTCAGAATCTATTTTAACTTCTGCTTCTGGTTTAGCTACTGGGTTGTAGTATCCTATTTCTTCTATGAATCTTCCATCTCTTGGAGCTCTTGAATCTGCAACAACCACTCTATAAAAAGGAGCCTTTTTAGCACCCATTCTTCTTAATCTTATTTTAACTGCCATTTGTATTTTCCTCCTCAAATTTTAATTTATTTCATAAAAGGCATTTTACCTAAGAAACCTTTTTTTGATGAATTTTTAGTAAAAGCTTTCATTTGCTTCATTTGCTTTTTCATCATATCATGACCCTTTATAAGCTTATTAATTTCTTGTATTGTAGTTCCTGATCCCTTTGCAACTCTTTTCTTTCTTGAACTAGAACTTGCAATTAAGGTTGGATTTTTTCTTTCCTTTGCTGTCATAGATTGAATTATAGCCTTTACTCTGCCTAATTGTTTCTCTCCAGCACCAAAATCTACACCTTGTAATTCCTTGGTATTAACTCCAGGAATCATCTCCATTAGCTTATTTAAAGGTCCAAGTTTACTCATTTGCTCCATAGCCATTAGATAATCATCATAGTTAAACTCTTGATTCATCATCTTTTCACTAAGCTCTAAGGCTTCTTTTTCATCTATGGATTGTTTAGCTTTTTCTATTAAAGATAAGACATCCCCCATACCTAATATTCTTGATGCCATTCTGTCTGGATGAAACACTTCAATGTCATTCATCTTTTCACCAACACCAACAAATTTTATAGGTTTTTCAGTAATATGTCTTATAGAAAGTGCAGCTCCACCTCTTGTATCTCCATCTAGCTTTGTAAGTATTACTCCGCTTATATCTAGAGAATTATTAAAGCTTTCTGCTACATTTACAGCATCTTGTCCTGTCATAGAATCTACTACTAATAGTATTTCATTAGGATTTGTTGCAGTCTTTACATCTTGTAATTCTTGCATAAGATCTTCATCTATATGAAGTCTACCTGCTGTATCTATTATTACTATATTATTACCATTTTCTTTAGCATGTTTTATACCAGCTTTAGCAATATCAACTGCTTTAACCTTATCTCCTAAAGAAAATACTGGAATATCTATTTGCTTTCCAACTACTTCTAATTGTTTTATAGCAGCTGGTCTATATATATCACAAGCAACTAATAATGGTTTTTTATTACCTTTTCTAAGGTGAAGTGCTAGCTTACCAGCCATTGTTGTTTTACCTGCACCTTGAAGTCCAACTAGCATAAATACTGTTGGCCCATTATCAGAGTACTTAAGTTTGCTTTCTGATTCCCCCATAAGCTTTGTAAGTTCTTCATTTACAACTTTTACAACTTGCTGTCCTGGAGTTAAGCTTCCTAAAATTTCTTCGTTGATACATTTTCCACTTACTGTTGATACAAATTCTTTTACTACCTTATAGTTAACATCCGCCTCTAAAAGCGCAAGTTTAACTTCTCTCATGGCTTCTTTTATATCTTTTTCAGTAAGTTTACCTTTTCCCTTAAGTTTTTTAAGCGCATCTTGTAGTTTAGATGCTAAACCATCAAAAGCCATGCTCAACCCTCCTAAGCATTTAGAATATCATCTATATTTATCTCTATATAATTTAACAGTTTTTCATCTAGATGATTCTCTTCTAATTTCTTAAGTAAATCATCTTTTTTCTTTAATCTGTAATTTTGTTTTCTCATTAATCCAAGTTTTTCTTCATGGACTAAAAGCTGCTTACAGCACCTTTTTATTAAATCATATATTGCCTGCCTACTAGTTTTATTTATCTCAGATATTTCAGCTAAAGATAAATCTTCATTATAATAAAGACTCATTATGTCGAGCTGCTTTTCTGTTAATAAAGGACCATAGTGGTCTAGCAAAATTGATATCTCAAATCTATCTTCCATGTAACCACCTTACTTACGAAATATATCTTAACAAAAAGAACGAGTGGTGTCAAGTATTTTTACTTAACACCTAATATATTTTTTATTTTCTACTATTTATATAATTATAAACCTATTTTTTATAAACATAAACAGTTTTTGAACTGCTAATCCTTTTTTCTTTAGTTAACTCTTCTTTTAATTCTTCACATACTTTTTTAGATAAAATCATTTCATAAACATCTATATATATTAATTTTTCACTTATTTTTTTTATAGGACTTATATATTTATCTAAAATATAATCTAAATTTCCTTCTTCTAATTGATTTTCTATTTCCTTTCTCATAAGGGCTATATTATTCATTCTCTCATAACCATTTCTTTTTAGTTCTCTATCAATATATTCTACTCTATTTAAAACATTATTTATATTATTTAAAAGC
The DNA here is from genome assembly GCA_030526875.1 of Clostridium perfringens. Classification (GTDB taxonomy): domain Bacteria; phylum Bacillota; class Clostridia; order Clostridiales; family Clostridiaceae; genus Sarcina; species Sarcina perfringens_A. Next base: position 24,292 of record JAUNBX010000007.1, on the reverse strand, counting down.
CTTCTTGACTCATTCCTAAACTCTCTTATTTGATCACTATCTATACCAGTATTATTTAAAAGAATTTTATTTTCAATTCCTTTAGCTGTTATAATAAGGTTTCTTATCTCTTCCCTTACTCCACTTTCCCTATATAACAGTAATGTCTTATCTAATATTTCACTGCAACAGTTATAGTATTTATTAATAAGTATTTTTGTTTCTTTTCTTAGACTATAAGGTAAAATCAATCTATTTCCTAAAAGGATTATAACTATTCCTAAAGCTACAAAAAACAATCTATCTTCAGCAAAAGTAAGGATATTTTGAACATTAATTGTTACAACTCCTAAAAATAAAATTGTTAGCATAGATATACTATAAGAATATTTTTTAAATGATATCATGAAATAAACTGCTATGGCTATAATAACTATTCTATACTCAACAGAGGTAAAAATATATGATAGAGGTAAATAGATAAGAACCCCTACTATAGTTCCTAAAATTCTCCCCTTAGCTCTTCCATTTACCGTATCATTATAGGGCTGTGAAACTGAAGCTATTGTAAACACCATCCACTTTCCAAGTTCTAAATGAAAGTATTCTATTACAAAATAAGATAAAGAAATTAATATAGCTGTCCTAAAAGCAAATATAAACCTAACAGAATTTTTATTAAAATCTCCTAATAATAGATTTTTTATTTCCTTTATTTCTTTCATTCCAAATTTTATTTCTATATAATCTTTTTTTCCCATTTCTAATAAATCACTAGTTAAACTATCTATAACATTCAAAGCCTCTATAGCACCATATATTTTTATATCATTTAATTTTATATTATCATAATCATTATTTATCTTTTCTATTGATAAACTAAGATCATTTACTCTTTTATCTGTTTGTAAAAACAACCTTAAATTTTCTAAACAAACTTTTAAACTATCCACAAATTCTATGTATTCTTTATTAGTCCTTATAAGCTTTGACATTTGCTCTAAAATTCTATCTAATTTTTCTATTGCAGCAATTAAGTTTAATTCAGTATTTTCTTTTTCTTTTAAATAAAAACTATTATTTCTTTTTTCCAAAATATCTCGACTCCAATATGTACTAAGTTCCTTTAACTTTTCTCTATTTTCAGACTCAAAATTATCCTCTTTAAAATCATCTATATTTTTAATAAAAGTTTCAATTATATCTATTAAAATTTTATTTCTTTGAACCCTTCTAGAACTTAATTTAGAAAATACTATTTGAAATATTACAGCTATTATTCCAACTACAACTAATCCTATTATTCTTAAGTACAAATTTTCACCTTCTACATTAGTAGTTAGGAGAAGTGTATATCCAAATAAAAAGGGGAAATATATGGTTTTATTAAGTGTATAAACTATTAAATATATCATTATAAATATTACAAAAAAGTTTATGAATATACCAGAATATATATTTAAATTAACTACATATGGCGCAAATGCTATAAATGAAGTTAAAAATGATATTTTTAAAATAGCTCTTAAAGGATTTCTTGAAAAATCTTTGTTAACTATTGCTATTAAAAGAAATATTCCTGTAATTCCTACCATTAAATTATTACTTCCTAAATGCATAATTGATATATAAACAAATATAGCTGAAATAATAAATATAATGTTATTAGCCATAAAGGCTTTTTTATTCATCTTGTCATCTCCTAGTTTAAATCATAAAAAATTTAACTAAAAAAATAAAACACTTTCTATTAATTTTAGAAAGTGTTTTCCTTACATTATAATTAAATCCTAACAAATTAATTATATAGATTAAAGCTTCAAAATTTAATGATACTCTATTTTCCCTTTAAAGCTTTCTATAGAGCAAGTTTAAATTTAAATAATTTACTGCTTATAATATAGCTTCTGCAAACTCTTCAGCATTAAACTTTTGAAGGTCTTCTACACCTTCTCCTACACCTATATATTTTACAGGTATATTTAATGTATTTTTTATAGATATAACAACTCCGCCTTTTGCTGTACCATCTAGCTTAGTTAAAATTATTCCATCTATAGGGCAAGATTCCATAAATTGTTTTGCTTGAATAACAGCATTTTGTCCTGTTGTTCCATCTAAAACAAGTAAAGTCTCCTTTTTTATATCCCCAAGTTCTCTATCTATTATTCTATTTATTTTAGCAAGTTCATCCATAAGATTCTTCTTATTATGAAGTCTTCCTGCTGTATCACATATTAAAAGATCAACATTTCTTGCTTTCATTGCACTAACTGCATCAAAGACAACAGCTGCTGGATCTGAACCTTCTTGATGTTTAACTATATCAACTCCAGCTCTTTTGCTCCATATATCTAATTGATCTATAGCAGCTGCTCTAAATGTATCTGCAGCAGCTAGAAGAACTTTTTTTCCTTCTTTTTTATTTTTAGCTGCAAGTTTTCCTATTGATGTAGTTTTACCAACACCATTTACTCCAATAACTAACATAACTTTCTTTTTATCATCAAAGTCTTCATAATCTCCTTCTAAAAGCATATCTCTTATTACTTCTTTTAAGGCAGGTTTAACCTCTGCTACATCATTTATTTTTTCTTTTCTTATCTTTTCTTTTAATCTATTTATTATTTCAACAGTAGTTTCCATACCTATATCACACATTATAAGTATTTCTTCTAATTCCTCATATAAATCATCATCAATTGCAATTGCTATATTTAATGCTTCATTGATTTTATCAGTTAAATTATCCCTTGTCTTACTAAGTCCTGTTTTTAATTTGTCAAAAAATTTTCCAAACATAAATTTTCTCCTTTATCTTGCTAAATCTATTGATACTATTTTAGATACACCTTTTTCCTCCATTGTAACCCCATACATTATATCTGAGGATTCCATAGTCCCTTTTCTATGAGTTATAACTATAAATTGAACATTCTCTGAAAACTTCTTTAAAAAATCAGCATACCTATTTACATTAGCATCATCTAAAGCCGCTTCTATTTCGTCCAATATACAAAATGGTGTTGGTTTCATTTTAAGTATAGCAAAAAGTATTGCTATTGCAGATAACACTTTCTCCCCACCAGACATAAGATTAATATTTTGAACTTTTTTGCCAGGAGGTTGAACATTTATCTCAATATTACCATTTAGTTCATCATCTTCATCTAGTATAAGCTTTGCATTTCCACCTTTAAATAATTCCCTAAATGTATCCTGAAAATTCTTATTTAAGATATTAAAGTTTTGTCTAAATACAACTTTCATTTTAGATAACATTTCATCTATAACATTTAAAAGTTCATCCTTTGCTTTTTCTAAATCTTCCTTTTCCATTTTTATGAAATTATATTTTTGAGATACTTCTTTAAATTGTTCTATGGAGTTTACATTTACTTGACCAAGCTTATTTATTCTTCCTTTAAGGCTTTCTACATATCTTTTATGCTCTTGGAAGTCTTCTATCTCCTTGAAATTATCTTTTTCTTCTTCATAGCTAGTATTAAACTCATCTTCTAATCTTGAATAAAATAATTTTCTTTCATTTTCTTGCTTTGTATAAATTATTTCATTTCTATGAATCTCTTCATCCTTTTTAGCTATATTAACAGCCATAAGCTCTAGATTATCTTCTATATTACTTATTTCTAGTTTTAATTTATTTCTTTTATCTTCAAAAAACTTTATATCCTCTTCTAATAAAATGAGCTCTTCCTTTGCTTCTTTTATAAAAATATTGTTTTCTTCTATTTTCTTTAAGTTCTCACCTTTTTCTAAAGAGTTCTTATTTATATAATCTTTTAAGACTTCACATCTTTTTAAAGAATTTATATATTCCTCTTCGCACTTTTTAACATCTCTTAGTAAATTAGATAAACTCTCTTGAATTTTAGCCCTCTTAACTTTTACAAAGGTTATATCATCTCTTAACTTAAGAACCTTTTTAGAAAAATTATCTATATTGAAATTAATTTCCCTTAATAGTTTATCATCATCTATTCTTTCATCTTTTATAAGACTTAAATTATTATTTATATCTAAGATACTTATTTTATTTTTCTCTACTTTTTCTTTTAAATCATGTACTTTTATTTTTGATGATTCAAAAGTGTTTCTTGTTTTATTTATTTCTTCATTTAAATTATTTATTTTATTCTTTAAGTTTATATTATCAATTTTACTATTATATATTTTTTCAGTAATTTCCCTTTTTAAACTTTCTAAAGATAGATTCTTCTCCTTTAAATTATTTAATTTTAAAGATAATTTATCTCTTTTTAAAGATAAATTTATAACTTTCTTATTTAAATCATCTATTTCAACTTTTCTTGACATTATACCAAGATTTTTTTGAGATAAACTTCCTCCAGTTAAAGAACCTCCAGAATTTATTACATCTCCAGATAAAGTTATTATTCTATTTCTATAATTTATTTTCCTAGCTAAAACTAATCCATTATCTATATTATCACATATTATAGTCTTTCCTAAAACACTATTTATAATATTTTCAAATTTCTTTTCAAAGCCTACTGCCTCGCAAGCTAAACATAAATACCCCTTACTTGAAACTAGATCTTTATCTAATTTTACTTTATTAGATTTTATTATTGATAATGGCAAAAATGTAGCTCTACCTAATCTTTTTTTCTTAAGATACTCTATTAATTCTTTAGCTATAGTTTCATCTTCTGTTATTATATTTGAAATAGCTCCACCTAAAGCTACCTCTATAGCTGTTTCATATCCCTTATTTACTCTTATAGTATCCCCTAAGACAAAACATTTTTTATTATAGGAATATAAATCACCGTTTAAAATAGCTTTCATTAAATTCTTTACTGAAAAACTATAGCCCTCATATTGCTTCTCAAGATTTTTTAGCATATCTCTATTTGCTTCTAAAACATTTATATTTTTACCTATCTTACCTAGTTCACTATTTATTTTTTCAGTCTTCTCTTCTACTTCTTTTTTTTCACTTAAAGCCTCTTCCATAGATTTTTCTAAAATACTTTTTTCTTGTAATAATTTATATAACTCTTTAGACAAATCATCTTTAGTTTTCATATTTATTTTCAGATTATTTTCTAAGCTTAATTTACTATCTTCTATAGACTTTATAGTTTCTAAAAAAGATTCATTTTGATTTTTTAATAACACTATTTTGTTTTTATAATTAGAAATATCATTTAAAAACTTTATTTCATTTTCTTTTATTTTTTCTTTTTTCTCTTCATTTTCTTTTAAAATCTTATCTGAATTAAATATTTCTTTTTCTAGTATATTTATTTTTTCCTCTAAAGCTAAATCTTCCTCTGTATTTTTTGAAAGTTCTCCATTTAATTTTTCTTTTTCATTTTTTAAGTCTACTAATCTTTTTTCCTTTTCTTTAAGTTCTAAAGTATTCGTCTTTATATAACTTTCAAAATTTTTAAATCTTTCATTTAAAATATCAATTTCATTTAAATTCTTAGATATACTTTCTTTTTTACTAAAATAATCTTTTTGCTTACTGTTTTTATTTCTTTCAGTATTCTCTATATTCTCCTTTAGAGTTGCTAATCTATTTCGCTCACCTTTATAATTTTCCTTATGATATGAATTATCTTGTAAAAGATTATCAATTTTATCCTTTTGAACTTTCATTTCATTTTTAAGCTTACTTACACTGTTTAAAATTAAGGATATTTCTTTTCCCTTTAGTTCTTTTGCATAGTCTAAATACTTCTCTGCCTTAAGCTTTTCCTCCTCTAAGGGCCCTATTCTCTCTTCGTAAGTATATATTATATCATTTATTCTTATTAGATTTTCATTTGTATTCTCTAATTTTCTTTCTGCTTCTATTTTTCTAGATTTAAACTTAACTATCCCTGCAGCTTCCTCTAAAAGGGCTCTTCTATCCTCTGGTTTTCCATTTAAAATAGCATCGATCTTACCTTGTCCTATTAATGAGTATCCTTCTTTTCCTATACCAGTATCCATAAAAAGATTTACTATATCTTTTAATCTACAAGGAGAATTGTTTATTAAATACTCGCTATCACCAGATCTAAAAACTCTTCTTGTAACTTTCACATCATTATATTCTATAGGAAGCTCTCCATTACTATTATCTAAAGTTAAAGATACCTGCGCTAAACCTAGGGGCTTTCTATAATCTGTTCCTGAAAAGATTATATCTTCCATTTTACTTCCTCTTAAAGTTTTAGCACTTTGTTCTCCTAAAACCCATCTAACAGAGTCTGAAACATTGCTCTTTCCACTTCCATTTGGGCCAACTACAGCTGTTATACCTTTATCAAATTTCAGTTCAGTTTTATCTGCAAATGATTTAAATCCCCTTATTTCAAGAGACTTTAAAAACATAAATCCACCTCTTATCTTATATTATGCAACCTAATATTAATGTAAAAATCATAACAAATGCTAAAACAGATGCAAACATCTTAACTATTTTTTCTCTATACCTTCGCTTCATAATTTACCCCCTAAATTAATAAAGTTTTATTGTATAAATATTTAGGGTTCCATTTAAATTATAATACAAAAATGGAACCCTATTAAGTATTTAATTATATATAAATTTTATAAAGCTCATCATTAATATTAATATAAACACTATTTAATTCTAAACTATTATCCATTATAACACTTAAGGAATTAGGAACTATACTATTTTTTAATTCATTAAAAAACATTTTTTTTCCTGCATAAAGTTTAGAAATTCTTCTATTATTTATTTTAATAACAATATCACCTTTATTTCTTTTAAAGATACTGTAAATTTCATCATTTAATGATTTACTTTCAACAAGTTCTCTAAATGCTGGATGAAAAGGCCCTGCAATCACATCTTTTCCTTCTGTAATATTATCTGTTGGTTGAAGACCAATCCTTATAACCTTAATACTTGCTTCCTTATACATTTTATATATCTTTTCACATATATCTAAAGCTTCCTCTAATGTATAAGGTATATATGTCTTTTTTAAATACATATCTTCCATAGGAGTATCCTTTATGGTAAGAGCTGGATATATCCTGCATATTTTAGGTTTCATTTCTATAGACATTTTTGCAGTAGATATATCTTTTTCTTCAGAGTCCCCTGGAAGTCCTACCATTATCTGATGTCCTAAAATAAATCCATAATCATTTATAAGCTTAGAAGCTTTTTTAACTTCTTCTACTCCATGACCTCTACCTGATTTTTCTAAAACTCCTTTATCTAATGACTGAACACCAAGTTCTATTATATCAACTCCATATTCTTTTAAATAAGTTAATATAAAATCATCTATATAGTCAGGACGAGTTGATAATCTTATATAATCTATTATACCTTTATCCTTATAATTTTTAGCTACACTTAAAAGTTCTTTTTGTTTATTTATATCAACTGCTGTAAATGTTCCACCAAAAAAAGATATTTCAATTATGGAATTTTCTTTATTTATTGTATCTAAATATTCTTCAACAGTTTTTATAACAAACTCTTTATCTACTTTATTCTCTATTTTATTTTTAGGTCCTTCTATTCTCTCTTTATTTTCCCCTGTTATTTTTCCCTGATTGCAAAAGACACAATCATGGGGACATCCTTCATGAGGAACAAAAATAGGTATTATGTAATAATTCTTCATATTATTCCCCTAACGTTTTTAGTGCTTCTTTAGCAGCACATTGTTCTGATTCCTTTTTACTATATCCATATCCATTTCCCATAATCTTATTATCTATAATTACTGTTGTGAAAAATTTCCTTCTATGAGGCGGTCCTTCATACCTATCTAATTCATATCTTATTTCTACTTCTCCATTTTTTTGAAGTATTTCTTGAAGTTTTGTTTTAAAATCTAAAATAATCTCATGCCTTATAGCTTTTTCGATTATTTCTGCAAAATATTTAAATATAAAATCATTTGCAACTTCTAATCCTTTATCTAGATATATTGCAGCAATTACTGCTTCTACACAGTCAGCTTGTATAGATATTCTCTCTCTTCCCCCTGTGGATTCTTCTCCTTTGCTCATTCTTATAAAAGTTCCTAAATTAATTTTCTTAGCTACTTCATGTAATGAATTTTCACAAACTATTAAGGCTCTTATCTTTGTTAACTCCCCTTCTGACTTTTCTTTATAGCTATTAAAAAGATGTTGGGTTATACAAAGTTGAAGTACCGAATCCCCTAAAAATTCTAATCTTTCATTATACTTTACATCCTTAAATTGATTAGCATAAGAACTGTGTGTTAGCGCTGTTATAAGTACTCCCTTATTATTAAACTCAATTCCTAATATATTTTCTATATTTTTTATATTAATATCTTTCACCTTATCCATCTCCTAAGGTTTATTCTTCAATTTGCTCTTTTAAAATAAATTCAAGAATAAACTTAAAATATAAAATCCCGCTTTTGCGGGACTTTTTTTATTGTTCACTATGTGAATTGATGTATTCAACAACATCTCCAACAGTTTTGAATTTTTCAGCCTCTTCGTCTGGAATTTCTATTTCTAATTCCTCTTCTAAAGACATTATTAATTCAACTATATCAAGAGAATCAGCTCCTAAATCATCGATAAAAGTTGACTCCATAGTTATTTCGTCTTCATTAACTCCTAATTTATCAGCTATAATTTCTTTTAATTTATCAAACATTAATAGTTCACCTCCTAAATTAATCTAATAAAATATTATTACATATCTACATTCTAGTCAATATAGATATACAATTTTTTTATTTTTTATTGCATAAATTAATAAATATTATGCATTTTTTATTCCATTTTTTAATTTTTCTAGTAAATCTTTATCATAAAAAGTCTTTGCTTGTCTTATAGCATTTTTAAAGGCTTTACTATCTGAACTTCCATGAGCCTTTACACAAAGACCCTCTACCCCTAAAAATGGTGCTCCACCATACTCTGTATAGTCCATTTTCTTTTTTAAAGATTTAAAGGCAGACTTCATAAATACAGCACCTATTTTAGAAGCTGTAGAAGCCATTATCTCTTCTTTTATCATTGATAGGATAGTCATAGCTGTACCCTCATACATTTTAAGGACAGTGTTCCCTACAAAGCCATCACAAACTAAAACCTCTGCGTTCCCTAAGGATACATCTCTAGGTTCTACATTCCCAATAAAATCAATATTTTTTTCATCTTTTAAAAGTTTAAAAGCTTCTTTTGTTAATTCATTTCCCTTTTCAGCCTCTTCGCCTATATTAATTAATCCTACCTTTGGATTATTCTTCTCCATAACTGTACTAAAATATATACTTCCCATTTTTGCAAACTGAGTAAGATAAAAAGGTTTAACATCTACATTAGCTCCTGCATCAATAACCATAAATGGGCCATTTTTTCCTGGCATAATAGGAGCTAATGCGGGTCTTTCAATACCCTTAATTCTTCCTATAACAAGGGTGCAACCTGCTAGAAATGCTCCTGTACTTCCCGCTGATATAACTGCATCACAAGTCTTATCTTTTACCAAATTTAAAGCTTTACTTATAGATGAATCTTTTTTCTTTCTAAGGGCCATAACAGGATGTTCATTAGTGCTAATAATTTCTGTAGCATTTACAAAAGTTACTCTTTCTTTATCATAGCTATTTTTTTCAAATAAATCTTTTAATTTATCTTCTGGTCCTGTTATATATATATGAATATCATTATATAGTTTTAAAGCTTCTATACAACCATCTACTACAGCATTAGGTGCATTATCTCCACCCATACCATCTATTGCAACTTTCATATTATCCCCCTTTTTTCCTTGTATATAAAGAAAAGAAAGTCATAAGACTTTCTTTTTATTCTTCAACTGATGATGAAACTACTTCTTTACCTTTGTAGTATCCACAACTTTTGCAAACTCTATGAGCTAATTTCATTTCATGACATTGTGGGCATTCTACGATTCCTGGTAAACTCATTTTCATAGTTTGAGCTCTTCTTGAATCTCTTTTTGCTCTGAACGTTTTTCTAGCTGGATTTCCCATTGTTACACCTCCTTATTCCTTAAACAGGTCCATTAACTTTGCCATTCTTATGTCAATATCATTATTATTGCAATTACATGTTCCTAAATTAAGGTCAGTACCACATTCATGACAAAGCCCTTTGCAATCTTTCTTGCAAAGTTTTTTTATAGGTAAGGTTGAAATTACGTTATTTACTATCACTTCACTAAGATATAAATCACCTTCAAAAAAAGTAATAGAATCATCCTCTTTATCAGAGTTATTTGTAAACTCTTCACAAATATTCAAATTAATATTATGTGAAAAAATTTTTAAGCATCTTGAACATTGCATTTTAACTGAGCCTTCAACATTTCCAATAACAGTTAATATATCACTAGAACATTTAATTTCTCCTTTAAATGTCAATGGTTTTGAAATTTCAAAATCTTCCCCTTTTAAGTCAATATTAAAAGTAACATCTATATTTTTTACTTTTTCTTTTTTTGATATTAATTCTGAAAGATTTAATTCCATAACAACTGCAACTAATATAATAAATTAGTCACTTTCACGCTCCTTAAAATAAAATGGCGTCAACAGTTAAATGACACATGTTTTATTATATTAATTACAGTTTTAAAAGTCAAGCTTTTTTATTATTTTATAAGAGACATAGTATCTTTAGCAATCATTAACTCTTCGTTAGTTGGTATTACATATAAATCTACCTTTGAAGAATCTTTACTTATTTTAGCAATTTCACCAAATACTCTATTTCTTTCTTTATCTAGTTCAATTCCCATGTATTCTAAGTTAGCACATAAGTCTTCTCTTAATACCATGCTGTTTTCTCCAACACCCGCAGTAAATACTATAACATCAACACCTTCCATAGCTACTGTGTATGACGCTATATATTGTTTAACTCTATATGCAAACATTTCTAATGTTAATTTTGCTCTTTCGTCCCCATTATCTCTTGCATCTATTATATCTCTAAAATCACTGCTTATTTCAGAAACTCCTAAAACACCAGATTTTTTATTTAATATAGTATTAACTTCTGCACTTGTATATCCAAGTTCATCTATCATATATGTTACAACAGCAGGGTCTAAATCTCCTGATCTTGTTCCCATTAAAAGACCTTCAAGAGGAGTAAATCCCATAGAAGTATCTACTGATTTTCCGTTTTTTATAGCTGTTATACTTGAACCATTTCCTAAGTGACAAGTTATTATTTTTAAATCTTTTACGTCTTTTCCTATAACTTCTGCAACTTTTTCTGATACATATTTATGAGAAGTTCCGTGGAATCCATATTTTCTTATACCATGTTTTTTATAAAGATCATATGGTAGACCATAAAGGAAAGCTTTTTCTGGCATTGTTTGATGGAATGCAGTATCAAATACAGCTACCATAGGAACATTCATTAATGCTTGACAAGCTTTTATTCCTATTATGTTGGCTGGGTTATGAAGTGGTGCAAGTTTTGCACATTCTTCTAAGTCTCTCATTACATCATCATTTATTAAAACTGATTCAGCATACTTTTCTCCGCCATGAACAACTCTATGTCCTACTGCATCTATTTCACTTACTGATTTTATAACACCATTATCTCCATTAACTAAAGCATCTAGAACTAATTTTATAGCATCATTATGATCTTTCATTGGAGTTTCAACTATATATTTTTGAGTTCCTTCAACTTTTTGTGCAAGATTTGAACCTTCTATTCCTATTCTTTCAACTAAACCTGAAGCTAAAGCTCTTTCATTTGTCATATCTATTAATTGATATTTTAAAGATGAACTTCCACAATTTATAACTAATACTTTCATTTTTTCTCCTCCTCTTATTTACCAAACTTTATATCTATATATTAAAATTATTTTTCTTGAGCTTGCGCTTGAACAGCAGTTAATGCAACAACATTTACTATGTCTTCTGAGCTACATCCTCTTGAAAGGTCATTTATTGGTTTTGCAAATCCTTGACAAACTGGTCCTATAGCTTCTGCATTTGCAAATCTTTGAACTAGTTTATATCCTATGTTTCCTGCTTGTAAATCTGGGAATACTAAAACGTTAGCTTTTCCTGCAACTTTACTATTTGGTGCTTTTTGTTCTGCAACTGTTTTAACTATAGCAGCATCTAATTGTAATTCACCATCTATGTCTAAATCTGGTCTTAATTCTTTAGCTTTTTCTGTAGCTGTTCTAACTTTTGTTACAAGATCGTGATCTGCACTTCCCATTGTTGAGAATGATAACATTGCAACCTTTGGATCTATTCCACAAAGATGTTTTGCAGTATCTGCTGTAGCTATTGCAATTGCTGCTAATTGATCTGCATTTGGATTTGGATTAACAGCACAATCTGAGAATAAAAGCATTCCTTCTTTACCATAGCTAGATCCTGGTACCATCATTATAAAGAAGCTAGATACAACTGATACTCCTGGAGCTGTTTTTATTATTTGAAGTCCTGGTCTTAAAAGATCTCCTGTTGTATGAACTGCACCAGACACCATTCCGTCTGCATCATCTAATTTTACCATCATTGTTGCAAAATATAATGGATCTCTTACTATTTTATCTGCCTTTTCTACAGTCATTCCTTTAGCTTTTCTTAATTCATAAAATTCATTAACATATTTTTCTAATTTATCTGAAGTTTCTGGATCAACTATTTCTACACCATCTAGATTCACATTTAATTTAGTTGCGTTATTTATTATATTTTCTTTGTTTCCAACTAAGCAAACATAAGCTAAACCTTCTTCAACTATTTTTTGTGCCGCAACTAAAGTTCTTTCTTCATCACCTTCTGGTAATACTATTTTCTTTCTGTTGTCACGAGCCTTATTCCAAATTTCTTTCATAAGTTCCATGTTCATTTCTCCTTCCACTAATAGAAACGTAAATTTAATCTATATTTATTACTATACTACTAATTGCACATTACTTTCAAGTATACTTAGTTTATTCTTTATATTAAGAATTATCAGAATTTTATGTTTTATTTTATGGATAATTTATTTTAAGAGATTAATTTTTAACAATATAACTAATATTTTTGATATTTATATGGTATTTATTGTTAAATTAATGTTTATTAAAGTTTGTTTGCTATTAATTATTCCCTTTATTTCCTCTCCCTTTTGTTATAAAATAATATAAAAAATTAAAGGATGATTAATCTATGAAAATAACAGGAATAATAACTGAATATAATCCATTTCACTTAGGTCATGAATTTCATATAAATAATTCTAAGAAAAAAACTAACGCCGACGCCATAATTTGCGTTATGAGTGGGAATTTTGTTCAAAGGGGAATTCCATCAATAACTGATAAATGGTCTAGAGCAAAAATGGCACTTTTAGGAGGTGTAGATTTAGTTATAGAACTTCCTACTATTTATTCTATATCTTCTGCTGAGTTTTTTGCTTTTGGCGCCATATCCATTTTAGATAGTTTAAATGTAGTTAATGATATTTGTTTTGGCTCTGAATGTGGAGATATAGAAACTTTAAAAGAAATATCTAAAATCTTACTTACAGAACCTTTAGAATTTAAAGAGTTTTTAAAAGAAGAGCTTTCTTTGGGCTTATCCTTTCCTAAAGCACGAAGTTTGGCCCTTGAAAGATATATGAAAAACTTTAAAGAATTTAATTTTTCTAATATACAAGATATTTTAAATTCATCAAATAATATTTTAGCTATTGAATATTGTAAAGCTCTTTTAAAACTAAATAGCAATATAAATCCTGTCACTATAACTAGAGTAGGTTCTAATTATAATGATGAGAATGTAAATAAAACTAGTTTTTCCTCAGCTTCTTCTATTAGAAAGATTATAAAGGAAGATTCTTTAGAAGGATGTATTGATATAATTCCTAAATATACCTATGAAATACTATCAAAAAATAAAATAGCTGATATTAATAAAATGTTTTTTTATGTCAAGTATAAACTTTTAAGCGACTCTACACTTTTAACTAATATCCCTGATGCTAATGAAGGTTTAGGAAATAAGATATTAAAAAATATCAGTATCGCAAATTCTTTTGATGAACTTATACTTCTTTGTAAAAGCAAAAGATATTCATATACTAGAATTAGTAGAGTTATATGTCAATGTTTTTTATCCTTAACAAAAGAAGATGTTTCCCTTAATAGATCTAGACCTGAATATATGAGAATCCTTGGATTAAATGAAACTGGAGCTAAAATAATAAAAGAAATTAAAAATAATTCAAGTATTAATATTGTTAATAAAATATCAAAGAATTATAAAAATAATATGCTATTGTTGGATATTAAAGCTACAAACCTCTATTCTCTTTTAAATGATGATATCCCAATAAACGCTGACTTTAAAATAAGTCCTATAATTTTAAAATAACAATAATATTATTAATGTTAAGTAAATATAAATACTATATATGAACTATTTTGGGGGATTTTTATGTATAGTATTTTATTTATAGTTATAATTATATTACTCTTTATTCTTATGAAACTTTTAAATATAAAATATAATAATATTTTTTCTATTTTTTTAACATTAACAGTAATTTATTTTCTTTTAAATCCAAAACTTTGTATAAATGCCTCCTTAAATGGGGCTAAATTATTTTTTTCTTCTATACTACCTACAATGTTTCCTTTTATGGTTATATGTAATATGATAATATCTTTAGATGGAATAAATATGTACTCTAAGGTTTTAGGTCCTTTAATATGCAAGCCTCTAAATTTAAGTTATAACTGTAGTTTCGCCCTTGTTGCTAGCTTTCTTTGTGGCTACCCTCTAGGTGCTAAATACTCAACTGATCTTTATAAAGAAGGTATTATATCTAAAGATGAATTTTCTAGACTTTTAAATATTGCGTCTAATATAAGCCCTTTATTTTTAATAGGTGCTGTAGGCACCTCTATGCTTGGAAATGCACAATTTGGTTATTTATTATTAATACCTAGTTATTTATCATGCTTTATAATGGGGATATTGACAAGAAATAAAAAAAAGAAGCATTTGTTCCCTTATAAAAAAGGCATAAAGCTTCCTAATATAAAAAATAGAAATATTGGTGAAATAATTAAAAATTCAATATCTGATGCTGCTTTAAATACATTAATTTTATGCGGATATATTATAATATTTTCAGTAGTTATTAGCATGTTAAAAGAAATACTATTTTCAGATAAATTTATATACAATCTCTGTGAAAGCTTTAACATTTCCTTTGACATAATATCAGGTATTTTTCTTGGAAGTATTGAAGCTACAAATGGATGTAACATAATTTCTTCAAGTAACTTAGATAATTTAATTAAGCTATCTTTAATTTCTTTTTTAGCATCCTTTGGAGGACTATCAATAATTGCTCAAACAACTGCGTTTTTTTATAAAGAAGATGTGTCAATTCCAAAATATTTTTTCTTTAAATTTGTTCAAGGAATTATATCATTTATAATAATGTTTTTCACCTTTTCTATGTTTAAGCAATCTATACCAACCTTCGCAACCACTACTATAACTTACTTGTATTTAACGCCAATTTTAACACTATTGTTATTAACTTTACTAATCCTAATAATATATAAATTAGTCTTCTTTTCTTAATTTATCTATATTATTTCTTATGTCATCTGTAGCATTAGTAAAATTCTCTGTAAAACCTGTAGCAAATTGCTCCATAGTTGCTTTCATGTAATTTAATAACTGTTTATTTTTAATTTCAATTTCTTTTTCAAGGTCACTTAATAGACTATCAGCATACCCTTTAGCCCCTTCTATCATAGCAGTAGCTTCTTTATTAGCTTCTGCTATGATTCTTTCTGCTGTCTCTTTAGCTTCTTTAACATAGTCATGATTTTGAACTCTGTTTCTCATAAGTTCTAGAGTTTCTTGCCTTAAGTTATCACTATCTCTTTTAGCTTCATATAGCATTTTTTCTTTTTCTTTTGCTGCCTCTTCCAATATTCTTTCCTTTTGATTTATAATCCACTGAGCATTTCTTATTTCATCTGGAAGAGAATCTTCTATACTATATATAATATCTAATATTTCTCTCTTATCAAGCATTACCTTCCCTGTCATTGGTACCTTAGATGCTGTATCTATTACATTTGCTATATCATCTACAAGTTCCATAATATAATAACCATTACTCATTTTTGTCATCTCCAATAAACTCATTTATTTTTTTATTAAAATCTTCTACTATACAACTTGGAATAAACTTTTCTATATTACCATTTAACATACCAATTTGTTTTACAACAGATGAACTAACTCCACAATACTCACTTCTTGCTACTAAAAATAATGTCTCTATATTCTCATCTAAAGTTTTGTTTATTATAGCCATTTGAGCTTCATAGTCATAGTCTGTACCATTTCTTAAACCTTTTATAACATTTGTACACTCTTCTTTTTCTAAAAAATCAACTAAAAGGCCTTTAAAGCTTTTTACTTTTACATTTTTAATATGAGAGGTAGATCTTTCTATAAGATCTACCCTCTCATCTATAGTAAATAACCCTTTTTTATCTACATTTATTAAAACTGCTACTATAACCTCATCAAAGATTCTAGCTGATCTTTCTATAACATCTAAGTGGCCTTTAGTTATAGGATCAAAACTTCCAGGAAACACTGCCCTTTTCATTTTATTCTTCCTCCTTTTTATAAAGACAAACTGTTGTATTTCCATACACCTTAGTTCTTACTAACTTTATGTTCTTTGTCCCTTGAAAAATTTCTTCACTTGTATCTATTTTAGTTACTATTAATCCTTCGTTGTCTAACATAGACTTCTCATCTATTATTTCCATAGCCTCTGGAATTAAATTTTTCAAATATGGTGGGTCTATAAATATTAAGTCAAAAACCTTATTTCTTGCAGCTAAACTTTTAAGAGCTGAATATGCATCAGTATTTAAGGCTGTACAAAAGTCTTCAAATCCTAAATTTTCTACATTTTTCTTTAATATTGGAAAGGTAACTGGACTTTTATCTACAAGGTAACACTCCTTAGCTCCTCTACTTGCAGCTTCCAATCCTAAACTTCCTGTTCCTGCAAAAACATCTATAACAACAGAGTCTATTATATATCCTTGAATCATACTAAACATAGATTCTTTTACTCTATCTAAAGTTGGTCTAGTCTCCATAGTGGCTGGTGATAAAATCTTTCTCCCTCTAGCTTTTCCTGCAATTATTCTCATAAAAATAATCCTCCTTAAAGTTAAATTTTAGTTAAAACATATATATTTACTTGTTCTTTCTAATCCTTTTGATATTTCATAACATATCTTTTTATTTTCCTCATTTTGATTTTTTACAATTTCTTTAGCCTCTTTATTAGCACATCTTAATATATTAATATCCTCTAATACATTAGAAAGAATAAATTCATCATCTCCATGTTGTTTAATACCAAATATCTCTCCTGAACCTCTTAGTTTAAAGTCTTCCTCTGCGATATAAAAACCATCACTACTTTTAGTCATAATATCCATTCTCTTTTTAGTTACAGAATTTTTAGTGTCAGATATCAAAAGACATTTTGAATTATATTCACCTCTTCCAACTCTTCCTCTTAGCTGATGAAGCTGAGCTAAGCCAAATCTTTCTGCATTTTCTATTATCATAATACTAGCATTTGGAACGTTAACCCCAACCTCTATTACTGTAGTTGATATTATAGCTTTTATGTCACCTTCTTTAAACCTGTTTATTATATCATTTTTTTCTTTAGATGTCATTTTACCATGAAGAATCTCTATACTAATATCACAAAATATTGATTTTTTAAGTTTTTCATAAATCATCTCTACAGAATTTAACTTTAGTTTTTCATTTTCTTCAATAAGAGGGGCTACAATATAAACTTGTCTTCCCTTATTTATTTCATCTCTTGCTGTTTTATAAGCATTTTCTCTAGTATCTTTATTAAATAATATAGTCTCTATCTTTTTTCTCCCAGGTGGCATTTCATTTATTATAGATATTTCTAAATCACTATAAAGATAAAGAGAGATTGTTCTTGGAATTGGAGTTGCTGTCATAACTAATACATCACAGATTTTATTTTTATTTATAAGTCTACTTCTTTGTTCAACACCAAATCTATGCTGTTCATCAGTTACAATAAGGCCTAAATTCTTAAATTCCACATCATCCTCTATAAGAGCATGAGTTCCTACAACTATTATAGGTTTCCCATCCTTTATAATTTCCTTTATTTTCTCTTTATCTTTTTTCTTAGTACTTCCTGTTAAAAGAGCTATATTAACATTAAAACCTTGAAAAAGCTTTTTAGCTTCATTAAAGTGTTGCATAGCAAGTATTTCAGTAGGAGCCATAAAAGCACATTGATAATTATTTTTATATACATTAAAAAGAGCTATTAATGCAACTAATGTTTTACCACACCCTACATCTCCTTGGACTAATCTATTCATAGCAATATGCTTTTTTTCATCAATTAAAACTTCTTTGATAACTTTATTTTGGGCATTAGTTAAAGTATATGGTAATGATTCTTTAATATCTTTTAATTCTTCTGTAAATATTTTAAAAGCTATCCCTTCTCTACCATTTACTCTGTTTTTAAGCATCATAAGTTTTAAAGAATATGTAAAGAGTTCTTGAAACTTTAATCGCTCTATTGCTTTATCTAAATTTCCTTTATCTTTAGGAAAATGAATTTCTCTTATTGCATTATTTAATGATAAAAGTTTATATTTCTCTATTATACATTTAGGTAAATTTTCTTCTATTACAATCTTATCTAAAACTTTATTTATAGCTCTAGTTATCATACTGTTTTTAATATTATCCTTAAGTTTATATATAGCCATTATGCTACTTTCTACCGAATCATCACAAGAAACTATTGGATTTATAACCTCTAAATTATTACTAACCTTTTTAAAAACACCTAAGAGATTATATTCCTCTCCTATAATAAATCGTTTAGTTATATAAGGACTATTAAACCATTTCCCTAAGATTTTTTTATCTCCACTTAAAAACTCTATTGTTGTTATTCTTTTTCCTGTTCTAGTTAAAATATTCCCTAAATATCTCTCCACTCTACATTTTAAAACTGATTTTCCCTTTTCTAATGAATCATCCTCTAGAATATCTTTACTTAAAAAAGTATAATCTCTTGGAAAATATAAAAGAAGGTCTAAAATCGTAAATATACCCATCTTATTAAATTTCTCTCTTGTTTTACCTCCAACACCTTCTATATTAGATATATCTGAATATATATCCAAAATAATCTCCTCCTTAAAATACAAATTTATTGATTCCCTTAAAATAAATTTTAATATAAAAAGTTAGGCCTTGCTATTTTTATATGCAAAGCCTAACTTTTTAAATATTTATAACTTACTAAATATTTTTATTCTACTGACATTATTATATAGTATAGTGGTTGTTCACCATCATAGCATTGAACGTCTAAATCACTATATTTTTCTTCTGTCTCTTCTACAAACTCATTCATCTTATCTTCTTCTATATCTTTTCCCTTAAATATAGTTATAAGCTCTGAATCTTCGTTAACTAAGCTATCTAAAAGTTTTTTAGCAACATCACATGGATTTTCTCCAACTTCGACTATTTTTCCTTCTATTAGCCCTAGGATATCTCCTTCTTTAATTTCTTTTCCATCCATCTCAGTGTCTCTTACCGCATAAGTTACTGATGCAGTTTTTACACATTCCATCATAGATATTAACGATTCAACATTTGTATCTACATCCTCTTCTCCATTAAACATTGTTATGCATGTTATACCTTGAGGAATTGTTTTAGTTGGAATTACTCTTATATCCTTCTCTGATATTTCAGCTGCTTGATTTGCTGCCATAATTATATTTTTATTGTTTGGAAATATAATTATATGCTCTGCATTTATAGTATCTATTGCTTCTAATATATCCTGAGTACTAGGATTCATTGTTTGGCCGCCTTCTATAACTTTATCAACACCTAAATCTTTAAATATATTTGCAATTCCATCTCCCATTGCAATTGATATAAATGCATATTTTTTTATTTCATCAAGCTCTTTATCCACGCTAGTTTCCATAGATTGGTTTTGTATATCACCTAAAAGTTCTCTGTGTTCTTCTCTCATATTATCTATTTTTATTTTAGATAATTCTCCAAGTAATACTGCCTTTGATAAGACACTTCCTGGATCATTTGTATGAATATGAACCTTTATTACATCATCATAACCTACTACTATTTCAGAATCTCCCATACCTTCTATAGATTTTCTAAAATCATCTGCTTGTTTTGCATCTCCTAGTATTATAAATTCTGTACAATACCCAAATTTTATATCCTCATCACTTAATTGATTTGCATTGTTACTTAAAGAAGTTACATTTTTATTTCCCTCTATTTTTGATGTATTTAAATTGCTGTTTAATGCCTCTAACATACCTTTTAGTATTATTAAAAGTCCCATTCCACCTGAATCTACAACTTTAGCTTTTTTAAGTGCTGGAAGCATTTCTGGAGTTTTGTCTAAAGTTATCTTACTCTCTTTACATACTATATCCATAAGAGATGCTATGTCTTCAATGTTGTCATTTCTAACTGCTGCTTCCCCTGCTGATTTTATAACTGTTAGTATTGTTCCTTCAGTAGGTCTCATAACAGCTTTATAAGCAGATTTACTACCCTCTAATATAGCAAGAGCAAACTCCTTACTGTTAACTTCTTCCTTGTTTTCTAATCCTTTAGATATCCCTCTTAATATTTGAGATAAGATTACTCCAGAGTTTCCCCTAGCTCCCATTAAAGCACCTTTTGCCATTTTTTTAGAAACATCTCCTATACTCTTTAGATCTGCTTCATTTATCTCCTTAACTGCTGCTCTAAATGTCATAGACATATTAGTTCCTGTATCTCCATCTGGAACTGGGAAGACATTTAAAGAATTTACATAATCGCTTTGCTCCTCTAGTCTAAGTGCTGCATTACTCATCATAGAGTAAAAATGCCTTCCATTTATCTTAGTAAAATCCATTACGTCTACCTCCTAAATTCTAACCGCCTGAACATTAACTGTTATTGCTGCCACCTTTAATCCTGTATAGTTTTCTACATTATATTTTACCTTCTGTATTATATTATTTGATATTACAGATATCTTTGTTCCATATTCAACCATAACAAAAAGTTCTATTATTAATCTTTCATCTTTACGTTCTATTTTTACGCCTTTAGCTAAATTCTCGATTCTCATAAGTTCCCAAAGGCCTTCTGTTGCGCTTTTAGAAACCATGCCAACTACACCATAGCACTCCATTGTGGCCAAACCTACAATTTTTGATATTACCTCATCAGCATATATGACATTTCCATGTTCATTAGAATATCCAATCATTGCGATTCCTCCTCTTATTCATATAATATATTTTATATTAAATATTTTTATTATTCAAGAATTATATAATCTTATATGTAAAAATTTTAGTAATAAACTAATTTTTGTACTTGCATATATTATATATGTTATGTTAGAATAGTAACGTCCTATTGAAATTTATATTTATAATGGTAGGAGGTGTTTTTAAATGTCAAGAAGATGTGAAATATGTGATAAAGGTGTTATATCAGGAAGACAATTCAGTCATTCTCATAGACACTCTAACAGAACTTGGGCTCCAAACGTTCAAAAAGTTAAAGCTATCGTTAACGGAACTCCAAAAACTGTATCTGTTTGTACTAGATGTTTAAGATCTGGCAAAGTACAAAGAGCTCTTTAATAGTTCTTTGTAGAAAATGCAATTGATAAACAATTGCATTTTTCTTTTGTTTAAAAATAAATATATTTAAAATATATTTAAAACGCAGTATCAAAAATGATACTGCGTCTTTATTTTATGTAGTTTTCTTTTTTCCTTTAAACATTCTTAATATTCTACATAAACACTTAGGTAATTTCACCGCTACTATTTTCATATTATCCCCCTAAAATAAAATTAATCTTATTTTATTATATTCATAAGTTTCAAATTTGTTGCTAATCTTTTGAATATATAATTAAAATTTTTCCATTTTGAAATTTTATATTTATATCTTCACTATTTAAAAATTCATTAGATATAAATTTGCCATCTCCAAAACTTAAAAGACAATTGTTAACTTCATATTTAGCACCTTTTATAGAAAAACTCCTTATATTTTCTCCAAAAGCTTGAAATGATATATATTTATACCCCTTATCTTTTAAAGATATATCTTTATTTGTTAATATTATAATATTATTCTTATCTTTTATATAACATTCCACATTATTTTCTAGTGCAATATTCAATAACCCTAAACTCCCTAAAACATGGTCTATCCTACTTCCTGTAACCCCAAGTATACATATTTCATCCGCATTAAGTTCAATGGCTTTTAAAAGAGCTATCTCTGAGTCTGTATTATCTTTTTCACTATTATATTTTATGACATTAGTTAGTTTTAATTTTTCCTTATAAAAATCATTTATAGAATCAAAATCTCCTAAAGCATAATCCGGTATAAAATTATATTTAAAATATGTTTCACAACCCTTATCAGCTCCAATTAATATATCACATGTTTTCACTTCTTGTAAAAATATATCCTCTGTAGGAGGTGTGCCTCCTGATACTATTAAAGCTTTCATTTATCTTAAAGCCTCATTTAAAGCTTCTATATTTTCTTTTATCCTATTTTCTCTAAAAACAGCAGAACCTGCAACTAATACATTTGCTCCTGCCTCTACTATAGATTTTATATTATTTTTATCTACTCCACCATCTACTTCTATTAAAAGGTCTTCTCTTCCTAATTTTTTAGCTAACTCTTTAACTTCTTTTATCTTATCTATAGAATATGAAATAAAGCTTTGTCCTCCAAACCCTGGATTTACAGACATTATTAAAACCATATCTAAACTTGGTAGTACATTTTTTAAAACAGCTACAGGAGTTCCTGGATTTAATGCTATACCAGCTTTACATCCTTTACTTTTTATATAGTTTATAGTTCTATCTATATGTCTTTCAGTCTCATAGTGAAATGTTATAATATCTGCTCCACAGTCTATAAATTCATCAACATATTTTGATGGGTTTTCTATCATTAAATGAACGTCAAATATCATTTTGCTATTTTTTCTAATAGCCTTTATTATTGGAAAACCAAAGCTTATATTAGGAACAAAACTTCCATCCATAACATCTATATGAAGAAACTTAGTATTAGTTTCCTCTACTATTTTTACTTGTTCTCCTAAATTACAAAAATCTGCTGATAATATTGATGGTGATAAATTTACCATTTTGTCACTCTCCTATTTATTATTTCTTCTAATGATTTTATATAAAATTCATATCTTAATGGATTTATATTATTTTTTTGTACATTCTCTTTCACAGCACAATTTGGCTCTTTATAGTGATTACATCCATTAAACTTACAAAGATTATTATACTCTTTAAACTCTGGGAAACAATATTTTAAATCATCTTTATCTATAAAATCTAATCCTAATGTTGAAAACCCAGGAGTATCTACTAAAAACCCATTTTCTATTTCTATAAGTTCACTATGTCTTGTAGTATGTTTTCCTCTACCTAATTTTTTACTTATTTCTCCTGTTTCCATATGTTTTTTATCAATAAGGCCATTTAAAAGAGTTGATTTTCCAGCACCTGATGGCCCACAAAGAACTGTTATATTATCCTTTAGCCTTAGCTTTAATTCATCTATTCCTTCCTTTTCTTTAGCATTTATAAATAAAACTTCATAACCTATATTATTTATTATACTCTTTACTTCTTCTTTTTCTTCTTCTGTACATAAATCTTTTTTATTTAGACATACAGTAGCTTTTATATCATTATATTCACAAAGAACTAGAAATCTATTTAAAAGATCATAGTTTATATCTGGTTTTTTTATAGCAAAAACAACAAAAGCCTGTGTTACATTAGAAACTGTAGGCCTTATAAGAGTTGATGCTCTTGGCAAAATTTCTTCTATTGTTCCTTTTCCATTAACAATATCTATTTTCACCTTGTCTCCAACCATTGGTTTTAATGATTCATATCTAAATTTCCCTCTAGCTTTACATTCTATTATATCACTAGAGGTTTTTATGTAATAAAATCCTCCAATACCTTTTACAATAATACCTTCCATTTTTCCTCCAATTTTTTTATTTAAATCTTACTCTAATTATATACTATAAAAAACATAATCCAAAACAAAATTTAAGAGACCAAGCTAAAAATTACTTGATC